>NZ_CP007790.1:0-325908 GCF_000835165.1 Corynebacterium marinum DSM 44953
GTGACAGATGAGCAGCATTCTCTCGCCCAGACCTGGGAGGCGATCAAGGCGGAACTTCTCGACCAGTCGGAACGCCCCGACACCGACATCCCCGTCTTCACCCACCAGCAGCGGGCCTTCCTGGGCCTGGTGCAGCCGATCGTGCTCGTCGACGGCTACGCCGTCCTCGCGACCCCCCACGCCATGGCCAAGCAGGTCATCGAGGACGACCTCGGCCCGCACATCGTGAAGGTGCTCTCCGAACGCACCGGCCGGCCCTGCAGCCTGGCGGTGTCCATCCAGCCCGAGGCTGCCCCGCCGCCCGCCCCTGCGCAGACCCAGGTCCAGACCCAGGTGCAGGGCATCCAGCAGCAGATTCCCGATCACCAGCTCGGGTGGAACACATCGCACACGACCCAGCCGAGGCCTCCCGTGCAGCGCGAGGTGCCGGCCTCCCGGCCGCAGCCACCGGCCCCGCCCGCGTACCCGCAGTACCAGTCGAGCTCCGCGGCCGCGCCGCCGAACCCGGCCCCCGCGGCGCCGGTGTACCACCAGTCCCAGCGCATGCAGCGGGAGACACCGGCGCACGACCCGAACCGCGAGCGTTCGCTGAACCCGAAGTACACCTTCGAGAACTTCGTCATCGGTTCCTCCAACCGTTTCGCCAACGGTGCCGCCGTGGCCGTGGCGGAGAACCCGGCCCGCGCCTACAACCCGCTCTTCATCTGGGGCGGTTCAGGTCTGGGCAAGACGCACCTGTTGCACGCCGCAGGCAATTACGCGCAGGTGCTGCAGCCCGGCCTGCGGGTGAAGTACGTCTCCAGCGAGGAATTCACCAACGACTACATCAACTCGGTCCGCGACGACAGGCAGGAGTCCTTCAAGCGCCGTTACCGGAACCTGGACATTCTCATGGTCGACGACATCCAGTTCCTGCAGGGCAAGGAGGGCACCCAGGAGGAGTTCTTCCACACCTTCAACGCCCTGCACCAGGCGGACAAGCAGATCATCCTGTCCTCCGACCGTCCGCCGAAGCAGCTGACCACGCTGGAGGACCGCCTGCGCACCCGATTCGAGGGCGGCCTGATCACGGACGTCCAGCCGCCGGACCTGGAGACGCGCATCGCCATTCTGGAGAAGAAGGCCCAGGCGGACGGCACGCACGTCGACCGCAGCGTCCTCGAGCTCATCGCCTCGCGCTTCGAGTCCTCGATCCGCGAGCTCGAGGGCGCGCTCATCCGCGTCTCCGCCTACTCCTCCCTGATCAACGAGCCGATCAACCGGGAGATGGCGGAAATCGCGCTGCGCGACATCCTCCCGGACGCCGCGGACGTGGAAATCACCGCCTCCGCCATCATGGAGGTGACCTGCGAGTACTTCGGCATCACCATGGAGACGCTCACCGGCGCCGGCAAGACCCGTTCCGTGGCGCACGCCCGCCAGCTGGCGATGTACCTGTGCCGCGAGCTGACGGACCTGTCCCTGCCGAAGATCGGCAACGAGTTCGGTGGCAAGGACCACACGACCGTCATGTACGCGGACCGCAAGATCCGCGGTGAGATGACGGAGAAACGGGACGTGTACGACGAGATCCAGCAGCTGACGCAGCTGATCAAGAATCGCGGCCGCGCCTGACCTCACCGCTCTTATCGACGCCGCCCCGGGCTGCAGGATCCTCCTGCGACCTGGGGTTTTTGCGATTCATCCCCAGAAAAGAAGGCCATCCACAGGGTTGTCCACAGCAGTGTAATTACAAGAATGTAAGTCAGAGAGATTAGTCACAGAGTGGCCGGGAGCACATTCGGGCGGGGGCCTGTGGATAACTATGTTTCCCCTGTTGAGAAGTGGTGTCCGGGGTGGGGAGCAATTGTGGACAACTCCGCCTGTGGATAATTTATCCACAGATGGGCAGAGTTATCCACAGGTTGTCCACACCCTGAATCACACCGTGTATTCGATCCGCTACCTTGTGATTCAGGGCCCCATCCACAGATTGCACAGGACCTATTGTTACTACTCCTTTTAAAACTTGTAATTTCTAAAGAAGAAAAAGGGTGTGGGGAGAACAGCTCGGCAGGGCGGGCCGGGGCCGCCGCGGCGGGGGACTTCCTGGAATTACAGGATTTCGACTGACGGGACCGTGGGGTACGTTGGTGATTGTTGTTTCAGGTCCGCCCGTCCTTCCGGCGGTGGATCACACATATTTCGAGGAGCCCGAAAGCATGGAGTCGCAAGCAGTGTCGTTCCGGGTGGCCAGGGACGACCTGGCCAACGCCGTCGGGTGGGTGGCCAGGAGCCTGCCCACCAAGGTGACCCAGCCGGTGCTGCGCGCCATGCTCGTCACCGCGGACGACAACGGGTTGGAGTTCGCCGGCTTCGACTACGAGGTGTCGACGCGGGTGCGCATCGCCGCCGAGGTCGGTGAGCCCGGACGCATCGCAGTCGCCGGTAAGCTCATCGCGGAGATCGTCAACATGCTTCCGAACAAGCCCGTCGAGCTGCGCGTCGAGGGCTCCAAAGCGATGCTCTCGTGCGGTTCCTCCCGTTTCGAGCTGCCGCTGATCCCGCTGGACGACTACCCGCAGATCCCGACCCTGCCCGAGGTCACCGGGAGTATCGACCCGGCGCTGTTCGCCGAGGCGATCACCCAGGTCGCCACCGCTGCGGGCAAGGACGACACTCTTCCCATGCTCACCGGCGTGCACATGGAAATCTCCGGCAGCGAGGTGAAACTCGCCGCGACCGACCGTTTCCGTCTGGCGCTGCGCACCTTCGAGTGGGATCCGGTCTCTCCGGACGTCCAGGCGAAGCTGCTCATCCCTGCCAAGACCCTGCTCGACAACGCCCGCACCCTGGACTCCCACGTCCGGGAGCCCGTGGAGATCGCCGTCGGCGCAGGCGAGCAGATCGGCGCTGCCGGCCTGTTCGGCGTGCACACCGACAGCCGCGAGACCACCACCCGCATGCTGGACGCGGACTTCCCGAACATCCAGCCCCTGCTGCCGAAGACCCACACGTCGATGGCCACCGTGGAGATCGCCCCGCTGCAGGAGGCCATCCGCCGCGTCAGCCTGGTCACCGAGCGCAACGCCCAGATCCGCATGCAGTTCAGCGAGGGCGAGCTCATCCTCTCCGCCGGCGGCACGGAGTCCGGCCACGCGGAGGAGCGCCTGCCCTGCGGTTTCGCGGGCCGCGACGAACTGACCATCGCCTTCAACCCGGGCTACCTGCGCGACGGTCTGGCAGTGGTCAACAC
This sequence comes from Corynebacterium marinum DSM 44953, assembly GCF_000835165.1. Classification (NCBI taxonomy): domain Bacteria; kingdom Bacillati; phylum Actinomycetota; class Actinomycetes; order Mycobacteriales; family Corynebacteriaceae; genus Corynebacterium; species Corynebacterium marinum. Next base: position 3,236 of record NZ_CP007790.1, read on the forward strand.
CAACCGGGTCGTCTTCGGTTTCACCGAACCCTCCCGCCCCGCGATCCTCATCCCGGAGCCGGAGCAGCTGCCGGAGGCCGACGCCGACGGCACGTTCCCGACGCCCGACTCGGAGTTCACCTACCTGCTCATGCCGGTCCGGCTGCCGGGCTAGTTCCAGCTTCGTCCGGGAGGTGAGCACACATCTACATCAGGACGCTTGATCTGCGGGATTTCCGCAGCTGGCCGCAGCTGACCCTGGAGCTCGAGCCGGGGATCACACTGTTTCTCGGCCGCAACGGCTTCGGCAAGACCAACATCATCGAGGCCGTGGGCTACATCGCGCACCTGTCCTCGCACCGCGTCTCCCACGACGCCCCGCTGGTGCGGGCGGGGGCGGTAAACGCGCGGATCACCGCGACCGCGGTCAACCAGGGCCGGGAGTTGACTGCCCACCTGCTGATCAAACCGCACGCCGCGAATCAGGCGCAGATCAACCGGACCCGGCTGAGCTCACCGCGGGAGGTGCTGGGGGTGGTGCGTTCCGTGTTGTTCGCGCCGGAGGACCTGGCGCTGGTCAAGGGGGAGCCGGCGGAGCGCCGCCGCTATCTCGACGACATCATCGCCACGCGCAGTACCCGCCTGGCCGGGGTGAAGGCGGACTACGACAAGGTGCTGCGCCAACGCAACGCGCTGCTCAAGACGGCGGGCGCTGCGCTGCGCCGCGGTTACCGGGACTCCGACGGGGCGAGCGCGCTGGCCACCCTCGATGTGTGGGACGGGCAGCTGGCCGCCCTGGGTTCTCAGGTGACCGCCGCGCGGCTGAACCTCGTCGACGAGCTGGGCGACCTGATCGCGGAGGGTTACGCGGGTCTGGCGCCGGAGTCGCGGCCGGCGCAGGTGGGTTACCGGTCGACGGTGGCGTCGGAAAGCAGGGACCCGCAGGTCCTCGAGGCGGAGATGCTCGCGGAGCTCGGCCGGGGCCGCCAGCGGGAGATCGAGCGCGGGATGTCGCTGGTGGGGCCGCACCGCGATGATCTGGCGCTGAAGCTGGGCGGGCAGCCGGCGAAGGGATTCGCGTCGCACGGCGAGACCTGGTCTTACGCGATCTCGCTGCGCCTGGCGGAGTTCCGGCTGCTGCGCCGCGACGGTTCGGATCCGGTGCTCATCCTCGACGACGTGTTCTCGGAGCTGGACGCGGGCCGCCGCGAGCAGCTGGTCAGGCTGGCGGCGGAGGCCGAGCAGGTGCTCATCACCGCCGCGGTGGCCGGGGATCTGCCGGATAATCTCGGCGAGCTGTCCCATGCCCCGCTCCGGCGTTTCACCGTCGGCGTCCGGGACACCGGGGAGGGCCGCGTCAGCGTGCTGGAGCCCGACGATGAGTGAGCAGCCGGACCCGGTCAAAGCCGCGTTCGATGCGATGCAGCAGGCGGCGAAGCGGCGGGGCGCCACCCCGCTGCCGCCGCGCAAACCCGCCGCCAAGAAGACCCTGCCGCCGCGGATCGGCCGGCCCACCGGCCGCGACGGCCGACGAAGGCGGCGCCCGCTGGAGGTGGATTCCCTGGGTTCGGTGCTGGGCACGGAGATCTCCCGGCGGGGCTGGGAGAAGGAAATCGCCGGCGGCTGGGTGACTGGGCACTGGGACGAATTGGTGGGGGAGAAGATCGCCCAGCACACGGCGGTGGAGATGATCAAGGACAAGAAACTGTTCATCACCTGCGATTCCACTGCCTGGGCCACGAACCTGCGGATGATGCAGAGGCAGATTCTGCAGGTCATCGCGGAAAAGGTGGGCCCGAACATCATCGTGGAACTGAAGATCTTCGGGCCGAAGACGCCGAGCTGGCGCAAGGGGCCGCTGCATGTCAAGGGCCGCGGGCCGCGCGACACCTTCGGATGAGGGGATCCGCCGAAAACGCGCGAGAACGCCCCTCCACGGCGCGAGACCCCTTCTCTGGTGGTTCCCCATTAGGTGTAGACTAAGGAGGTCTGAAATTACCTTCTAGCGAGGAGAACTCGTTTCACGTGGCAAACGCTGAAAACAATTACGGCGCGTCATCGATCACGATCCTCGAGGGCCTCGAAGCTGTCCGGAAGCGTCCGGGCATGTACATCGGTTCGACCGGCCCCCGTGGTCTGCACCACCTGGTGTGGGAGGTCGTGGACAACTCGGTCGATGAGGCGATGGCGGGTCACGCCACCAAGGTTGAAGTCACCCTGCTGGCCGACGGCAGCGTGCAGGTGCTCGACGACGGCCGCGGCATTCCCGTGGAGATGCACCCCTCCGGTGCGCCGACCGTCCAGGTCGTCATGACCCAGCTGCACGCCGGCGGCAAGTTCGACTCGGATTCCTACGCGGTCTCCGGCGGCCTGCACGGCGTGGGTATCTCCGTGGTCAACGCCCTGTCGACCCGCGTCGAGGCCGACATCAAGCGCGACGGCAAGCACTGGATCCAGAACTTCAACAACTCCGTCCCGGAGGAGCTGGTCGAAGGCGGTAACGCCCGCGGCACCGGCACGACGATCCGGTTCTGGCCGGACGCCGAGATCTTCGAGACCGTTTCCTTCGACTACGACACGATCTCGCGCCGCCTGCAGGAGATGGCGTTCCTCAACAAGGGCCTGACCATCACCCTCAAGGATGAGCGGGTCAGCGACACCGAGCTCGAGCTGGAGGCGCTGGCCGAAGCGGGCGACACCGCCCCGTCCATCGACGGTTCCTCCTTCGACGACAGCGATATCGAGGAGGCCGAGGCACCCGCCGGCGAGGCTCCGAAGCCGCCGAAGAAGCGTGAGAAAAAGGTCGTCTACCACTACCCGGACGGCCTGGTGGACTACGTCAACCACCTGAACAAGGGAAAGACCCCCATCCACCCGTCCATCGTGGGCTTCGACACCAAGGGTGCGGACCACGAGGTCGAGATCGCCATGCAGTGGAACTCGGGTTACAAGGAGTCGGTGCACACCTTCGCCAACACCATCAACACCCATGAGGGCGGCACGCACGAGGAGGGTTTCCGTTCGGCGCTGACCTCGTTGATGAACAAGTACGCCCTGGCGCACAAGCTGGTCAAGGAGAAGGACCCGAAGCTCACGGGCGAGGACTGCCGCGAGGGTCTCGCCGCGGTCGTGTCCGTGCGTGTGGCGGAGCCGCAGTTCGAGGGCCAGACCAAGACGAAGCTGGGCAACACGGAGATCCGTTCCTACGTCCAGCGCATGGTCAACGAGCATGTGGCCTTTTGGTTCGACGCCAACCCGGCGGAGGCCAAGGCCATCGTGAACAAGGCGGTGTCCTCGTCCCAGGCGCGTGTGGCGGCGCGCAAGGCACGCGAGCTGGTGCGCCGCAAGTCCGCGACCGACCTGGGCGGGCTGCCGGGCAAGCTGGCGGACTGCCGCTCCAAGGATCCGGTGGCCTCCGAGCTCTACATCGTGGAGGGCGACTCGGCCGGTGGTTCGGCGAAGGCCGGCCGCGACTCCATGTACCAGGCGATCCTTCCGCTGCGCGGCAAGATCCTCAACGTGGAGAAGGCGCGCCTCGACCGGGTGCTGAAGAACGCCGAGGTCCAGGCCATCATCACGGCCCTGGGCACCGGGATCAACGAGGAGTTCGACATCTCGAAGCTCCGCTACCACAAGATCGTCCTCATGGCGGACGCGGACGTCGACGGCCAGCACATCGCCACCCTGCTGCTGACGCTGCTGTTCCGCTTCATGCCGGACCTCATCGCCGAGGGCCATGTCTTCCTGGCGAACCCGCCGCTGTACAAGCTGAAGTGGTCCAAGGGCGAGCCGGGCTTCGCGTTCTCCGACCCGGAGCGCGACAAGTTGATCGCGGAGGGCCTGGCGGCCGGCCGCAAGATCAACACCAACGACGGCATCCAGCGTTACAAGGGCCTGGGCGAGATGAACCCGAACGAGCTGTGGGAGACCACCCTCGACCCGACGGAGCGCATCCTGCGCCGCGTCGACCTCGAGGATGCGCAGCGCGCTGACGAGCTCTTCTCCATCCTCATGGGCGATGATGTCGCGGCCCGCCGCTCCTTCATCACCCGCAAGGCGAAGGACGTCCGCTTCCTGGACGTGTAAGGCCTGCTTATCGACATCCCCGCGCTGCTCACCCCAGCGCGGGGATATCTATTTCCAGCATCTCGCCCATGCCGATCCAGCCGATCCACGGGTCGTCGTTGAGCACGACGGGGGAGTGGACGTGGCCCAGCAGGCACGCCCCGTAGCCGCGGGACAGGAGGTGTTCCTGGGTGGTGGGCAGGCAGGGGTTCTTGGTGTACTGGCCCTCGACCTCGGTGTGCAGCACCCCCACGTGGCCGGGTTCGTTGACCCGGGGCAGGTCCTTGAGCAGGTCCCGCGGGTCCGGGTCGGCGACGACGTTGGCGGCGTGGAACAGCAGGGGCACGCCCGGCACCCGGATCTCCTCGATCCCGTCGCCGCGCGGGCGGTGGACGCCGGGGAGGTCGGGGAAGCGGGGGATCATCCCGGAGCCGACGTCGTGGTTGCCCCACACGTGAACCAGGGGCAGGGTGAGGTCGCGGGTGATGTGGCGGAACAGGGCTATGCCGTCCGCCAGGTCCGCCTCCGTGGCTTTCTTCTTGTCCAGCAGGTCCCCGGTGAACACGATGGCGTCAGGGCGGATGGCGGCCCCGGCCAGGGATTCGTAGGCCCACTGCACCCCGGGGGACTTCTTTTTCCCCAGGTGCAGGTCGGCGAAAGCGAGGAGGCGGACCGTAGCCATGTGCCTAGGGCATGTGCTTCTGCAGGATGCGGCCGAACTCGGGGATCTCCGGCTCGATGACCTTGGCGGCCTTACCGCGCAGGGCGTTGTAGGCCTTGGCCAGCGGGGCGACGGTGATGGACTCGGCGTTGCGGTCCGCGATCGCCATGAGGGAGTCCACGACCTGGCTGCTACGGCCGGCGAGGAAGGCGCCGAAGTCGCTTCCGCCCTCGTTCCGGAAGGCCTGCCAGTGCGGCTGGAGGTCGCCGAGCACATCCGGGAGCATCCGGTTGAGGCCCTTGGACACGATGTCGCCGTCGATCTTCTTGGCGGCCGCCACGGCGCCCTTCATGGCGGTGCCGCTGAGGCCGGACTGCTTGGCGACGGTCGCGTCCGCGAACGCGGCCAGGTCCGCCAGCACGGCGGGACGTTTGTCGTCGGTCAGGAGCAGGGAGAGATCAGTCATGGTTGCCAGCCTAGCGTCAGGCTGGCGGCCGGGTGGGGTGAAAAAGAGGCGATCACCATGGTTGAACTCGTCCGGGATGGTCCGGACGGGTTCAACGACGGTGATCGCCTCCGCGTTGTGGTTCTTCCGCCGCAGCCTGTTAATCACACAAGTAACTTTAATTGACTGCAACCACAACGTTACTGACTTTACACATAAGCACGCAATCCCGCCAAGGAAACAAGCGGGGAATGTCCCCACCGTGTCATTATCGACATCCGCGCAGTTCAACCACGAAAAACCGCCCCGCACCCGGAGGGTGCGAGGCGGTCCGTCATGCTGCCCGGTGCGGGCCGTCCGTTTTAGGCGGAGCGGCGGCGCAGAACCAGGAGGCCGGCGCCTGCGGCGGCGGCGATGAGGCCGACGGCGAGGGCGATCATGGTGCCCTCAACGCCGGTGTTGGCCAGCTGCTTCTGCTGTGCGGCCTGGGCCGGAGCGGCGGCCTGCTGCTGAGCAGCCGGTGCAGCCTTGGCCGGGGCGGCCTGCTGCTTTGCCGGTGCGTACTGCTTGGCGTTCTCGGCCTGCTGCTGAGCCATGGCCTTGTGATCGACGAAGTCACCCTTTCCGCCCTGGCCCGGGGTGCCCGGCACTGCGGGAGCAGCCGGGGCTCCGGGTGCTGCCGGAGCAGCCGGGGTGGTGGTCGGGGCCGGAGCCTGGTCGTTCGAGGAGCCGTCGGAGGAGCCGGAGCTCAGGAGGGCGGACCCGGCGAGGCCGGACAGGCCGAGTGCGGCAGAGCCGCCGAGGGAGGAGTCCTCGGTGGGCGGGGTGTCGTCGGAGGAACCGGAGGAGAGGTCAGCGGAGCCGTCGCCCGGCGCCGGGCCGTCGGAGGATCCCTGGGAGGAGCCGGAGCTCAGGGCCGCAGAACCAAGAGCGGCAGAACCGAGGCCGGACAGGCCGAGTGCGGCAGAGCCGCCGAGGGAGGAGTCCTCGGTGGGCGGGGTGTCGTCGGAGGAACCGGAGGAGAGGTCAGCGGAGCCGTCGCCCGGCGCCGGGCCGTCGGAGGATCCCTGGGAGGAGCCGGAGCTCAGGGCCGCAGAACCAAGAGCGGCAGAACCGAGGCCGGACAGGCCCAGTGCAGCGGAGCCGCCGAGGGAGGAGACCTCGGTGGGCTCTGTGGTTGGGGGACTGGAGGTGGTGCTGGTTTCGGTGGTGCTGGTTTCGGTGGTGCTGGTTTCGGTGGTGCTGGTTTCGGTGGTGCTGGTTTCGGTGGTCGGCGGTGTGCTCTCATCGAGGAAGCAGTTCGCGTTCAGCATGTAATAAGTCACTTTCTCGCCCTCGACCTCTACGGTCTGTTCCCGGGCTCCCTGAACGTTGTAGGTGACGAACGTTTCTTCCGCGTTATGGGTGGCGCAGGAGTTGTGGGGTCCACCCGGACCTCCGTTTGCGGCCAGATCTTCGGGGCTCAGGACCGATTGGCCAGTAGGAACGAAAATGTACGCTTCGCCTTCCTGCTGAGTCTGAACCAGTACGAGGGTGCCGCCTTCGACCGGGATGCTGTTTTGGGCCCCGGCCTGGGGGACGAATGCGAGGGAGGCTGCCAGGGCGACGCCAGCGATTGCGGCGGAAATACGCTTCTTGGACATGGTGTTCCTTAAGGGACGAAGTACAGAGGGATCGGTCGTCGGAAACGATTCCGGAGCTGCGACCGAGCCGGCTGAGGGAAATCATCCCAGCGCCGACTACGTCTCACAGACTAAGTGAGTTGGATGAGAAATTGGTTGTAAGCGAAAAGAATCCTGTCAATTGGGAAAAAGATAAGATCATAGCCTCCCCTGCCTGGGGGTGAAATTGGTAAATATTCAGGATATTTGAGAAAGAAGCGATTTTTCCTCGGTCCGAATTGTGGCTGTTGTGACTGCTGTGAAGTGTGGGGCGTTTCGACCGGTCACGTCGCCAGGCGGACATAAACCGCCTCGCAGGCCGTTGCGAAATCCCGGTTCCGTCCGCTCAGTGGCTCCAGGCGGGCCACGGCCCGGGCGAGGGCCGCGCCGGCGGCGGCGGGATCGGCGTGCACGGCGAGGCCGTGGATGCGGGCCCCCGGCACGGACGCGGCGGCCACGAGGGCGGCGAAATCCCGGACCTGCACACGGTGGGCGGCGCAGAACTCATCGGCGATGAGCAGCAGCTGCTCCGGCGTGAGGGGGGGTGTCATCCGCGCGCCCGCCTTATCCGGGATTCCAGATCGGCGTGACCGGGGATGACGTCGCGGGCGAGCTGGGCGACGGCGTCGTCGGCAAGCAGGCGGTTCGCGGCCGCGACGATGGCGCGGACGGCGGCCTCGTGCTTGCTGGAGCCCTGGGCCCCGGCGAGCAGCGTCAGGGCGCGGTCCTGTTCAGGGGTCAGGCGAAGGGTCATGGCCATGTCCCAGTGATACCAGAATGGTGGCAGATTGCGGGGGAGGAGCGCAGAAAACTGCCGGAGAAGCCCCTCAGTGGCTTGGGGGTAGTATAGGGGGATCTACACCCTCAACAGATAGGTGATCATGAGCGACGACACCCCCACCGGTGGAGGAGACCTCTTCGACCGCATCCAACCCATTGACATCAATGAGGAGATGCAGACCAGCTACATCGACTACGCGATGTCCGTCATCGTGGGTCGTGCGCTGCCAGAGGTGCGCGACGGCATGAAGCCGGTCCACCGGCGCATCATGTACGCGATGTTCGACAACGGCTACCGGCCGGAGCGCGGTTATGTGAAGTCCGCCCGCCCCGTCGCCGAGACCATGGGCAACTACCACCCGCACGGCGACGTGGCCATCTACGACACCCTCGTTCGCCTGGCCCAGCCGTGGAACATGCGCTATCCGCTGGTCGATGGCCAGGGCAACTTCGGCTCCCGCGGCAACGACGGCCCCGCCGCCATGCGATACACCGAGTGCAAGATGTCGCCGCTGGCCATGGAGATGGTCCGCGACATCCGCGAGAACACCGTCGACTTCTCCCCGAACTACGACGGCAAGACCCGCGAGCCCGACGTCCTGCCGGCGCGCGTGCCCAACCTCCTGATGAACGGCTCCGGCGGCATCGCCGTGGGCATGGCGACCAACATCCCGCCGCACAACCTCAACGAGCTGGCCGACGCCATCTACTGGCTCCTGGAGAACCCCGACGCGGACGAGAAAGAGGCCCTCGACGCATGCATGGGCTTCGTCAAGGGCCCCGATTTTCCCACCGCCGGCCTCATCATCGGCGACCAGGGCATCCACGACGCCTACACCACCGGCCGCGGGTCCATCCGCATGCGCGGCGTCACCGAGATCGAGGAGGTGGGCAACCGGCAGACCATCGTCATCACCGAGCTGCCCTACCAGGTCAACCCGGACAACCTCATCGCCAACATCGCCGAGCAGGTCTCCAACGCCAAGCTGGCCGGCATCTCCAAGATCGAGGACGAGTCCTCGGACCGCGTCGGCCTGCGCATCGTCATCACCCTCAAGCGCGACGCCGTGCCGCGTGTGGTCCTGAACAACCTGTACAAGCACTCCCAGCTGCAGGCCAACTTCGGCGCGAACATGCTCTCCATCGTCGACGGCGTCCCGCGCACTCTGCGCCTGGACCAGATGCTGCGCTACTACGTGGCCCACCAGATCCAGGTCATCGTCCGGCGTACCCAGTTCCGCCTCGATGAGAAGGAGGAGCGCGCCCACATCCTCCGCGGCCTGGTCAAGGCCCTCGACATGCTCGACGAGGTCATCGCCCTCATCCGTCGTTCGCCCACCGTGGAGGAGGCCCGTTCCGGCCTCATGTCGCTACTCGACATCGACGAAGTTCAGGCCGACCACGTCCTGGCCATGCAGCTGCGCCGCCTGGCGGCCCTGGAGCGCCAGAAGATCGTCGACGAACTCGCCGAGGTTGAGCTCATCATCGAGGACCTCAAGGACATCCTGGCCAAGCCGGAACGCCAGCGCACCATCGTCCGCGACGAGCTCGCCGAAATCGTGGAGAAGTACGGCGACGAGCGCCGCTCGCGGATTGTCGCCGCCACCGGCGACGTGTCCGAGGAGGACCTCATCGCCCGCGAGAACGTGGTGGTCACCATCACCTCCACCGGCTACGCCAAGCGCACCAAGGTCGACGCCTACAAGTCGCAGAAACGCGGCGGCAAGGGCGTGCGCGGAGCAGAGCTGAAGCAGGACGACATCGTCCGCCACTTCTTCGTCAGCTCCACCCACGACTGGATCCTCTTCTTCACCAACTTCGGCCGCGTCTACCGCCTCAAGGCCTACGAGCTGCCCGAGGCCTCCCGCACCGCCCGCGGCCAGCACGTGGCCAACCTGCTGGAGTTCCAGCCCGAGGAGCGCATCGCCCAGGTCATCCAGATCCAGACCTACGAGGACGCCCCCTACCTGGTGCTGGCCACCGCCCAGGGCCGGGTGAAGAAGTCCCGCCTCACCGACTACGAGTCCGCCCGCTCCGCCGGCCTGATCGCCATCAACCTCAACGAGGACGACCGTCTCATCGGCGCCGCCCTGGTCAACGAGGGCGACGACATCCTGCTGGTCTCCCAGTTCGGCCAGTCCATCCGCTTCACCGCCGACGACGAGCAGCTCCGCCCCATGGGCCGCGCGACTGCCGGCGTGAAGGGCATGCGTTTCCGCGGTGATGACCAGCTGCTCGCCATGAGCGTGGTCCGCGACGGCGAGTTCCTGCTTGTCGCCACCTCCGGCGGCTACGGAAAGCGCACCGCCATCAACGAGTACTCCACCCAGGGCCGCGGCGGCCTGGGCGTGGTCACCTTCAAGTACACCCCCAAGCGCGGACGTCTCATCGGTGCTGTCGCGGTGGATGAGGACGACGAGATCTTCGCCATCACCTCCGCCGGCGGCGTCATCCGCACCGTGGTCAACCAGATCCGGCCCTCCTCCCGCGCCACTATGGGTGTGCGCCTGGTCAACCTCGAGGACGGGGTGGAACTGCTCGCCATCGACAAGAACGTCGAGGAAGAGGGCGAGGAAGCGGCCGAGGCCGTGGCCAAGGGTGACATCGACGGGCCCGCCGAGCGCGCCCAGAAGAAGGGCCAGGAGTAGCCGATGGCAACACGCGACGTCTCAGTGACTCGGGTGTCACCCCTGTCCGCCTTCCGCGTCGGTCTGGCCATGTCCCTGGTGGGTCTCGTGGCCTGGCTCATCGCCGTCGCGCTGCTCTACGTCGGCATGGACGCCGCAGGCATCTGGGACCAGGTGAACTCCCTGATCGGCGATGTCGGCGGTTCCCAGGCGGTGAGCTTCGGGCTCGTCATCTCCTTCGCCGCCCTGCTGGGTGCGATCAGCACGATCCTCACTGCCGTCCTGGCTCCGCTGACCGCGGTGATCTACAACGCCATCGTCGACCTCTTCGGCGGCCTGCAGGTCAGGCACCAGGAGGAGGCGGAGTAGGGGACCGTTCGCAACTCGCCTGTTCAGAAGTAGCAAATACCCCTTCTGAACAGGCGATTTGTCTCGATGGCACACTACTGGGTAATGTTACGTTTCGTTCCCAGGGCCTATAGCTCAGTTGGTTAGAGCGCATCGCTGATAACGATGAGGTCGCAAGTTCGATTCTTGCTAGGCCCACCAGGAACATGGGGCATTAGCTCAATTGGTAGAGCATCTGCTTTGCAAGCAGAAGGTCAGGAGTTCGATTCTCCTATGCTCCACAGCAGGGGAAACCCCATGTGAACCCGCCCTCCGGAAGATCCGGAGGGCGGGTTTTCTGTTGCCGGGTCCGGCGTGGCGCCTCCCCGGTGCGGGTCGGGTGCGTTACGATATCGAATCGTTACATACCCCGATATGCATAAGGTGCCCCCTATGAAGAATCTGAAGCGAAGTGCCATCGCCCTGGCCGCCGCCACCGTGCTGTCTGCCGGGGTCGTCTCCCCGGCCAGCGCCCTCTCTTCACACCCTGCCCTGTCGTTCCTGCCCGCCCTGCCAGCCCTCCCTGCGCAGCAGTCCGCGGCGCCCGTGTCCGGCGACGCCGCGCACCTCGAGCACCAGACGATCCAGCGGCTCAACGACTACCGCGCCTCCCGCGGGCTCAACCGGCTGAGCGTCGACCCGGGTCTCACCTCCCAGGCCCGGGCCTGGTCCCAGCGCATGGCCGCTGGCAGCTCTTTCTCGCACAGCAAGGGGAACAACGTGTTCGAGAACATCGCCTGGAACACCCACGCCGGGCCGGACACCTTCTTCGGCCAGTGGAGGAACTCCCCGGGCCACGACCGCAACATGCTCCAGGCAGGGGTGACCAAGGTCGGGGTCGGCGTCGCCTACGCGCCCGACGGCAAGGCCTTCGCCACCATGCAGCTCGCCCGCTGAGGGAAGTTGCGCGCGGCAGATGCGCCATTGTTTAAAACATTCAGAAACGTGTTAAATAGGTAGGTGATACTTACCTTCGACACGAGGAGAATGACGTGAAACGCACCCCGGCAGCCGTCGCCGGCCTGGTACTCGCTCTCGGTCTGGCGGGGTGCGCTGCGGCGGACGACGACACGGCGGAGTCATTCCTCAAGTCCCAGGGGCTGGCGGGAATGGACGCGGTGGAGATTGTCGAGTACCTCGACCGGATCCCCGTCTCCGCCCGCTCCGCGGAGCTGGTCGCCTCCGTGCGCCACGATGAGCTGGTGCTGGCGGCCGAGGGGCAGGAGGTCGTGCTGGATCTGCCGGAGGATCAGACCTATGTGTCGGTGGCCCCGTACGTCGACGAGACCCACGACTGCTTCTATCACAGCCTGACCACCTGCCGGGGGGAGTTGGCCGGCCAGCCGGTGCAGGTCACCTTCACCGACGCGGCGACGGGGGAGACGCTGATCGAGGAGGAGACGACCACCTTCAGCAACGGCTTCGCCGGTTTCTGGGTGCCCAGCCACACCACCGGCACCATCGAGGTGACCCACCAGGGGCGCACGGGCACCACGGAATTCTCCACCGGAGAGGACGGCGCGACCTGCGTCACGGACCTCCGTTTGACCTGACCGTGGGCCCGCCCCGCCGTTTTCATTAACGTTTCAATAAAGCGGTCCCGGGACTAGGCTGGAGCCATGGGCACCCACGCGCATGAGCACCGCCACGGCGTCGGCAGCACGCACGCCACGTCGGCCCCGCTGCGCGCGCTGGCGGTCGCATTCGTCATCACCGCGACGGTATTCTTCGCGGAACTGGCCGCTGGCCTGATCTCCGGTTCGCTGGCGCTGCTCTCCGATGCGATGCACATGCTCTCGGACGCCGCGGGCCTGATCATCGCGCTGCTGGCGGCGGTGGTGGGGAAGAAGGCGGCGTCGAGAAGCGCGACCTTCGGCCATCGGCGGGTCGAGGTGCTGGCGGCCCTCATCAACGCGGTGACGGTCACCGGTGTGGTGGGGTGGATCCTCGTCCGGGCGGTGGGGCGCCTGGGGGAAACCCACGAGATCGACACCACGGTGATGCTCATCGTCGCGGTGGTCGGCCTGGCGGCGAATGCGCTCTCCGCCTGGGTACTGTCGCGCCACAGCTCGGAGAACCTCAACGTCCGGGGAGCTTTCCTGCACATCGTGGCGGACATGCTGGGTTCCGTGGCGGTCATCGCCGCGGGTCTGGTGATCCGTTTCACGGGTTGGACGCCCGCGGACACCATCGCCTCACTGGCGATCGTCGCCTTCGTCCTGCCACGGGCGTTGACCCTGCTGTGGCAGACGGTGGAGGTGCTGCTGGAGCGCGTTCCGCGGGGCGTGGACACCCGGGAGATCGAGCGGGCCCTGCGCGCCGTTCCGGGCGTGACCGACGTGCATGACCTGCACATCTGGTCCACCGACGGTGTGACTCCGCTGGCCACGTGCCACCTGGTGGTCGATGAAGTCTGCGTGGGGACGGGGGAGTGCGGCGTCCTCGGGCAGGCCCAGGCCGCGCTGTGCGGGCTGGGTATCGGGCACTCCACGCTTCAGCTGGAGCATCCGGGCCACGTGGACAACGAGCAGGTGTGCGGGCCCCAGCCGTACGGGCTCTAGTCCTCCTGCGTCCCGATGCTGAACTTGGCGATCTCCCGGGCGCTCACGCTCTGGGCCTGCCCGTCGAGGTCCTCGCACTCGAAGACGGCGTCGGGGTTCTCCGACTCGACGACCGCCCGGAGGCGCTGGAAGTTGTTGACCTCCGGCAGGCCGTTCACGTCTTTCTCCCCCGACTGGGCGGGGAAGTGGAAGGTCCGGTCGTCGACGGTGGTGACGGTGAGCACATTGGTCTTCATGCGGCCGACACTACCGGCGCCCACCGCCGTACGCACCCCTACTTCTTCTTGGCGTCGCCTTCGACGGTCTCTTCGGCCGGGGCTGCGTCGCCCGCGGCGATGTCGGCGTCGGCATTCACGTCGACCTCGTCCTCGGTCTCGGCCTCGTCGGCCTCGTCCAGTGCAGCGGCGTGGTGCTTCTCCAGCTGCTCGTCCAGGGACTGCATGAGCTCCTCGTCGACCTCCTCCGGCACGCCCTCCTCCGGGGTGGTGGTGGAGTAGACCAGCGTGGACTCGGTCTCGGGCGCCTTCTCCTCGGTGCCGGAGAAGTCCTCGACGCGCGGCGGGGTGTCACCCGGCTTCGGCTCCTGGCGGGTGAACCAGTAGACGCCGCCGGCCACGGCGGAGAGCAGGAGGGCGACCAGCCCGGCGATCGTCAGGGTGCGGCGGCGCTGGGCAGCCTGGGCGCGCTGCCGGGAGGGGCGGTTGTCGGCGGCCTTCTCCAGCCGCTTCTTCGCCGCGTCGAGGCGCGCGTGGGCGGCCTGGGTGACGTGGCCGGCTTCGCGGCGGCTTTCGTCGAGAAGCGACCCGCCGCGGGCCTTGAGGTCCTCGAGGTCGACGCGTCCCGCGGCGTCGGAAAGTAGATCGTATGCCTCGCGGGTCTTCTTCTCGTTGTACTCCTTGACGCGGTCGCGGACGGCGAGTGCGGCGCTGAGGGCCATTTTCAGGGTCACGGGGTTCACAGCAAGCTCCTTCATGGTGAATTCGACTTGCCTCAAGCGTAGCCAGAACATCCCGGCCGTGCGGCGGGTCCGACCCCGGGAATACGCGGCGAAAGAAAGTGGACAGCTTGGTTCATTTCGGCCGCTCGGAAGGCCGTTTTTCGGCATTTATATTCATCTCACTATTAGTCCGTTTTGCCAGGTCAAAGCATTAGTCACACGTGATATCTTTGAAAATATTACGCTGCTTCTTCCGGTGCGTTGCTACATTCACCATCACTTGCTCAACGGACACGGAAAAGGAGGGTCGAACATGAACGCGACAGCACCGCAACACAGCGTCAAACGGCGCTTCTCGGCTTCCGTTCCGCTGGACTCCTTCGACCCCGTCGAGACGCATCAGGCGCCGGTGCCCTCCCGCACCTCCCTCTCCTTCGAGGTCATGCCCCCGCGCCACGACGTGGACGAGACGAAGATCGACGAACTCCTGGCCACCCTCGGTTCCTACCGGCCGGACTACATCTCCGTGACCAGCTCCCGGAACTCCGGCTGGCTGGAGGGCACCGCCCGCTTCATCGAGAAGGTCGACGCGCAGACCCGGATCCCCACCCTCGCGCACCTGGCCTGCACCGCCGGCACGCGGCAGGAGCTCATCGACTGGATCAACCGGCTCATGGACTCCGGTGTGCGCGGCTTTTTGGCGCTGCGGGGCGACTACGCCGAGGGGCAGACCGGGATGCCCGCGGGCTACCTCCCGCACGCCACCGATCTGATCAGTCTCATCCGGTCGCTGGAGAACGACCAGCGCGCCCGCTTCGGCGCCGGCCGCCTGGCCATCGGCGTGGCCGCCTACCCCAGCGGCCACGAGGAGTCCGCGAGCAGGGACGAGGACATCGACGTCCTCCTGGCCAAGCAGCGCCTCGGCGCGGACTTCGCCATCACCCAGCTCTTCTTCGACGCGGAGGACTACCTCCGCTTCGCGGAGAGAGCCCGCCTGGCGGGCGTGAGGATCCCGCTCATACCGGGAATCATGCCCATGACGAGCCTCGCGAGACTGCGCCGAATGGGCGAGCTCTCCGGACTCACCGTCCCCGACCGGCTGACCCGCCGGCTGGCGGCGGCGGGACCGGAGGGCGAGTACCAGACGGGCCTCGACCTCACGGCCGAGCTCGCGCAGACCATCCTGGCAGCCGGTGCCGGCGGGATGCACGTCTACACGTTCAACCGGCCCGACACCACCACAGAACTGCTGGACCGCATCGGCATCGCACCCCGGCCAACCGGCTAGGCGAAGACCGACCGCATCCACCGGGAGACCTGCCCCAGGCGGTCCCCGGCCCCTAATTCTCACCTGCGAACCTTTTTGAGAGGCCTTCTTTCCATGACTTCCTTCCCGTCCTTCACCATCGAGGGTTACCCCCGCGTCGGCGCCAACCGCGAGCTGAAGAAGGCCCTCGAGTCCTTCTGGGCCGGCCGCATCGACGAGGAGACCTTCACCTCCTCCGCGCACTCCATCCGCCTGGAGAACTACGCCCGACTGCGTGACCTCGGACTGGACGCCGACTACGCCATCCCGGCCGACGTCGCCCTCTACGACCACGTCCTGGAGACCTCCCTGACCGTCGGCCTCATCGGCGGCGACGCGGAGGAGATCGACCTCGCCGAGTACTTCGCCCTGGCCCGCGGCAACGCCGAGCGCTCCCCGCTCGAGATGACCAAGTGGTTCGACACCAACTACCACTACCTCGTCCCCGAGGTCGCCGACTCCGGCGCCATCACCCCCCGCGCCCAGCGCATCCTGGACATCGTCGCCGAGGCCAAGGCCGCCGGCCACGTCGTCCGCCCCTACCTGGTCGGCCCGGTCACCCTGCTGGCCAAGTCCAAGCCGGCCGAGGGCGCAGGCAACCCGCTCAACCGCCTGGCGGAGCTGACCGAGGCCTACAAGACCGTCCTCGCCGCACTCAAGGAGGCCGGCGTCGAGTGGGTCCAGCTGGCCGAGCCCGCCCTGGTCTCCGACCTGACCGTCGCCACCGACGAGGAGCTCGCCCAGCACGCCGCCGACACCTACGCCGCCATCCTCGGCGTGACCAACCGCCCGCAGGTCCTCATCTCCACCCCCTACGGTTCCCTGCGCGCCGGCCTCGAGGCACTCGCCCAGGCCGGCCCGGAGGCCCTGCACGTCGACCTGGCCCCGGCCACCCTGGCAGCCGACGCCGGCTACGCCGGGCGCGTCGCCGCCGCCGTCAAGGCAGCCGGCAAGAACACCGTCCTGGTCGCCGGCGTCATCGACGGCCGCAACGTCTGGGCCGCCGACCTGCGCGAGCGCCTGTCGGTGCTGGAGGGCCTGAAGGAGGCGGGCGTCGAGAAGCTCGCCGTCTCCTCCTCCGTCTCCCTGCTGCACGTGCCGCACACCGTCGCCGGCGAGACCTCGCTGCCGGTCGACGTCGCCGGCTGGCTCTCCTTCGCCGACGAGAAGATCGGCGAGGCCAAGGCGCTGTCCGCAGCGCTGGCGGGCGGCACCGTCGCCGCCGCCGACGACTTCGCCCGCTCCGACCGCGCGGTGCGCACCCGCACCGAGTCCGCCCGCACCCACAACGAGGCCGTCCAGGCCCGCGTCGCCGCTCTGCCGGCCGGCCAGGTCGCCCGCCAGCCGGAGTTCGCCGCACGCGTCGAGGCGCAGAAGGCCCTCAACCTGCCGAAGCTGCCGACCACCACCATCGGCTCCTTCCCGCAGACCGCCGAGATCCGCAAGGCTCGCGCCGACCACCGCACCGGCGTCCTCAACGAGGAGCAGTACACCGAGGCCCTGAAGGACGAGGTCAAGTCCGTCATCGAGCTGCAGGAGCGCCTGGGCCTCGACGTCCTCGTCCACGGCGAGCCCGAGCGCAACGACATGGTCCAGTACTTCGCCGAGCTGCTCGACGGCTTCGTCGTCACCGAAAACGGCTGGGTCCAGTCCTACGGCTCCCGCTGCACCCGCCCGCCGATCGTCGTCGGCGACGTCTCCCGCCCGGAGGCCATGACCGTCGAGTGGGCCAAGTACGCCCAGTCCCTGTCCGAGAAGCACGTCAAGGGCATGCTCACCGGTCCGGTCACCATCCTGGCCTGGTCCTTCGTGCGTGACGACGTCCCGCTGTCCGTCTCCGCCGACCAGATCGGCGTCGCCCTGGCCGACGAGGTCGCCGACCTCGAGGAAGCCGGCATCGAGATCATCCAGATCGACGAGCCCGCCCTCCGCGAGCTGCTGCCGCTGCGCGAGGACGCCCGCCCCGAGTACCTCGACTGGGCCGTCCGCTCCTTCCGCCTGGTCGCGATCGACGCGAAGCCGACCACCCAGATCCACACCCACCTCTGCTACTCGGAGTTCGGCCAGATCATCGACGCCGTCGCCGCCCTCGACGCCGACGTCACCTCCATCGAGGCCGCCCGCTCCCGCATGGAGTTGCTCGAGGACCTCGAGGACTCCTTCCACTCCGAGATCGGCCCGGGCATCTGGGACATTCACTCCCCGCGCGTGCCCTCCGTCGCCGAGCTCACCGAGCTGATCAAGGCCGCCCTGGTCAACGTCCCGACCGAGCGCCTCTGGGTCAACCCGGACTGCGGCCTGAAGACCCGCGGCTACGCGGAGACCGAGCAGTCCCTGCGCAACATGGTCCTCGCCCGCGACATCGTGGTTGAGTCGCTGTAACGCGCTGTAAGTACTGACGCCATCAGGGCGCAACCGACCTCGGGTCGGTTGCGCCCTTCGTGCGTCTACCGTGAGAGTGTTCGAGAACTCCATGGTCGTGGCGGGGTCCGGGGATAAGCTTGCGGCATCAAAAGTCGAAAACCCTGACAAGGAGTCACCGTGAACACTGAGGAAGCAGAAATCCGGACTCTCGTCTCCTACTGCGAGGACAACCTGGGGGATCCCCACCTGTGGAAGACCCCGGACGGGTACCCCGAGAGTCTGGCGCTGTGCATCATCGATTCGCTCTACTCCACGGGGTCCCACTACACCTCGGTGGTCAACGTGATCAGGCGGTACAAGGAGAAGTACCCCGCCGGCGGCAAGCACGGCGCGGAAGATCTCCTCCGGTCCATCATGGAGGCCGGCGGCGCCCGGAAATGGGCCGAGGACGTGGTGCAGAACAGAAAGCCCGCCCACACCCGCCCCGGGGCACCGCTGAAAGCAGAGATCATCGAACAGGCGGCCCAGCTCATGATTGACCTGGGCATCCACACCGTCCCCGATCTGCGCCGGGTGGTGGAGGAGAAACCGCAGGACAATCCCGTCTATTACGGCTGGAAGAAACTGCCGAGCCAGAGCTCCGGGGTCACCTACAACTACCTGCTCCTACTGGCTGGCATGCAGTCCATCAAGCCCGACCGCATGGTCCTGCGTTTCCTCGCCGACGCTCTGGGCAAGAACACGCAGATATCCAATGACCGGGCATGCAGACTCCTTACAGAGACCGCGAAGCATCTAGGCGTCGAGCCCCGGGTCCTCGACCACATCGTCTGGCGGGCGGCGTCGGGACGCGAACTCACGGACTGAGCGGGTGATCGGCCCCGTCACCTTCCGCATCTCCACCCGGGTTTCGTTAGGATGGCCACCATGACCAACAAGACCGCTACCGCGACGCTGCACACCAACCGCGGCGACATTGTCATCGAGCTCTTCGGGAACCACGCCCCGGTCACCGTCGAGAACTTCGTCGGCCTGGCACAGGGCACCAAGGAGTACTCCACCGAAAACGCTAAGGGCGAGAAGAGCGGCCCGTTCTACGACGGCGCCGTGTTCCACCGCGTCATCGACGGCTTCATGATCCAGGGCGGCGACCCGACCGGCACCGGCCGTGGCGGCCCGGGCTTCATGTTCGCCGACGAGTTCCACCCGGAGCTGCGCTTCGACCGCTCCTACCTGCTGGCCATGGCCAACGCCGGCCCGGGCACCAACGGCTCCCAGTTCTTCATCACCACCGGCCCGACCCCGCACCTGAACAACCACCACACCATCTTCGGCGAGGTCGTCGACGAGGAGTCCCGCAAGGTCGTCGACGCGATCTCCTCCACCCCGACCGACCGCATGGACCGCCCGGTCGAGCCGGTCGTCATCGAATCCGTCACCATCGCCTAACACCCCCTTCCCCGAAGGCCCGCCACGTTGCTTATCGACGTCGGCGGGCCTTCCCCTTTCCAGGAGCCCTCATAAGTGACCACCCTGCGCCGTTGGTGGGCTGACGCCCCCGCCACCACACTGCTCACTCTCACCGCGGTTATCGTCTACGCGATCACCGCGCTGCAGTCCGGCTCCCTGATGGACAACCTCCCCGGTTCCTCTCTCGGCGCCGCCTGGGTCCTCTACGGCCCGGAGGTAGCGCAGGGCGGGCTGGACCGCCTGCGGGCCCTCGGCGCGATCTTCCTCCACATCGACCTGGGCCACGTGGCCATCAACAGCTTCATGCTCCTGCTCATAGGCCGCGAGATCGAGCGGTTCGCCGGCACAGCCCTGTACTCCGCGGCCTTTTTCGCCGGGGGAATCGGCGCCTCCGCCACCGTCCTGTGGATGGCGCCGTACAACCCGACCGCGGGGGCCTCCGGGGCGTTGTTCGCGCTCATGGTCCTGCTGCTGGGCATCACCCGCGCTCGGGGCGGCGACCTGCGCGCGCCCCTGGCGCTGATCCTGGTGAACGTGGCGTACACCTTCATCGCCCCGTCAGTGTCTCTCTGGGGCCACCTCGGGGGACTCTTCGCCGGTCTGCTCATGGTGTTGTTCTTCGTCCACCCGCGGGCAGCCTTTCGCTGGGCGGGTGTGCTGGGCGTGCTCCTGCTCTCCTGCGCGGCAGTCCTGCTTGTGTAATCCGGGGGCTGAAAGTTATCCACAGGCTGTGGAGTGATCTGTGGATATTGTGAAGAACATCTCTTCGGGCAAACCATCCCCAGCCTGTGGATAACTTTGTGGACAGTTTTCCCCACCTGCGCAAACGTTCGAATAATTCACGATTTTCACAGCTTATGGGGCCAGCCGACGAACTTTTCCGGTGTCCTGACACCAAACTACACACGTGTAACTATCCACAGTGTGGATAACTCCTGTGGAAGGATTCCGGCCGTGGGGGCTGGTGGATAACTCCGTGGAATTCTCCACCGGCCTGGGGATAAACAGGGCAGTTATCCACATTCCTCCGCCCGGTGACTGATTCGTGTCCTTCGCACCTGTGGCAGCCTCAGGACATCGCCAGGGCAATCCCCATCACGACCAGGAAGCCGACGAACGGGGCGATGACGGTCACCCTGCCGATGTCCTTGTAGGACTGGCGGTGCGTGAGGCCGCACACGAGTAGCAGGGTGATGACGGCACCGTTGTGGGGGAGCGAATCGAAACTGACGGAGGCCATCGCCGTCACGTGGTACATCAGCTCCGGACTGACGCCCTGTTCGGCGGTCATTCGCGCAAGATCTGAGCCGAAGCTCTCCAGCGCGATGCTGAGTCCGCCGGAGGACGATCCGGTGATGGCTGCGATCACGGCGGTGGATAGTTCCGCCACCACGAGCGCGTTGTCGCTGACCTCGAATATGCCTTCCCGGATGACGGCGAATATTGCCAGTGAGGCGATCACGCCACCGTAACCGACCTCGCTCGCCGTGGTGAATGCGGGGAGCACGGCGGTCTTGGCGCCCTCCGAGATGCCGTCGACGTAGTCCTTGGCCCGCTTCGGCCGCATGAGGAAGATGGCGATGACCGCCGTGGCGAGGGCGATCGTCACCGACCAGACCCCGATGACACTGCTCAAGGTCGTGGCGCCGAACTGTTCCTCGGCGAGGTAGTCGAAGTTCATCGTCGTGGAGAAGACGTACACGAACAGGAAGTTCATGGTGACGACGACCAGAATGGGCACCAGCGCGATCACGCCCCTGACGGCCACGTTCTGCGCTGTCTGCGGGCGCTCCAGGACTGCGACGCCGCCGCCGGTGGACGGTGCCGTGCCGGCGGGGGAAGGGCCGTCACTGTCCGGCGATCCCGCTTTCAGGTCGGGTCCATATGATTCTCCGGCGTGGATTAATTTGCGCTGGCGCCAGGTGAGCCAGGCGATTCCGAAGGCGTAGGTGACCATTGCCCCGAGGATGCCCAGGACCGGGGCGGCGAACGTGGTGGTTTCGAAGTACCGGGTGGGGATGGCGTTGTGGATCTGCGGGGATCCCGGCAGGGCGGCCATGGCGAAGGAGAAGAACCCCAGGGCGATCGCGGCCGGCATCAGGCGTTTGGGGATACCCGCCTCCTGGAACAGGGCCTGCGCGATCGGGTACATCGCGAAGACCACCACTCACGCGCTCACGCCGCCGTAGGTGAGCAGTGCCGAGGCTATCGACGTGGCGAGGATGGCGCGCTGCGGGCCCAGTGCCCTGGAAATCCACCGGGCGAGATCTTCGGCGTACCCCGATACCGACATCAGCCGTCCGAAAATTGCGCCGACCAGAAACACCGGGAAGAACTTCACGATGAATCCGCCCAGGGCCGGCATAAAAATTTGAGTGTAGGAGGCAAAGAGAAGTGCCCCGGAGAACAGGACGGCGATCATCGCGGCGACCGGCGCGATGAAGATGACTGAGTGGCCCCGGTAGGCGAAGAAAATGAGGAATGCCAGCGACACCAGGATGCCGATAAAGGGAAGGACTATAGGGGTTCTCTTTCATAGTGATGGGGTTGGCGCCAAGACGCCGGCGAGCAGATGATGCGCGATTGCCCCTGCCGGCGTGACGGATTACCGGGAGAGCTGATGTGACTTCTGCCTTATCTCGCAGAATTAGTAATGCGGGTCACTAGTAACAACTGCACTGCGCGCGCCCCGATGAGAACGATGATTATTGATTTTTCGATACCAGATCTAGTGTTGATTAATGTTGGAAATACAATAGAGATGGCCGGGTGCGGGTCCGGAGAGGACCACGGCACCTCGGGTTCAACAGCGTGGAGGATCAGCAAAACCCCGGTCCCCGCCGCCGGACGGCAGCAGAAACCGGGGTTGAACCACGCGGGGAGGGCGGCTAGCGCCAGCCCATCGTCATCAGCAGGCCCAGGACGAAGAGTCCGAAGCCGATGCCGTAATTCCAGGGCCCGAGTTCCACCATGAAGGGGATCTGGGCGCCCGCCAGGTAATTCACGATGAGCCACACGAGTCCCGCGAGCATCAGCCCGAACATGAGGACCTTGTACCAGAGCGGCGTGCCGCCGGTGTTGATCTTCACGGGGGTGCGGTTGGCGGAGGAGGTCGAATGGGCGATGGGGCTCTTGGTGATCTTTGCCTTGGGCATCGTGGGGGGCCTTTCGGTGGGTTGTCAGGATCAGGTTAGCAGCAGATCACCGTCTGTTGAGGAGCTGTTCCAGGGGGTTGGCGGGGGGAGCCTCGACGGTGTCGGCGCCCGGTACAAAGACGCCGACGTCGAACTCCCAGTACCGCACCGTGATCGTCTGGTCCCGGCGGAGCGTGGTGCCCTGGGAGGGGTCGGAGGCGGCGATGAGACCGGCGTCGACGAGTGCCCCCGTGCTCACGGGTTCGCCCGTGGCGAGGTTGCCGGTCCAGCCGGCGGCCCGGAGCGAGGCCAGGGCCTCCTCCTCGCTGAGACGGGTGATGCCGGGCATGGTCATGATCATGCCGTTGGACACCTCGAGGGTGACGGCGGTGCCCGGGGGCACCTGGGATCCTTCGTCGCTGACGGAGAGGACGAGGCCCTCGGTTTCGGCGGAGTCGCTCATCCGCACCTGGGCGACCAGGCCGAGGTCGTTGAGTGTGGCCTCCGCCTGCTCCAGCTGCATGCCGGAGAGGGTGGGGACGCGGATGAGGGCGGGGCCGGTGGAGACGGTGATCCGCACGCGGGAACCCTTCGAGATCTGCGCCCCGGCGGGCGGGTTCTGCTCGATGATCAGCCCGGCGGCCACCGTGCCGGAGTTCTCCTCCGCCACCTGCTGCTCCAGCAGCAGGCCGGCCGCGGTCAGCGCTTCGGCGGCCTGCTGCGGGTTGAGCCCCGTGACGTCGGGGACGTCGGTGATCTCCCGCCCGCTGGACACCGCCACGGTCACCGTGGTGCCCTTCTGCAGCTGCGAGCCGGCGGTCGGGTTGGTGCGGATGACGTCGCCGCGGGGGACGTCGGGCGAGGGTTCCTCGTTGACGTCGACCCGCAGTTCCAGCGCCTCCAGCTGCGCGACGGCGTCCTGGCGGGGCAGGCCGGTGACGTCCGGGACCGCGACGGTGTTCTGCACGGTCTGCGTCTGCCCGCCATCTCCGCCGCTGTCGCCGCCCCGCAGGTCCCAGAGGAAAGCGCCGCCGATACCCACCGCGATCAGGGCCAGCAGCGCCGCGAGCCACACCATCCATCTGCTTCTCGACGCCCCCTCGTCCCCGCGCACCACCGACGTGACGGTCGTGGGGGTGTCCTCGACGGGTTCGACGGCGGTGATGTGGTGCCGCGCGGCGTCGGTGACCGCGTTGCGGGAGAGCTTCAGCAGGTCCTTGCCCATGTCGGCGGCCGACTGGTAGCGGTCCGCGGGGTGCTTGGCCATGGCGGTGAGCACCACCGCGTCGACGTTGACGGCGGCGGTGGGGGAGAGGGGGGTGTCGATAAGCGAGGAGGGTGCGTCCGGTTCCTCCTGGACGTGCTGGTACGCCACGGCGAAGGGGGTTTCGCCCTGGAAGGGCGGCCGGCCGGTGAGGAGTTCATAGAGCACGCAGCCGAGAGCGTAGACGTCGGAGCGGCCGTCGGCGGCCTTGCCGCGCGCCTGCTCGGGGGAGAGGTACTGCGCGGTGCCGATGACGGCGGAGGTCTGGGTCATCGCGGAGGTGGAGTCGTCGAGCGCGCGGGCGATGCCGAAGTCCATCACCTTGACCTCACCGGTGTTGGTGATCATGATGTTCGCCGGCTTGACGTCGCGGTGGATGATGCCCGCGTCGTGGCTGACCTGCAGCGCCTCGGCCACCGGGAGGAGTATCTCCGCGGCGCGGGTCGGGGTGAGGGGCCCCTCCTCGCGGACGATGTCCCGCAGGGTGCGGCCGTGGACCCGCTCCATGACGATGTAGGGGACGGCGATGCCGTCGACGACCGTGTCGCCGGTGTCGTAGACGGCCACGATGGCGGGGTGGTTGAGCCTGCCGGAGTTCTGCGCCTCCCGGCGGAACCGCTCCCGGAAGCTCACGTCCCGGGCGAGCTCCACCCGGAGCATCTTGACGGCGACCCCGCGGCCGATCAGGGTGTCCTGGGCGGCGTAGACCTCGGACATGCCCCCGGTGCCGATCACCTCGGCCAGGTCGTAGCGGTCACCGATCAGAGACATCAGGTTCCTCCGTTGGTCATGTTCCCCAGGTTATCCAGGAATTCATCGGCGCCGCCCGGAGTTGCGTTACCTGTCGCCGGCGGCGGCTGGGTCTGCGGTTGCGGTTGCGGCTGTGTCTGGGTCTGTGTCTGGGGCTGGGTCGGAGTCGGCTGGGGCGCCGGGCTGGGCTCTGGTTCAGGCTCCGGCTCTGCGGTCACCTCCGTGGGGGTGATCAACTCGGTGATGGTCTCCTGGGGTGCCTGAGTCGGCGGGGCCGGCGCCACGGTGGGTTCCTCCGCCGTCGGGGTGACCCACTCGGTGACGATCTCCTGCGTGACGGTCGGCGGCGTCTGCGTGGGTTCCGGTTCCGTGCCCGCGCCATCGAAGAGGCCGGCCTGCCAGGCGAAGTAGAGCCCGCCACCGAGCAGGGCCGCGATGAGCACGGCCAGCAGCACCCCCGAGATGAAACCGCCGCCCCCGCCGCCCCCGCTGCGGCGGGGCTGTGCGGGGGGCGCGGGAGGTGCTGTCACGGTGGCCGAGGCCGCGGGCCTGACCGTCGTGGGGTGGGTGACCGCCCCCAGCATGCGGGTGGATTCGGTGGGCGAGGGCTCGGGGGCCAGACGGGTCATCACCGCGGACTTCGGCTGCGGGGGCCGCTGGCCGAGCCGCACGGCGGACACGGCCAGCGCCATCTCGTTGCCGTTGGCGAAACGCTGCGTCGGGTCCTTGCGCAGGGCGATGCCGATCAGCTCGCGGGTTTCGGCGCTGACGCTGGTGGACAGCGCCGGCGGCGCCTGGCTGATGTGGGCCAGGGCCACCGACACGGAGGAATCCCCGGTGAAGGGCCGACGGCCCGCCAGCATCTCGTACCCGACGACGCCCAGCGAGTAGATGTCGCTGCTCGCCGTGACCTCCCGCCCCTGCGCCTGCTCGGGGGAGACGTACTGGGCGGTGCCCACCACCATGCCGGTGCGGGTCAGCGGCACCGCGGCCGCCGCCTTCGCGATGCCGAAGTCGGTGATCTTGACCTGCCCGTTCTGGGTGATCATCAGGTTGCCCGGCTTGATGTCGCGGTGGACCAGGTCCATGCGGTGGATGATGGACAACCCGTGCGCGGCCTGCTCCAGAACATCCAGGGCGAGGTCCTCGGTGAGGGTGTTCTCCCGCGCAAGCAGGTCGGCCAGCGACTCGCCGCGCACGTACTCCATGGCGATGAAGCAGAACGTGTGCCCGCTGGGGTCGGGGATCTCCCGGTAGTCGTAGGTGCGCACGACGTTGTCTGAGTCGATGAGTTCGGCGGTCTCCGCCTCGTTGCGGAAGCGGTCGAGGAACTCCCGGTTGTCCGAGAACTCCGGGCGCAGGACCTTGACGGCCACCTCGCGGTCGAGGACGGTGTCGTCCGCCAGCCACACGGTGGACATGCCGCCGTGGCCGATGATCCACTGCAGGACGTAGTCCGGCCCGATGAGGTTCTGGAGCCGCTCGCGGCCCTCGATGTCGGCCATCACTGACCCCCGGCCGCGTCCAGGACGGCACGCCCGACGGGGGAGGCCACCTGGCCGCCCGTCGCGCTGCTGCCGAACCCGCCGCCGTCCTTGACCACCACGGCCACGGCCACGTCGCTGTCCGGCAGGTACGCCACGTACCAGGTGTGCGGCGGGGTGCCCTCTCCGCCGTGCTCGGCGGTGCCGGTTTTCGAGGCGATGCCGGAGCGCCCGCCGGAGGTGTTGCGCTCGGAGGCGAGCATGAGATCCTCGATCTCCCCAGCCACCTCCGGGGAGACGGCCTGGGTGATCTCGCGCGGCTCGTTGCCGCGCAGCTCCCGCAGGTCGGTGCCGGTGATCCGGTCGACGAGGTAGGGCTCCATCCGGAGCCCGTCATTGGCGACGGTCGCGGCCATCACCGCGGCCTGCAGCGCCGACATGGTCACGTCGCGCTGCCCGATGGAGGTCTGACCGAGGGCGGCGTCGTCGGGGAGCTCGCCGAGGCTGCCCGGGGAGACCGGCAGACCCAGGTCGTACTGCTCGCCGACGCCGAAGGACTCGGCGGCCGAACGCAGGGCGTCGGCACCGACGTCGATGCCCATCTCCACGAAGGCGGTGTTGCAGGACAGGGAGAACGCCGTCTCCAGGGACACCTGGCCGCCGCCCGCGCAGGTCTGGCCGGCGTAGTTGGTCAGCGTGGTGGTGGTGCCCGGCAGCGTGATCTCGGCCGCGCCGGTCAGCTGCGAGTCGGCGGAGTAGCCGTTGTCCAGGCCTGCCGCGGTGGTGATGATCTTGAAGATCGACCCCGGCGGCAGTGTCTCCTGGGTGGCGTGGTTGATCAGCGGGTTGCCCGGATCCGTGGTCACGGACTCCCACGCGCCGGCGGCGGTGGCGGAATCGCTGAGCGGGTTCGGGTCGAAACCGGGGGAGGACGCCAGCGCGAGGACCTCGCCGCTGGAGGGTCGCAGGGCGACGACCGCACCTTCGTAACCGTTGGCGCTCAACTGCCGGTGCGCGACCTCCTGCATGCGGGGGTCGAGCGTGAGCTCCAGGTTCGCTCCGGGGGAGTCCTTGCCCGTCAGGGTGTCCAGCCAGCGGGCGCTGAACAGTCCCGGGTCGGTGCCGTTGAGCACGCCGTTGTAGGAGGACTCCAGGCCGGAGGCGCCGAACTGGTCCGAGAGGTAACCGGTGACCGGGCCGAACGCGGTCGGGTTCTCGGAGGGGTAGGAGCGCTGGTACAGGCCCTCCCCGTCGGCGGCGGAGGTGGCCAGCACCATCCCACCGGTGGAGATCTGGCCCCGCGGGGTGGACTTGAGCTCGAGGAAACCGCGCTGGTTGAGCGGGTTAGCCGCGTACTCGTCCTGCCGGAAGACGTGGATGATGCTCAGGTTGACCAGCAGGACCAGCGTCAGCAGGAGGGCGAAAATCGAGGTGAAACGAATGGAACGGTTCATCGCGCAACCCCCTCCTCCGGTTGGACGGGGAAAAGGCCGGTGCCGTCGGTGGCTTCGGTGGCGTCGATACGCGGCGACGTCTCGGCGGGGCGGCGGGCGGAATGCGAGATGCGCAGCAGAAGTCCCAGCAGAATGTAGTTGGCCATGAGCGAGGAGCCGCCGGCGGACATGAACGGGGTGGTCAGGCCGGTCATCGGCATGAGCGCGGAAATACCCGCGGTGACCACGAAGACCTGGATCGCGATGGTCAGCGACAGGCCGCCGGCCACGAGCTTGCCGTAGGAGTCGCGCACCTGCAGGGAGGCGCGGAAACCGCGGGCGACCAGCAGCGCGAAGAGGACGAGCACGGCGGCCAGGCCGACCAGGCCGAGCTCCTCGCCCACGGCCGCGAGGATGAAGTCCGAGTGGGCGACGGGGACGATCTCCGGGTGGCCCTGACCGATGCCGGTGCCGGTGATGCCGCCCCAGGACATGCCGAACAGGGACTGGGAGAGCTGGTAGCCGGTGGAGTCGTAGTTGGCCACCGGGTCGACGAAGTTGGTCACCCGCTCCTGGATCTTCGCCGAGACCTGGTACACGGCGAAGCCGCCGGCGGCGACGAGCGCCAGGCCGATGAGCAGCCAGGAGCCGCGGCCGGTGGCCAGGTACATCATGCCCAGCACCGTAGTGAACAGCAGCAGCGCGGGGCCGAAGTCGTTGGAGACGGCCATGATGAGGATGGCGATGGCCCACACCGCCAGGATCGGCGCGAGGTCGCGCAGACGCGGGAAATCGATGCCCAGGAAGCGGTAGCCGGCGATGGTGAACAGGGCGCGCTTGTTCACCAGCAGCTGCGCGAAGAACAGCAGCAGCAGAATCTTGGAGAACTCGCCGGGCTGCACGGAGAACGGGCCGATGGAGATCCAGATCCGGGCGTCCGCGTTGATCGACGTCGGCCACACCAGGGGCAGCGCCAGCAGCACCAGGCCCACCAGGCCCAGGAGATAGGAGTACTTGCTCAGGACCTTGTGGTCGCGGACGGACACCAGCACGCCGATGAGCAGCACGATGCCCACCAGCGTCCACATCACCTGCCGGCCGGCCATCGACGTTCCGGTGGCCAGGTCGAGGCGGTGGATCATCACCAGCCCGACGCCGTTGAGCAGGGCCGCGACGGGCAGCATCAGCTGATCCGCCTGCGGGGCGAAGAAGAGCAGCGCCACATGCGCGACGGCGAACACCGCGATGAAACCGCCGATGAGCCACAGCATGTCGGTGCTCAGGACGTTGCCCTGGCTCAGCTCCAGGCTGGCCAGCATGACGGTGAGGACGACCGCGCCGAGGATCAGCAGACCGAGCTCGGTGCGTCGGGTGAGGAAGCGGGACATCTACTTCACCTCCCGGCAGTTGATGCCCGGGCGGGTCAGATCGCCGCCGTCGGATTCGGCGTCCCCGCCCTCCGGCGGGTTCTCCCGGTCGATGCACACCGGCAGAGCCTGGTCGGCCAGGCGGCGCAGCTGCTGCGTGACCTCGTCGTAGGAGCCGGTCTCCAGCCCCGCGACCGAACCGCGCGCGGATTCGGGCAGGTCCTGCAGCGTGAAAGGCGAGCAGTCCTCCGTGCTGCCGACGTCCACCACGCGCAGGGCGCCCGCCTCGTCGAGGCAGGCCTCCTGGTAGGGCGTATGGAGGTCACGGCCGAAGACCGAGAAGTCCACGCCGCTTTCGATGACGAGGTGTTCCTCCTCGCCGGTGCTGATGAAATAGGAACGGTCGACGGTCGAGTAGACCCACCAGGCGGCGGCCACCAGGCCGATGAGGGCCAGCAGGGCGAGGATCAGCGAGGGGAGACGAAATCGGCCCCGCCGGGCGGCATCATCTGCCGGCCCGGCAGTCACCTCCTGCGCTCCGGACGGCACCTGCGGGGCGCCCGTCAGCGGTTGGCTGGACACTTCGCCGTCCGGCGAAATGGTCTTCGGCCGACGCGAGAGAAGCGCCGCGCGCCCCGCCGAGGTGTCCGGGTGGGACTCCTCCTCCGGGTCGCCCAACAGGGCGCCCGCGGTGACGGGGACGGCGGGCAGGGCGGCGACGGCGGCGTCGTCAAGTTCGTCCGTGTCGACGACGTCGGCGACGACGACGGTGATGTTGTCGGGGCCGCCGGAACGCAGCGCCAGCTCGATGAGGCGGCGCGCGGCGACCTGCGGGGCGCCGGTGTTGAGTTCGGAGGCGATGGTGGAGGCCGTCACCGGGTCCGAGAGTCCGTCGCTGCACAGCAGGAGGCGGTCGCCCGGACGGGCGTCCAGGTTGGCCAGCGTCGGCTCCACCGGCCGGCCCGTGTAGGCCTTGAGGATCAGCGACTTCTGCGGGTGCGAGGAGACGTCCTCCGGATCGAGGCGGCCCTCGTCGACCAGGGACTGGACGAACGTGTCGTCGACGGTGATCTGGCTGAGCTCGCCGTCGCGCAGCCGGTAGCCGCGGGAATCGCCGACGTGGATCAGGCCGAACTCCCGGCCGTTGAACATCAACGCCGTCAGCGTGGTGCCCATGCCGTCGGTCTCGGGATCCTGCCGGATCGCCTCGGCGATCTCCCGGTTCGCGTCGTCCGCCACGCTGCCCAGCAGGGCGAGCATGTCGTTGTCGGCCGGGTCGGCGTCGAGCTGCTCCAGGCGCGTGACCATCATCTGGCTCGCCACCTCGCCGGCGGCGTGGCCGCCCATGCCGTCCGCGATGATCAACAGATTCGGACCCGCGTAAGCGGAATCCTCGTTGTTGCCGCGCACCAGGCCACGGTCCGAAAGGGCCGCATAATTCAATCTCAGGTTCACGGAACCAACCTCACTGTCGTCCGGCCGACCTTAATGTCCGAGCCCACGCCGACGCGTTCGGGCTGGTCGATACGCCCGCCGTCGACGAAGGTGCCGTTGCGGGAATCCAGATCCTCCACGAACCAGTCCGAGCCACGCCGGAACAGCCGCGCGTGACGCCCCGAGGCGAAATCATCGCCCAACTGGAAATCACATTCCGGGGAACGTCCCATCACCACCTCCTCCAGCGAACCGACTGCCATGTGCGAACCCTTCAAGGGGCCCTCCACGACGGCCAACTGCTTCGCCGCTTCACGACGCCCCGGCACCACCGCGGCGCGCCGCGGCGTCGCCGGGGCGCTGGTCCGCACGCCGGCGGCGAGACGGACGTCCTTGTACATGGCGCGGACCGCCATGAAAATAAAGAACCACAGGAGCAGCAGCAGGCCGATCCTGAAGATCTGCAGGACAATCGAATCCACCGCTACCTCCTCGACGAGGAGCGGGAAGGATCGACGATCCGCACCTCGATATGCGAATGGCCCACCGTGATGACGTCGCCGTCAGCCAGCAGCCAGTTGTCCACCGGGGTGTCGTTCACGGTCGTGCCGTTCGTCGACTCCAGATCCACCAGCACGGCATCCTGCCCGTCCCACGTGACCTCCGCATGCTGACGCGACACACCCGTGTCCGGCAGCCGGAAATCCGCGTCGTTCGACCGGCCGATGATGTTCGACCCCTCCTGCACCAGAAAAGTCCTGCTCGAGCCGTCCTGCAGCAGCAGGGTCACCACCGGCTGAATCGGAAGCTCGGTGACTTCGGTGGGTGCGTCCTGCTTGTTCATGGTCTTCTCCTGAGGTTCAGGCTGGTCAGTACTGATGGCGTCGAAGCCACTGTCGTCCGAAGGCGCATCATCCCGGAAGGACGACACCCGCAGCTGGCCCGTGTGCAGACCCGACTCCTCCGCGATGCGGACGACCACGGGGCCGCCCACGAACCACCCCTGGTTGCGGCAGTAGCGCGTCATCTGATCGGCGAAAGCCGCCGGCAGATCCGGATTCACCTGCGAGAGGTTCTCCAGATCCTTCGACGACACGCCCACCACGTAGACGTTGGGGGCAGTGACCACGCCGTCATCGACGACGAGGTTGTCCCCCGACTCCTGCTTGAGCAACTCCTCGATCTCGGCGGAAACTACTTTCCCGCCGAAAATCAGGGCAAACCCGTTGTCGAGACCGCGCTGCAGAGCACTGTCGAGCCTGGCGAAACGAGCCATCATGGACATGTCGCACGGCCTCCTTTCTGAAGGGCTTTCCAACGGACGGTTAACCAGCAATGGCGCGGAGGATTCCTCCCGCGCGCACGATCCACATCATTATAGGGGCCGGGTGGGTGGGAATCGTAGATGAAGAATCCGGGCGGGCGCGGGGGAGCACCTGTCCCGCCGGAGTTTCCGGGCTGGTTTCGCGGGGTCGGCAGGCCGGGTGGCCTGCAGATTTGTTCTTTGAATGTGACGCCTGTTATCTTGATTAAGTCCGCACAGCAGTAAGGCTAACGCCGAGCAGCTGTCGCATCACCCGCCCGGGTGGCGGAATGGCAGACGCGCTGGCTTCAGGTGCCAGTGTCCGCAAGGGCGTGGGGGTTCAAGTCCCCCCCCGGGCACAAATTAAAATGCAGCGGGTCACACTTAAGGTGTGGCCCGCTTCTTTTTGCGTCCGTCGGGGTGGGAGCGGCGGGGCAGGAATCCGCCGCCGCACTGACATTGGGCCGCCGAGAGGCCTGTTTCCGGGCCGAGGTCCACCCGGCGGAGGATCCGGGGCCTGTCGACGGCGGCGTCGACACCCAAAACGCCGAATGCCCCGGCTTGCGGGGCAGTCGGCGGGCGTCGGACGGGCGGAGACTAGAAGTGGATGCCGTGGTTGGCGAACCACGGCACGGGGTCCACGGCGCCGTTGCCGCTCGGGTGGATCTCAAAGTGCAGGTGTGAGCCGGTGGAGAATCCCTCGCTACCCATGCCGGCGATGTGCTGGCCTGCGGCCACGCGCTGGCCGACGGACACGTTGAGCGTGGACATGTGGCCGTAGACCGACATGGAGCCGTCGTCGTGCTTGACGCGGATCCAGTTGCCGTAGCCGGAGGCCGGGCCGGAGTTGATCACGGTGCCGGACATGACGGAGTAGATCGGGGTGCCGATGGCGTTGGCGATGTCGATGCCGTTGTGCATGGTGCCCCAGCGCGGCCCGAAGCCGGAGGTGAAGGTGCCGGTGGCGGGGCGGACGACGGAGGCCGTCGGTACGACGTCGGCGATGCCGGCCGTGGTGGCGACCTGGTTGACCGCGCCGGTGGCCGCACTGGTGGCGGCGGAGGACATGGATGCGAAGTCCGGGGTCTGCGCGGAGGCGTTCGCCATGCCCGCCATGCCTGCGGTGGTCACGGTGCCGGCAACGACGGCGGAGAGCGCGAAGCGTCGCCTGGCGGTCTGGAGGGTGGAGGTCTTGCGGTGGCGTCCGGTGTAGCTCAAGGTCTGACTTTCTTTTGAGGGGCAGTCAACTAGTAGCGGCTTCGTAACCGTACCGTTATCAATTTGTGACAACCCTAAACCTCGGACGCATTGTTGTCCAGTTATGCCTCTGGCCTGCGCTGCTCCGGCCGGGGCATCTCGAAACGCTCGCCCTCGGTGATGCCGAAGTAGGTCGCCGGGCCCCCACCTCGGGAGATGGGGTGCGCGAGCGCCGTCTGGTAGATCCCGTCAACCAGCAGATCCTTGTCGATGTGCACGCCCACCACCTCGCCGAACACCACGCGGGTCTGGGTGGGGGAGCCGGCGGCGTCATCGAGCCGGACGATCTGCGTCACACGGCACTCGAAGACAACGCGGGCCTCGGCGACATGCGGGGCGTCGATAAGCGAGGACGCCGCCGGCGTCAGGCCGGCGAGCTCGAACTCGTCGACATGCTTGTCGACGATCGCCGCCGACTCATTCATCGCCTCCGCCAGCTCGCGCGTGGCGAGGTTCCAGCAGAACTCGCCGGTCTCGGTGATGTTGGTGACCGTGTCCTTCATGCCGATGCTGGCGAAACCGATGATCGGCGGCGTGTAGGAGAACGCGTTGAAGAAGCTGTACGGCGCGAGGTTGAGTTGACCTCCGGCGCTGCGCGTGGAGATCCAGCCGATCGGCCGCGGCGCGATGATCGCGTTGAACGGGGAGTGGGGCAGGCCGTGGCCGGCGGAGGGCTCGTAGAAGTGGAAGTCGCGGTGGTGGGGCATGGTGGGGTCCTCGGTGCTCAGTGGGGTGGACGGGTGGGACCCCTCACGGTATCCGTCGACCGCGGTCCGCCCCCGTGATCACCGGGAGGCGGGGTTCAGCCACGCCTCCACCGTGCCGGGGTGGTTGTCCGCCCACCGGCGCACCGCCGGCAGGACGTCGAGCCCGTCGCGCTGCACGTACAGGTCCATCTCGTTGACGTCGGCGGCGGTGAAACGGATGCTCTGCAGCACCGCGCGGGTGCGCTCGTCGCACTCGGCCCAGAAATCGTTGTGCGCGAGCAGGCAGGCCTCGTCCGGGGCGGGGAAGGCGCCCTTCGGGTCGGCGAGCGGGCGCAGGTCGTGGGCCTCGTTGAGGAACATCGGCTGCCACAGCGGGGTGACGAAGTTCTCGCGGGCCCCGATGCGGGTGTTCACCGTCTCGATGAGCTTATCGATGTCGCCGGACGGCTGCTCCCAACCCAGCGCATCGAGCCCGTAGGTCTTCAACAGTTCATTGCCCATGACGGTCAGTCCGGCGTAAGAACCGGTGCCCTGCACCACACGGGTGGTGAAGGTCTCGGCGACCTCCTCGCGGGCGAGGTCCTCCAGCGAGGTGACCGAGGCGTCGACGTAACCGGGCACCGCCCAGAAGAACCTGGCGTCGCCGTACAGCGGGGCGACATTGGTGACCGCATCCTTGACATCGGCCCAGTACATGGCATGCCCGCCGGGCAGCCAGGCGTCAGCGAACAACTGGTGCTCCCCGCTGGCGAGCTTCGGGTACATCTCCGGGTGCGGGCCCTCATGGACCACGACCTCGTGGCCGAGGCGCAACAGCACCTCCTCGACGACGGCCGCGGCAACCTGGTGGAAGGATTCGTTGATTCGTCCGTAGTGGATCTTCATGTCGCTGGTGTCCTTGAGGCAGGGTCGGGTACGGGCGGGTTTTCGCCAGCCTAGCCACCCGGTGCGGGGCAGGTGCGAACGCCGCGGTTGCAGGGGGGCGGCGACCCGCCCCCGCGGTGGTAGGTTCGGCACGGAAATTACATCTTCTGCCTGGGAGTCCGGTCCGAGACGACCCCGGGAGAGCCCCACTTTATGGAGGTCGGGACATCATGAGCACTCGAGTGTCAGCGCAGACGGAGCGGGTGACAGCCGCCGAGACCCTGGCTGCCCGGCTGGACCGGCCGATGGGTTTTCTCGGCGTGCTCTTCCTCTTCGTGGTCCTGGGACAGCTGCTCGTCACCGAACCGGGGTGGGTGCGGACCCTGAACATCACCGGGTGGGTGTTCTGGGCGCTGTTCGTCGCCGAGTTCCTGTTGCGCGCCTATATCGCCGGATTCCAGGCGGCGTTTTGGCGCCGCAACTGGTGGCAGGTCATCTTCCTGCTGCTCCCCTTCCTACGGTTCGTGCGGGCGTTGCGGGCGCTCCGGGCCCTGCGGATGGCCCGGGTCACCCGGGCGGCGCGGGTCGGCGGCATCCTCTCCGCCGGGGTGCGAGGCTCCCGTTCCGCCGGGCGGCTGCTGTCGAACCGGATCGGCTGGCTGGTGTCCGTTACTGTGGTCGTCATCCTGGCCGCCAGTCAGCTGCTGTACGTCATGGAGTCGGAATTGGACTACAGCACGGCGCTCTACGAGGCGGCCCTGGCTACGATCACCGGCACAGGGATCACCGCCGACGACTCTTTCGCAAGGCTGCTACAGCTGGTGCTGGCCGTCTACTCCGTCGCGGTGTTCGCCACCCTGGCCGGTTCCCTGGGCGCCTTCTTCCTCCAGAACGAGGAGGAGGAGTCGGCGGGACAACAGTCCTGAGCCGGCGGGCCTACCCAACCACCCTGCCGTCCCTCACCGGCGCTATGTGAAAGTCGTGCTCAGGAGGCCTCAGTTCCAAGAACTGAGGCAGCCATCCCCGCCACCTCCAGGTGTTCGCGCCGCCGGTTGTTGACGCTGACGCTCGAGGAGGGCTGTGGTGCTGTTCAGTCCCGGAGAGATCCGCCGTTGGTGGCGATGACCTGCCGGTACCAGTCGAAGGATTTCTTGCGGTACCGGCTGAGGGTGCCGCTGCCATCGTCGTTGCGGTCGACGTAGATGAAGCCGTAGCGCTTGGACATCTGCACCGTTGACATCGAGACCAGGTCAATCGGCCCCCAGGCGGTGTACCCGAGCAGCCCCACACCGTCGGCGATGGCTTCGCGCACCTGAACCAGGTGGTCGTTGAGGTAGGCGATGCGGTAGTCATCGTCGACGGTGCGGCCATCCGGGCCGCCGTCGATAAGCTCATCTGTGGCGCCCAGGCCGTTTTCCACGATGAACAGGGGCTTGCGCCAGCGGTCCCAGTAGTCGTTGAGGATGATGCGCAGCCCCACCGGGTCGACCTGCCAGCCCCAGTCGGAGGCCTCCAGCGTCGGGTTGACCACCCCGCCGATGATGTTGCCCCCGCCGCGCTCACCGGCCGCCGGGTCCGCGGCCTCGGCCACGGACATGTAGTAGGAGAAGGAGACGAAATCGACGGTATGCTGCAGCGCCTCCCGGTCGGCGTCGGTGATCTCGAGGTCGATGCCGTGGTCACGGAAGTAACGCTGGGTGTAACCGGGGTACTCGCCGCGGACGTGGATGTCGCCGAAGGTGTAGTCCAGCTGCGCCTCGTACTGCGCCTTGCGTTGGTCGTCCGGGTGCGGTGTCAGGCCGTAGCGCGGCACCGCGAGGATCATGCAGCCGACCTGGTTGGCCGGGTCGACCTCGTGGGCGATCTTCGTCGCCAGGGCGGAGGCGACCAGTTCATGGTGGACGGCCTGGTACAGCTCGGTTTCGCTGAGCTGTTGACGCGGGGCCTCGATGCCGCCAGCGGTGAAGGGGTTGTGGAGGATGGCGTTGACCTCGTTGAAGGTCAGCCAGTAGCGGATGCGCCCGTGGTAGCGCTGCATGACGGTGCGGGCGAAACGGGTGAAGAAATCGATCAATTTCCGGTTGCGCCAGCCGCCGTAGGCCCGGGCCAGGTGCAGCGGGGTCTCGTAGTGTGACAGGGTCACCAGCGGTTCAATGCCGTATTTCTCCAGCTCATCGAGCAGGCGGTCGTAGAAGGCCAGACCCTCTTCGTTCGGCTCGGTGTCATCACCGTGGGGGAAGATCCGCGACCAGGCGATGGAGAAGCGGTAGACCGTGAAGCCCATCTCGGCGAACAGGGCGATGTCCTCGGCGTAGCGGTGGTAGTGGTCGATGCCGGTCAGGGTGAGGTTGTCTGCCGTGGGTCCCTCGGTGGGTGGGGCCTGAAGCCCGTGGGGTAGGACGTCGCGGATGGACAGGCCCTTGCCGTCCTCGTTGTAGGCGCCTTCGATCTGGTTCGCGGCGGTCGCCCCGCCCCAGAGGAAACCGTCGGGGAAAGTGATCGTCATTGTGTCGGTCTCCTCGCTCAAGGTGGTGAGGCCCAGGGTATAAAAGGGTGCGCTGCCGGGGTGGTCGGATGTCGGCGCCACGTGGGCCTGTCGCGTTCTCAGTGACGCGCCGCTGGTGGTGATGGGTGGAAGTGCTCATCCGGTCAGGGGTGGTGAGTGAGCTGACTCCGGCTCAGGGCAGGCTTGGTGGGCGCGCAGGTGTCGCCTGCCGCGCCACGTGTTCATCCACGAAAGACAGGAACGCCACTGCCCGGGAACTGGCTGACCGTCCCGAGGGCTCCCTGCAGGCTGAGATTCTCGGTTGCAGCTTTTCAGGGGTTGTCCTGCAGCGGCCGTGAGGGTGACACCGGGAGTCAGCGACGCCAGGTGGTGGGGTCGCCGGCTGCGTTCTCGGGATCCAGCTCCCACGCCCGGGCGATAAGTTCCATGGACCGGGTGTTGCTCTGCGTGTCGGAGCCTTTGACCAGGAGCATGAGCTCGTCTGCCTGCGCCTTCTCGACGAAGGTCTCCAGGTAATCGGCGACCTGTTCACCGGTGCCGACACCGTAATAGTCGAGCATCGAGGCGTACTGCCGCCCAGCCGCAGAAGCCATCAAGTGAGCGATCTCTCCCTCGCTGACGGCACGTCCATTGAAGTGCATCGCCGTGACGTGCTGCCGCACCATCTGTTCGTGGATCCGGCCTGCTTCTTCTTCAGTCTCGGCGGCAGTCGCGTTGAGGGCCGCGATCACGTAGGGCGCCGACATCACCGAGGAAGGCTCGAAAGTCTCCCGGTAGAGCTCAACGGCCTGTTCGAGCATCGGGGGGAACAGGTGTGAGGCGAACGAATAGGGCAACCCCAGCTGGGCGGCGAGCTGCGCCCCGTAGAGGGAGGAACCGAGCACATAGAGCGGCACGTTGGTGCCCCGGCCCGGGATGGCCTGCACGCCCGGGAAGGGCGATTCCCCCTGGAGGTAGTGCATGAGTTCGATGATGTCCGAGGGAAAATTCTCCGCCGCATTCAGGGGGCGCCGCAATGCCCGCGCCAGGGTCGTGCGGTCGGTGCCGGGGGCCCGGCCAAGCCCCAGGTCGATCCGACCGGGATACATCTCCTCGAGCGTGCCGAACTGCTCCGCGACGACATAGGGGGAATGGTTGGGCAGCATGACCCCACCGGCGCCGAGCCGGATGGTCGAGGTATGTGCCGCGACTTGCGCGATGACCAGGGCGGGGACCGCGGAGGCGATGGAGGAGGAGTTGTGGTGCTCGGAATACTAGACCCGGGAATAACCCAGCCGTTCGGCCTGCTGCGCTATGGCGACAGAACGCCGAAAGGCATCGGCAGGACGCTCTCCTTCGTAAAAACTGGAGAAATCGACGATGGACAACGGTACTCGGGGTGTCATGCGGCTCCGTTTTGTCGGGATCGGGAAGGCGGGAGGCCACGACAGGAACGCGCTGAGCCCGATGGATGCACCACCGGATCAGGTGACCCCTGACGGGGGATCTCTTGCCGGGGTTAGCTCTGGCTGCGGCCGGCCAGGGCGGATTCGACGAGGTTGCTGGCCGCAACCGGCGTCTTGTCCTCGACCGCCTGGCGCCAGCCGGCGGTGTCGGTGACAGCGGCGAGGTTCGAGTGCAGCACGGCCAGCAGCGCAGTGTGCACCGTTTTCGCGTCCACGGATCCGGCGGCGTTGGAGATGCCGATCGCCCCGGTCGCGTCCGAGAGCACCTCCACCTTCAGGCCGAGGGATTCCGCGCCCACCGCGGATCCGATGATGCAGTTGTTGGTCATGAAACCAACCAGAGTGATGGTGTCCACCTCCTGAGCACGGATCCATTCCTCCAGGTCGGTGTCGGCGAAGACGCTGGCGAAGACCTTCGAGGTCTGCTGCCAGTCGGACTGCACGAGGTCGGCGACCTCGGGGTGCAGCTGCGCACCCGTGGAACCGGCCGCGAAGACCGGGGCGCCTTCAGGCAGCTCGTGCCGGATCGCGGCGACAGGAACGTTGTTCTCGCCAGCGATGGTGAGGGCGTCGATGATGGCGGCCAGCGTCTCGTTGCGGGGAGGGTACTGGATTTCCAGGGGGCCGTCGAAATACTCGTTCTGGATGTCGACGAGGACCAGGGCTCTGCGCGGCTGGGTCATGGGTGTCCTTTCCACAGTAATGGGCGATCGCGCTGTGGGGCGCGTCAGTCCCTAGTGTTCTCTTTTCCCCTCCACTAGCGTGAGTGTCATTTATGATGACCTTCGATGGAAAAAGGACAAGCATGAAGATCACCGTCCACGCTTTCGAGACGATCCCGATGTTCCACCTCTCGGTCCCCCTGCTGGTCTTCTCCGAGGTGGGGCAGCTGGGAACGGCGCAGGGCTGGCAGGCTCAGGTGTGGTCTCTGCATGGGCGGCCGGTGCGCACCGCTGAGGGTGTGGTTCTCGGTGACATTCACGGCCCGGAGATCGCCGACCACGCCGATCTGCTCATCTTCCCCTCCTGGCCAGCCGATCTGCCTGCCGTCGATGCCGAAATCACACGGATCATCCAGCGGGCGCATGAGCGGGGGGCGGTGATTGTCGGCCTGTGTCTGGGGGCGTTTCCCGTGGCGGCCAGCGGTATCACCGATGGGCGGTCGGTGGTGACGCACTGGGGGGCGGCTGATCAGTTAGATCAGGCCTATCCGCGGGTACGGGTGGAGCCTGAAGCCCTCTACATCGACCACGGTGACGTGCTGACCTCTGCCGGGACCGCCTCGGGGCTGGATGCGTGTCTGCACCTGGTGCGGGAGCGGTTGGGGTCGCGTGCTGCGGCCATGCTGGCCCGCCGGCTGGTCATCGCCCCGCACCGTGAGGGGGATCAGGCGCAGTACATCGACAGGCCCTTGCGGGGTGAGCCGGTGCCCGGACCGGTCAACGAGGTCATCGACTGGATCCTGGAGAACCTGGACCAGCCGATGACCGTGGCAGCGATGGCGGAGCGGGCGCATATGAGCCAACGCAACTTCACCAGAGTGTTCACACAGATCACCGGCACCACGCCCGGTAAGTGGCTCACCCAGAACCGGTTGAACCACGCTCGAACCCTGTTGGAGAGCACGCGGGACTCCATCGCGGACATCGCCCGTGCGTGCGGGTTCGCCAGCCCCGTGACGTTCCGTCAGAATTTCACGGCCGCCTACTCGACCACCCCGACGTCGTACCGGCAGCGTTTCCACGAGAATGAACCCCACCGAGCGTATAAGTGACAGAAGTGCGTTATGGCGTTGATCGGTTATACGCGGGCTCTGAAATCGGACGGATCGTAGACCGCGGATCTGCAGCGTGTCGCTCTGCTGGCTACCGGGGTGGAACCGGAGCATCGGTATAGAGGCCTCGCGATTCCGCTACCGCCGGTCGGTGCCGGAGCGGCGGTGCAGGCGACTTCTGACAGCGGCACTATCGCTGGGCCGGGATCCATGACATACTGGGCGTTGGTCGCGGTTTCTGTGTGCAGTGTCTAGGCGCTCGCAAGAGATTTACACGCGAGCGCCTTGTTTTCCTCAGCCATGCAGTAACTGCGGAGGTTGATGGTCGACGAGGAGTTCCAACGACTCGGGCGTCAGCGAATCATGCTGGCGAACGTAGCATCGCCTCATCAGGAAAAGGTAATACATATGGCACAGGGAACTGTTAAGTGGTTCAACGGCGAAAAGGGCTTTGGTTTCATTGCCCCCAACGACGGATCCGCTGATCTCTTCGTCCACTACTCCGAGATTCAGGGTGGCGGTTTCCGCACCCTCGAGGAGAACCAGCCGGTCGAGTTCGAGGTCGGCGAGGGCGCCAAGGGCCCGCAGGCACAGCAGGTTCGCCCGCTGTAAGCCACTGGCTCGCTAAAGAATAACCGCCTCACCTTCGGGTGCGGCGGTTTTTCTCATCTCCGGGTCAGGCTTGGATTCGAGTGGTCGCTGCAGCAGCACCGTCAACACCACTTCTTGAAGGGCGGTCATCGTTGCTCGGCGTGGTCGATTTTGAGCTGTATCGCCTGCATGCATGCTCACCTACCGGCCGTTGAGCATAGGCGTCATCGTGGAAGCGATCACCCCGAGACCGGATATGTTCGTTAAAGGTCATCGCAAGGCTGAGGTGTGAGGCGTTAGACGCCTTCTGACCCTGCCAACGGCCCCGATCCGGCAACAGCGTTGGAACTGAGACCGTCACCGGTACAAACTCGATCCAGAAGGTCATCGCAGCCCCCGATCATCCGAAAGATCGGACCATCCAAAGCCCCACACGTTGTGAACTACGCGCCTGAAGCGGGACCGAGAAATCGATGTCCACTCCAGAAATCGCAGTTCACTTATACGATTGGGGGTTAGACTGACGTGCATGATGCCGCTGAAGCCTGACCGATCCGGACATCACGACCCCACATCCCGTGGACGCGAGGTGACCGCCGCCGATTCAAACGACGACGTCGTCCCGGCCGGGCAGATCACGCCGTCCATCCCGAAGTTGATCGGAGTGGCCGTCGCTGCCGCCGCCCTGATCGGCGGGGGGACGGCCCTCGGAATCTCCCAGGCGATGCCCGTCCCTCAGGAGTCCGCGTACGTCATGCAGGATTCTCCCCGGCTCGCGCCGTCCGAACAGACGGACGTGGTGATCCACAACCCGGACGCGGTGCTCAGCGCCGGGGACGAGGCCAGGATCGTCCGGGATGCCGAGAGGCTCGAGGTTCCCGCGGTGGTCACCCAGCTGCACTACATGGTCTTCGCCGACAACCACGAGAACGTCAACGACACGGTGGAGGAGTTCGCCCGCGACACCCGACCCGACCTGATCTCCGCCGATGACGACCACTTCGCCGACGGCGTCCTCATTGTCGGTGTCGGGCTGGACCCTCGCCAGTCCTTCGTGTTCGCGGGCAACGACGTCGCCGACGCGCTGCATCTGCACTCGGGTAGCCACCTCGACAAGGCGGTCACCGCAATCCAGCCCGGGGTCAAGGACAACAACATCCCCGCCGGGCTGTTCGCCGGTGCCGATGCCGCCACCGACACCGAGACTCTCGCGCGGGACCTGTACGGGGATGCCCGCAACAACCGGGTCGGTGCGATCATTGGCGGGGGAGTGGGTGCGGCGGGAGGTGCCGCGGCGGCGGCCGCCGGCGCCGGCGCCGTGCTCCGGACCCGCCGCAAGAAGGCGCTGACCGCCCGGCAGCACTACGACGTGGTGTCCCGGGAGTACGGTTCGCTCGCCCAGCGGCTCGACCACATCGACATCCGGGCACACTCGCTGACCTCCCCGTTCGCGGACAACCAGATGCGGAAGCAGTGGGAGGAGGTACGCGACCGCTTCCTCAATCTTCACGATCATGTGGATTCCTTCAGCCATCTCTCCGCCAGCTCCCCGGACAAGGCCTTCCTCTCACACGCCACGGAGCTTGACGACGCCGCGGAAACCACCACCCGGGTCAGCTACGCCGAAGCGAACATCGACAGCCTGTTCAGGCTCGAACACGGCGATGAAACCGTGCGCCGTACCGAGCTCGCGGCGCTCCGCGAGGACGTCATCGCGGCTCAACTGGAGATAGGCGAGTCCGAATCGGAGCTGTCCCAGCGCCTGCGCGGCATTGAGCGCCGCGCCGACGAGCTCTCCGCCTCCGCGTCGTCGCCGTCGTTCATGGACCAGTTCGTGGTGCTGCTGGGGGATTACCGCCTGGCACTGGCTCAGCTGCAGGAGCAGAGGTTCTCGGATGTCAAGCCCGCCTCGGAGCTGGCCGCCCCGGCCATCTACGACCGGAACTACCGCCCCGGTTACGGCTACCACGGCTTCGTCCCTTTCTGGACGTTGAGCACCTGGCACTCGAGCAATGTCCAGGCAAACGAGGCGACGCAGTCCTCCTCGACCAACTCGTCCTTCAGCTCGGGCTTCTCCGGGGCGGGCGGTTCCTCAAGCTTCTGATCCGCCGCAGGTCACTCGACCTCGACGGGCAGGCTCGCGGCCGTCGACAAGCTGGGTGAGATCCACGAAGGGGCCCGACCCAGACACGAGGATTGAAAACCCCATTCGAGGAGAAGAGGAATAACGTGAAGATCACCGTTGTCGGAGGTTCGCCGGGTGCAGGTGCCCAGTTAGCTGTCGCGGCGGTGCGGGCGGGACATGATGTGACTGCGGTGTCGTGAAGCGGCAACGTTCCGGATGGCGTCACTGCGGTTGCCGGTAGCGCGACGGATGCTGAGGTCGCCCGCGCGGCGGTGACAAGGTCCATCATTGCGGCGATGAGGGAGTCCGGGGTTCGTCGGCTTGTTGTCCAGTCCTCCCTGGGTGCGGGTGATTCGGGGAAGCAACTTCCTGTTCCGCTGCGTCAGCTGATGAAGGTTCTTCTTGCCAAGCCGTTGGCTGATCATAATGAGCAGGAGAAGGCGGTGCGGGAGTCCGGACTCGATTGGACCATTGTCTGCCCGACCGGGCTGAAGGATGCTCCTGCCCGCGGCACGTGGCGGGCGCATGAGGTGCCTGACGGGGAAACGTTGGGCGGAACCATTCCCCGGGTTGATCTGGCTGCTTTCATGCTGGAGGTTGTGGCGGACGATTCGGCCGTTGCTAAGGGGTTCGGTATCAGCAGCTGACCCACTCAGCTGCGTTCTGCGGGGAAATGCTTGTCGACGCCCACGTGGCCAGCCCCGGGAAAATAAAAACCGGGCCCCGTAGTGGGGCCCGGTAGAACATGTCACCGGCTCAACTGCTCACCGGCGCACGTCGGAATGTCACCAGAAGACGGCGATGGCGATGTTGATCAGCGACATGCCGCCGACGGCGTGGGCGAGGCCCTTGGACACCGGCTCGTCGCGGGCGACCTTGCGGCGCGCGATGACGGCGGCGACCAGGACACCGACGAGGATGACCAGCTTGATGCCGATCTTCATGTGGTTGACCGTGCCGTCGTTCATCTCGGCCAGGCCGACGAGGCCCAGGCCGGTGAGCAGCTGGACCCAGGCGCCGATGTGCTGCCACTGGAGAACGGTGGGCTGGCGGAAGGTGGCGAGCCAGCCGCCGACGAGGGCGGCTGCACCGACAATGTGCAGGAAGACGAGGAAGGTATAGAGGAGGTCCATGCCTGACATGCTAACTTTTCGGCACTCAGGTGGCTAAACGGACAGCGGCTCAGCGGTTCTGGTACCAGATCGTCCCCGTGAGCACGGTGGCGAAGGCGGTCCACGCGGCGTAGGGGAGAAGGAACGCGCCGCGGCGCTTATTCACTGCGATGTTGCGTCTGGCCAGGTCGGCGCTGGAGATCGCGAGCATGCCCGCCTCGAGGGTGGCCGGTCCGGGCTGGTGCCCCTTGAAGAACAGCGCGCTCCACCCGGCGTTGAGCGCCAGGTTGGCGGCGAGCGCGTTGCGCAGCTCCTGGTATTCGGCCGTATCGCCGCGTTCCTGCAGGTCGGCGAGGCTCCGGCCCGCGACGGCGGCGATGCTGGCGTACAGCCCGGTCCAGGCGACGGGGAAGACCCAGGCGGGTGGCTGGATAGCGGGTTTGGTCAATGACCGGTACCAGGGCGAGGACGTGTCGGTGGCCAGGGAACCTGCAATGGCG
The DNA here is from genome assembly GCF_000835165.1 of Corynebacterium marinum DSM 44953. Taxonomy (NCBI): domain Bacteria; kingdom Bacillati; phylum Actinomycetota; class Actinomycetes; order Mycobacteriales; family Corynebacteriaceae; genus Corynebacterium; species Corynebacterium marinum. The sequence goes on from NZ_CP007790.1 coordinate 47,529, forward strand.
GTGGCCACGACTGCAGCTGACGTGGCGCCGATGGTGCGGTGGCGGCGCTGTCTGAGGGCGGGGAAGTCGAGGATGTCCATGTCCCCGATGCTAGAGAATCGCGTGCCCGCCAGCCGCGCCGAGGAGGAAGGGGCGGGTCCACTGACACCGTGAACCAGCCCCCGCGTCCACCTCCTATTCGGCGGCGAGTTCGGCGAGACCAGCCTGATCGGTGACCTCGATGTCCTCGTCGGTGATGAGGAAGCTCATGAGGTCCTGGCCGAGGACGACTTCGCCGTCGTAGTTTTCCTTGGTCCGGGCGATCATCTCTTCGTCGCTGATGCCCTCGACCTTGCCGGGGATGCCGTTGACGAAGTGGCTGTACACAGCCAGCTTCGGCTGTGCCTGGGCGAAGATCTCGCCGGCCTGGTCCGGGGTGGTGTGGTGCGAGATGACCTGGGGCAGGACGTTGCGGTCCTGGAAGGCGGCGACTTCGTGGATCAGGATGTCGGCGTCCTTGCCGTAGGTCGCCACATTCTCGTTCGGGATGGTGTCGCCGCTGATGACCACAGACTTGCCCTCGTAGTCGATCCGGTAGCCCTTGGCTGGTTGGATCACGTCCGCCGGGTCGTGCTGCACGTCGAACATCGTCACCTTCAGGCCGTCCTCGTCGAAGATGACGCCGTCCTCGGTGAACTCGTGGGCCTCGATGCCGGTGGTGTCGCGCTCGAGCTCCCCGTCGGCGACGCGGACGTCGACGTCGTTCTGGAAGGCTTCGCGCAGGTTGTCCACGATGTTGGTCACGCCCTCGGGGCCGTAGACGTCGAAGGCTCCCTCACGGCCGCCGAAGGCGGGCACGTAACCGGTCATCCACAGGTCGTCGATGCTGAGGACGTGGTCGGAGTGGAAATGGGTGAGGAAGAGTCCGTCGACTTGTCCGGCCTCCACGCCGGCCTGGATGAGGCGGACGATGGCGCCACGGCCGGCGTCGACGACGTAGTTGTTCTCTCCCGCCTGGACGAGCACGGAGAAGCCGAAGCGTTCCGTGCTCGGGATCGGGCTGCCCGTGCCCAGCAGCGTCACCCGCAGTTCGCCCTCGGCCGGGGGGTTCGCCGCCGGGTGGGTGGACTCGGTGATGTTCACCGGGAAGTCGTTCGCTGTCACGTCCCGGGGCTCAGCTGCGTTGCGTGACGATGTCGCCGACGAGGACGTGGACGAGGACGTGGACGAGGACTCAGTGGTGGAGGATCCGCTTTCCTGGGCCCCGGTGGCGGTGCAGGCGGTGACTGCCGTCAGCGAGAGAAGGAGGGCTCCGGTCAGGGCCGTCCTGGCGAAGGGGCGGGTTCTGGAAATGAAAGGTTTCATTGCTCAGCTACCGTTCTCTTATGTGACGTGGGTCATATAATGGTAGCAGACGTGAATCATCAGACCTGACCGGTTCCGCGCCCTTCCTGGGGCGTCGAGGTCCCTACAACCGCATCAGCCACCGCACTATCCTGGAATGAGGCAGTCAATGATATGACGTGTCGCCCCGGGCGAAGCCCCAACGAGAGTCCCCAGGAGAGCGGAGTCCCAGCATGGACCACAAGATTCCCACCATGCCGGTGAAGCGGAAGAAGTCCACCGCTCCGTACGTGGTGGCGCTCGACGTCGGGTCCACAGCCTCGCGGGGAGGGCTCTACGACGCCACGGGTCGCCCGGTCTCCGGGTCCAAGCAGCGGATCGCGCACGAGTTCAGCACGGCCGGCGACGGGACGAGCGTCATCGACGCAGACCAGGTCGTCGCCGAGTGTCGGGAGATCATCGACGAGATCGTGTGGTTCGCGCAGAACAAGGGGTTCGCCGACCAGATCGCCGGCGTTGCCATGGATTCCTTCGCGTCCTCGCTCGTCCTCGTCGGCGCCGACGGCAAGGCGCTGACTCCGTGCCTCACCTACGCCGATTCCCGTTCCCGGAAGCAGGTGCAGGAGCTGGGGGAGCGTATCGACGAATCCGCGTACCACGCCCGCACCGGCGTCCGGCTCCACAGCTCCTACCATCCGGCCCGCCTGCTGTGGCTGCAGAATGAGCACCCGGAGACCTTCGCGCGTGCGGAATCCGTCATGACGATCGGGGAGTACGTCTACCTCCGCCTGGCCGGCATCCGTGGCCTGGCCACCTCGGTGGCGGCGTGGTCGGGCATCGTCGATGTGCGCACCGGCGAGCTTGACCTGCCGGTTCTGGAGGCGTGCGGGGTTGCCCCGGAGTTGTTCTCGCCCATCGTCGACCCGGACCAGCCCGACCGTCCGACCTCCACCGGCTGGAAGGAGCTGAAGAAGGTCGACTGGTTCCATGCCATCCCCGACGGCTGGCCCTCCAACATCGGCCCCGGGGCGATCGACAGCTCAACCGTCGCCGTCGCCGCAGCCACCTCCGGCGCCGTGCGCGTGATCCTCGACGAATGCCCGACCGAGATCCCCTCCGGCCTGTGGTGCTACCGGCTCTCGCGAGATCGGTGGATCGTCGGCGGCGCCCTCAACGACGTCGGCCGCGCGGTCTCCTGGCTGGACGCCACCGTCGCCTCGCCCGGAGAGAATCTCGACGCGGTGCTGGCCGGACCCCCGCTGGCGGGCACCCCTGCTGTCCTCCCGTTCTTCAGCGGCGAGCGCGCCACCGGCTGGGCGGCCGGCGCCCGCGCGACCTTCCACGGAGTCACCGCCGCCACCGGCCCGCAGGAACTGTGGCGGGGCGTGTTCGAGGGCATCGCCTTGTCCTACCGGCGGGTGTGGGACGAGCTCACCGCCGCCGGAGCAAGGCCGTCACGGGTGATCGCCTCCGGCCGTGTCTCGCTCGACCATCCCGCCTGGCTGCAGATGCTCGCCGACGCCCTCGAGGCCCCCGTCATCCCTCTGGCCATGAAGCGCGCGACGCTGCGCGGAACCGCCCTGATCGCGCTCGACACACTGGCACCCGGAGTGGAGAGGGCGACGCCACCTTTCGGGGAGGAATGGCGGCCCGTCGATAAGCATCTGCCCCATTACCGGCAGGCGATGGGCGACTTCGAGATGCTTTACGGCGTACTCGTCGCTTAACGGCCATTCACTGGGTGGCCTCCGGCTCCATGCCGCGCTCCGCCATGACCTCCTTGACCAGGGTGAGCGCGTTGAGCACCCGCGGGAAACCGGCGTAGGGGAGGAGGTGGATCATGGTACCTACGATCTTTTCCCTGGTCAGAACCACGTTGAAGCCGACGTTGATGTGCAGCTTCAGCTGGCGCTCCGTGCCCAGGGCGGCCAGGGAAGAGATGGTCACCATCGTCTGCTCCTGCTGGGACAGGCTGTCGCGGGAATAGATGTCGCCGAAGGCGAAAGAGACGATGTCGTCGGAGAGCAGCGGGCCCAGGTCCTTGTACGACTCGACGAGCTTGGCGTGGTCGCAGGTGTTGGACTGGCCGCCGGCGACCAGCTCCATCATGCGGTCGAGGCCCTTCTGGAAGCGCTCAGCGGTCCCGGGCGGGGGCCCCGCGTGCCTCACAGGGCGGCGGGTAGGGCGGACGAGGGCGTCGATAAGCGGGGCGGCTTCCCGGGACCGCCGCCGAGAACGACGGACCGGACAATAATCAACGTCTAATAGGTCACGTTGCGTCGTAACCGGCCGGCGCAGGGAGGGGGCGGGCTAGTGTTCGAGACAGTACCGGCCCACTTGACCGGGGTGAATTCCTCCGTCGAAGCAAGGAAAAGTCATGGTCACCAGTCCTGTCTCGTCCTCCCGATACTCCGCGCGCACCAGACCCTTCAACTGGGTCCTGCTCGTACTCGGCGTCCTGCTCACCGCTCTGGGCCTGGGACTGAGCGCCGGCGGATTCGCCATCATGGGCGCCGAGGCAGCCCAGCGGGACGGCCAGTACCTGACCGGCCCTGCGCAGAGGTTCGAGTCCACCGGCCACGCCGTGACCACAGGTTCCCTCGTGATCGACCCGGGTGAGGCCGGCATGAGCGGCCTGCCGCCGCTCAACGAGCTGGCCAGCATCCGGATCCGGGTGACTCCCGTCGTCCCGGACGAGGCGGTGTTCGTGGGCATCGCCGAGGCCGCCGACGTCTCCGGCTACCTCGAGGATGTCCCCCATTCGGCGGCGGGGGACGCCGCCTGGATGAACGGCGGGTCCCGCACAACGCAGTGGGACTGGCGCACCGGCGATGTTGACCCCGACCTCAGGGAGGTGTCCGGCAACCGGAGCCCGGAACCTCCGGAGCAGCAGGACTTCTGGGCAGTCTCCGCCAGCGGCGCCGGCGTCCAGGACATCACCTTCGACCTGCAGGAGGGGCAGTGGACACTGGTAGTGATGAACGCCGACGCCGACCGCCCGGTGTGGGTCGACGTGGAGGCCGACGTCCGCACCGGGCTGCTCGGGGCAGTCAATCCGGGGCTGCTGATCGCGGGCCTGATCGGACTGCTGCTCGGCATCCCGCTGCTGCTGTTCGGCACGGCGGGGCTGGGCCGGGACATCGCCCCCCGGGAACCGGTGGGGGACGCGGGAGTCGGGGGAGTTGGGCCCGTGCCACTGGGCCGCTCCCCGCTGACCTTCACCGGTTACCTCGACGAGGGCGTCTCCCGCGGGTTGTGGCTGGTCAAATGGCTGCTGGCCATTCCGCACTACCTGGTGCTGGGCCTGTTGTGGTTCGCATTGGTGGTCACCACCATCGCCGCCGGGCTGGCCATCCTGTTCACCGGCCGCTTCCCGCGGGCCTGGTTCAACTACAGCGTCGGCGTACTCCGCTGGAACTGGCGGGTGGGCTTCTACGCCTACTCGGCGCTGGGCACCGACCGCTACCCGCCCTTCACGCTGGCCGCGGGCGACTACCCTGCGGACCTCGACGTCGCTTACCCCGAGCGCCTCTCACGCGGACTGGTGCTGGTCAAGTGGTGGCTGCTGGCCATTCCGCACCTGCTGGTCGTGGCGCTGCTCACCGGCAGCGGCGGGATGCTGAGGCTCGAATCGGGCGACGGCGCCGGTGCCAGCCTGGACATGTCCCTGATTGGGTTGCTGGTACTCGTGGCGGCCGTGATCCTGCTGTTCACCGGCAGGTACCGCCGCGACATCTTCGACCTCATCGTCGGCCTCAACCGCTGGGTGTACCGGGTGTCCACTTATGTGCTTCTGCTGCGCGACGAGTACCCGCCGTTCCGCCTCGACCAGGGGCCGACGGAAGAACTGGTGGAGAAACAGGCGGCGGCGGGAAGCTGACCTGGGGCCGGATTCGAGGCGGCGTCGATAAGCGGCGCTCAGGCGCGGCGGCCGTGTACCGCGAAGTAGAGGACGGCAGCGGCGGCCGCGACGCCGGCGAGGGTCGCGTACATGGTGCCGTAGCCGGTGGCGGCGACGAGGGCGCCCAGCAGGATCGGGCCGAGACCGAGGCCGAGGTCCATGAACAGGAACAGCGTGGAAATGCCGGTGCCGATCTTCTCCCGGGGAACCGCGTTGACGGCGATGGCCTGGCAGGCGGGCATGAGCGTGCCGTAGCCGAGACCGGTCAGCGCGCCGGCGAGGACGACGTGCCAGTCTGCGGTGGCGAGGGCGAGCATCCCCAACGCAAGGATGAACAGTGCCAGACCGAGGTAGACGACGATGTTGTCACCGCGCTTGTCCTGCAGTCGGCCGAGGACGGGGCGCATGAGGAGCATCGGCACCGCGTAGGCCAGGAAGAACAGGCCGGCGCCGGTGAGCACCCCGCGTTCGACGGCGTAGCCGTTGAGGAAGGTGATCACGCCGCCGTAGGCGAGCCCGATGAGCAGCATGAAGGCGCCGATGGGGGCGACGGCCGGGTGGGCGATGTCGCGGAAGGAGAACCGGGGCCGGGTGGCCTTCTTCGCCTCGGCGATGGCCTGGCGCTGGGCGGCGGAGGGGCGGAGGAAGATGCTGAGCGCCAGGGCGAGCACGGCGATGGCCAGGCTGGCGATGAAGAGGATGTCGTAGGTGAAGGCGCCGACCAGTGCCAGGCCGAGGGCAGGTCCGACTGCGGTCGCCAGGGTGGAGGTGAGCGCGAAGTAGCCGGTTCCTTCGGCGCGGCGCCGGGAAGGGATGGCGGTCTGCGCGATCGCCATGAGTGCCGTGCTGGCGAAGGCGTACGCGCAGCCGTGGACGATGCGCACGGCGATGAGCAGGGGGAGGGAATCCACGACCAGATACAGGGTGGACGTCAGCGCTATCACTACGGCGGAGACGAGCAGGACCGGCCGTTTTCCCAGCGTGTCGATGACATAGCCGCAGAAGATCCGCCCGAGCGTGGCGCCGATGACGAATGAGCTCGCCGCGAGACCGCTGGCGGTCTGTGAGGCGGCGAACTCCCGGACGGCGTAGAGCGCGATGGTGGTCACCAGCAGATAGAAGAGCAGGTACTGGAGGAAGTTGACCACCCAGGCCAGCACGAAGGTGGGGGAGATCAGGCGCTCACGTGCGGTGGAGTCGACTTTCGGGGTGCGTTCCTGCCGGCTGTCGTCGTCGACTGTCAATGAAGTTCTCCTCGTGGATGTTGCTGCGTGTAGCGAAAATGATATTCCCAATAATGGCCAGGAACAATCCGCGGGAGGGGAATCGTGTGTCTGTGTGGCATCAGGGGAGGGGCGGGGGTTTCACGTGGAACATCCCGGGGCATTGGCGGGAAGGTCCATGAGGGCGCAAAAAGGCCCAGCCCGTGGGGGCTGGGCCTGTGGGAGCGGCAGGTTAGAAGGAGATGCCGTGCTGGGCGAACCAGCCGACCGGGTCGACGGCGCCGGCGCCGCCGGGGTGGATCTCGAAGTGCAGGTGGGAGCCGGTGGAGAAGCCTTCGCTGCCCATGCCCGCGATCTGCTGGCCGGCGGTGACGCTCTGGCCGACGGACACGGCCAGGGTGGACATGTGGCCGTAGACGGAGACGGATCCGTCGCTGTGCTGGATACGGATCCAGTTGCCGTAGCCGGAGGCCGGGCCGGAGTCGATGACGGTGCCGTCCATGATCGCGAGAATCGGGGTCCCGATGGCGTTGGCGATGTCGATGCCGGCGTGGAGAGTGCCCCAGCGCATGCCGTAACCGGAGGTGAAGGTTCCCTGCGCGGGGCTCACGACGGCGCCGGAAGCGGTCTGTGCCGCATGGGCCGGAGCGGCGGGGGCTGCGGCTGCCTGGGCGGCTGAGGCAGCGGCAGCTACGGCGGCCGCTGCCTCCTCGGCCTCTGCCTGGGCCGCAGCGGCGCGCTCGGCGCTGAACGCGACGGCCTTGTCCAGCTGCTCGTCGATGTTGGCCACCGGCTTGTACTCGGAGATCTCCAGGATCTGCGGCGATGCGGCCACGGCCGGCGACTGGTCGGCGTCGCTGGTCAGCTGGTAGTCGACGTCGACGGCCTGCGGGGAGGGCTCCGGGGAGGCCTGCAGAGTGGCGGCGGCTGCGCCGCCGACGCCGGCGGAGGACACCGCACCGGCGGTGAGGGCCACCAGGGCGAAGCGCTTACGGGTTGCCTGGGCGGTGGAGATCCTGCGGTGACGGGCTGCAGTCGACCGCTGAGTGTTGTTGAGAATGGAATTACTCCTGTCGTGCTGCCGGCGAGGCGGTCCGGGCTCGTGTTACATCCGTGAGCACGTCGTGACCGATTCGTTATTGATGGGCGTCACGCTACCGATTCGACTGCATGCATGCAAGTCATGTATGGGGCAGGAGCTCTCTACTGGGGTCCGAAATGTGGAAAATGGTGGGAAGCCGGATATTTTCCCAGTTCCGATGCCAAGGTGGACAGGATTTTATGTCAGACGGCCATGTAGTTCACAGGTTCTTGTGCGGTGCCGGGGGTGACGGCGGAGACAGCCGGACAAGCGGGAGAGGCCCCGCCGGACCCGGTGGGGGTCGGCGGGGCCTCATCGGCGTGCGTCAGGAATTAACGGCGCGGGGTGCGGCCTTCGGAACCGGGGTCGAAACCGGCGTCGGCATCGCCGTCGACGTCGAGTTCCTCGCGGGCGACGTCCTCGCGGACGGTCTCGGTGTCGCGGACGGTCTCCTTGTGCAGGCTGACCTCCTCCACCGGGACGGTTTCCTTGGTGACGTTGACGCGTTCCTCGGACAGGGACACGGTGGTCTCCTCCTCGCCGAGGGCACCGCCGCGATCGCCGCGGTCGGCGCGGTCACCGTCGACCGGAGTGCGCTCGATGCGCAACTCCTCACGCTCCACGGGGACCTCGACGGTCTGGGTGTCGTGGACGACGTGCTTGCGCAGACGCACCTCACCGGTCTGGACGTTCTCCTTGTCCACGTTCACGCGCTCCTCGGACAGCGTCATCGAGTCCGCGTCCGTGGTGGTGTCCACGTCGGCGCCGGTATGTCCACCGATACGATCATCGGTGCGGTCGTATGCGGCGCCGCCGGCGAGGCCCGCCGCTCCCGCTCCCGCGCCCGCTCCCGCTCCGGCCACGTCACGGCCGGCCGGGCGGTCACGGTCGTGGTCGCCGGCGTCGTAGGTCTCGACGTTCTGGGTGCCCTCGAGGCCGTAGTGGCGGTAGATGACGGCCTGGTCCTCGTCGGACAGGTGGGCGTCGTCGTCGATGTTCGGGGCGTCCTGGATACGGTCCTTGGTGAAGGCCAGTCGGAGTTCCTCGCCCGTGAGCTGGTGGCCGCGCAGCGGCACCAGGCTGGAGCTCATGCCGAACAGGCCGTGGCCGACCTCGACGAAGTCGGGCTGGCCGGTGGAGTCGTTGATGTACACCTGCTTGACCGAGCCCAGCTTGTCGCCGCTCTTGTCGTAGGCGGTGGCGTTTGCGAGATCCTGAATGTTGCGGTTTACCATCGTGCACTCCTTTAACTCGTTGTCGCGGTCGTCCGGGGTGCGTGCCGTGCGTGGCCCGCGGTCCCGGTCAACTGCTTTGACTGCTTCGGGGTGGTGCACCGCCAGCCTAGGAACGCTCCGCCCGGAATTCCATGCTTCTCAGCTAATGGATATGGATCCGTAACTTTTCCCGCATTCAATACACAGGAACCGGGCTGCGCGGACAGGGACGCCGGAGCGCCGCCCGGGATCCCCGGGGCGGCGCTCCGTATTCAGCTCGGGTCTCAGGACACGCCTGTTGTCTTACAGGGCGCCGTTCTCCCACGGGCCGGTGATGGCGTAGGTGATGCCGGGGTTCTGCACGTTGAAGAACAGGATCCTGCCGTCCGGGCTGAACGTGGCGCCGGCGACCTCGCTGTTGTTGTTGGAGTTCAGTTCCGCGAGGTCGAAGATCTGGCCGTCGAGGGTCACGCCGCGCAGCAGGTTCTTGCCTGCGCCGTCCTCGCACAGCACGAGGGCGTTGGTGTTCGGGGAGACGCAGAGGTTGTCCGGGCTCTGCAGGACCTCGGGGTCGGTGGACTCGTAGGTCAGCTCGAGCTGGCCGCCGGAGTTGCCCCGCGGGGTGTAGCGCCAGACCTGGCCCAGGCCCGCGTCGCCGCCGCTGGTGGAGACGATATAGATGGAACCGTCGCCGTACCAGGCGCCCTCGAGGCGGGCGAAGAGCGCGCCGCCCTGCTCGTAGCCCTGCTTGAACACGGCGAGGGAATCGGTGCTGTCCGGATCCGGATCCTTGATGTCGACCCAGGTGACCGGCAGGGGCTTGCCTGCGCGCTGGCTGATGCTGGTGTCGAACTTGGGCTGGGCCTTGATGGCCATCATCTGCAGCTTGCCGCCGGCGGTCAGGTCATTGCGGTCGTTGGGGACGAAGCGGTAGAAGCCGGAGGTGCCGCGGTCCTCGGTCTCGTAGACGATGCCGGTCTCCGGGTCGATGGCCACGGCCTCATGGGTGAAGCGGCCCATCTCCTTGATCGGGACGGCGTCGACGGGGGAGGTGGCGTCGGCCGGGACCTCGAAGACGTAGCCGTGCGGGTGCGCGACGTCCAGGCCGGTGAAGGTCTCCTCGCAGGTCAGCCAGGTTCCAGCGGGGGTGGGGCCGCCGGCGCAGTTGCGGATGGTGCCGGTCAGCGAAGGGTACGCGGACACGAGCTCCATCTTGTTCGGATCGAAGACCAGGTTGGTCGTGCCGCCGCCGGCGTTCGGGTCGTAGGAGTTGGCGCCGAAGGCCGCGCCCTGCGACCGCTCGTGGTTGCGGACCAGGTTGATCATGCCGTTCGCGCCGGCGAAGGCGGCCATGCCGTCATGCATGTTCGGCGTCGGCGTCCCGTCGCTCATCAGGGTGCCGGTCTGGCCGAAGGCCACGTAGGAGAAGCCGGCGGGCAGGAGCAGCTCGCCGCCCGGGGCCGGCTGCAGCGGGCCGTAGCCGCCGTTGTCGGGTGCCTGCATGGTGTCGACGCCGCGCCCGCGGCCTTCGGCGGCCAGCGCGGCGTTGCCCATCAGGGCGGAGAGGACGCCTGCGGCGCCCAGTGCTCCGCCGGCCTTCAGGAATCCGCGGCGCCCGAAGGCGGGCTGCTGCTGTGATGCGTTCATCTGCTTATATCCTCACTGGATCATTCTGGCGGTTGTGTCCCGCCCGTGTAATTCAAACGGTCAATCGATAGTTTTAGGCGAATTGGCCGCTGGGCATTCATGTGAGCGCCCCCCGGTGCCGCCGAGCCCCCGACCCCAGGCGAGATACTGAAAAAAACCTTAAAGAGTGGGTGCGGTGAGGACTTTAACAAAGGTTGGTATGACCTGCAGGGTGAGCGAAATTGCTGCTGGTGGGGTATTTTCTCCCGATTCCCCGGTCGCACCGATACTGATGCTCCGGCATCCGGACCCCCGGAAATTGGCTACGCTGAGCGGCATGGAGGTCGAGGGACGCGAGGTCGACGAACAGGGGCGGTGCGCCCACTACCGCGGTGAACGGGACGTGGTGGCCAACCGCTGCGCGGTCTGCTGCCTGTACTGGGCGTGCCACGCCTGCCACCGTGAGCTCGCCGACCACCCCTTCGGGCGCATGCGTATCGACGCCCCCGCCTCCGTCCTCTGCGGCAACTGCGGTTACACCATGGGCTACCAGGAATACTCGGCGGCGCCGGACTGCCCGAACTGCGACCACCCCTTCAACCCGGGCTGCGGGCTGCACGCGCCCTTGTACTTCGAGATCTGAGGAAAGCCGGTACCCCGACATGAACGACCGAGACCCGCACGCCCGCCGGGGCTGGGAGAACTCCATCCTCGGCGGTGGCGAGGAACCCGACGCCCGCTTCACCCTCGCCAACGAGCGGACCTTCCTCGCCTGGACCCGGACCTCCCTGGCCTTCCTCGCCGGCGGCATCGCCCTCGGCGCGTTCCCCCTGGCGGAGATCTCCGATGAGGTGCGGACCCTCGCCGCCATTTTCGTGGTGACCGTCGGCCTGCTCATCTCCGGTGGCGCGGCGGTGAGGTGGCTGCGGGTGGAGCGCGCCATGCGCCACGGGCGGCCCCTGCCCATCCCCGGGATCGTGCCGCTGCTCTCCTTCGCGGCGGTGTGCGCCTGCCTGCTGACGATCGCGATGCTGCTGTGACGCCCCCGCCGCTCATCCACGGGGACCCCGGGCTGCAACCGGAGAGGACCACCCTGGCGTGGACGCGCACCACCGTGTCCTTCGCGGTGTCCAGCGCGATCCTGCTGCGCTGGCTCCCGCACTACGGGGTTCTCGTGGTCACCCTCATCCTCCTGCTGGTGGCCATGGCGCTGGGCATCTACCTCTCCCAGACCGCCCGGCACCGCGCCGCAGTTCAGGGTCTCGTTGCCGGCCGCGTCCGCGCCCAGGTGGGGGTGGTCGCGCTCATGACCGCGGGCATGATCGTGTTCGGGGTCGCCGGGCTCTTCCTCATCCTGTCCTAGGCTGAAACCCATGTCTCCCGTCGCTTCCCGACGCCGCGTCCTCACCGCCCTCATCATCGCCCAGGTCATGGCCGGGCTGGGGCACGGCGTCACCTACTCCATGGGCGCGTTGCTCGCCGCCGACCTCGCCGGAACCATGTGGGGCGGCGCAGCGGCCACGGTGACCACGATCGGCGCCGCGCTGTGGGCCATACCCCTGGCGCGGATCGTGCGGGTGCGGGGCCGGCGGGCGTCGTTGAGCACCGGCCTGGTGCTGGGGATGGTCGGCGCACTGCTGGCGCTGAGCAGCGCCCAGACCAGGATCTTTCCCCTCCTGCTCCTGGGCTTCTTCTTCCTCGGCGCCGCCGTGGCGATGAACCTGCAGGCGCGTTTCGCCGCCGCCGACCTCTCCGAGGAGAACCAGGGGCGCAACATCTCCCTGGTCGTGTGGTCGACGACCGTCGGCGCGATCCTCGGCCCGAACCTCTTCGCCCCCACGGAGGCCCTGGGCGGCGCACTGGGCCTGCAACCCTATTCCGGTGCCTACCTGGTCGCCATGGCGGCCCAGCTCCTCGCCGTCCTGGTCCTGCAGGTGATGCTCCGGCCCGAGCCTGCCCCGGTGGCCGTGAAGAGGAAGGCCGGGAGGGTCCGGCTCGCCGACCACCCGGTGGTGCTCTCGGCGATCACGTCCATCGCGACGGCCCACTTCGCGATGATCGCCATCATGTCCATGACCGCCGTCCACATGCACCACCACGGCGCGGAAATGACCCTGATCGGTCTGACCATCTCCTTCCACGTCGGCGGCATGTACGCCCTCGCCCCGGTCTTCGGCGTGCTCAGCGACAAGGCCGGCACCCCCGTGACCATCGGCCTCGGCATCGCGATGATGCTCGTCTCCGCCCTCATGCTCCTGCCCTTCTCGCAGGTGGAGGCAACCGTAGTGGTTTCCCTGCTCCTGCTCGGCCTGGGCTGGTCGGCCACCCTGGTCGGTTCCTCGGCGCAGCTGACCGCCGCCGCCCCGGTGGACCAGCGCGCCGCCCTGCAGGGCCGCAGCGACTTCAGCATGAACATCGCCGGCGCCTTCGGCGGCGTGGTGGCCGGCCCGGTCGTCTCCACGTGGGGCATGCCCGCCATGGCCGGAGTGGTCGTGGTCCTGATTGTGGCGCAGCAGCTCTGGGCCGTGCGGACCCGACGGCGTGCGGTGTCAGTTTCGGGCTGAAGTTTCCCGTGAACTGCCTGAAATGAGGGCACTGGGGCGAGAATCAGCCTGATCCCGACATGGCCTGCCGGAATCCACCGGCTATGTCGCCGCGCGCCGGTTTCCCGCCACCAGAACCAGTACGCCGGCCGCCACCAGCAGCACGGTGGTGACCAGCAGCGCCGAGCTGAACGCGTCGGCTGCGGCGGCCCCGTCGGCCAGTCGAGTGGCGTAGATCGAGCCGATGACGGCCGGACCCAGTGCGCCGCCAGTCTGGCGCAGCACCGTGTTGGTGGCGCCGGCCATCGCGGCCTGCCGGAGGGGCACCGAATTGACGGCGACGGTGGCCACGGAGGCGAACATCGCGGCGATGGAGACACCGAAGATCATCAGGCGCCACACCACGTCGAGGTGGGCGGAGGTTTCGTCGGTGCGGCCGATGAGGAGGGTGCCCAGTGCGGCGAGGAGGAGGGCGAGGGAGAGGGCGACGTCGGCACGCATCCTCCCCAGGAACCGACCGACCAGCGGGGCGGCGAAAAACGCGGTGCCGGGGATGAACGCGATGTAGGAGGCGATGCCCAGCGGGGAGAGCTGTCTGGCCTGGCCGAGGAAGAGTGCCAGCAGGAAGCCGACACCGACGACGGAGAACAACGCCATCATCGCGGCGACACCGGCGGCGGCGAAACCCGGGTTGCGGAAGATCCGCAGATCCATGAGCGGGGCGGCGGCGGTGCGCTCGCGGTGGATGAACAGGCCGAGGAAGACCACGAACACGAGGTAGCCGAGGAGGGCGGGCACCGAGAACCAGCCCTGCGCGCCGCCCTGGATGACACCGAAGATAAGGCCCACCACGGTGAGGACGGCGAAGAGCTGGCCGGGCACGTCCAGGCCCGGGGAACTGGTGGGGGCGGCGGGCAGGAAGCGGCGGGTGACCAGGGCGATGACCACCGCGAGGAGGCCGGTCGGCACGAAGATCCACCCCCACGGGGCGAATTCCAGGATCAGGCCCGACGCGACCGCGCCGAACGCCAGGTCGGCGGTTGTGCCGGCGCCCCACAGCGCCATGTAAGGTCCGCGTTGGCGGGGGTCGGGCACGGCCATGGCGATGGTGCCCAACGTGGTGGGCAGCAGCGCGCCGCCGCCCAGACCCGCGAAAGCCTGGCCGAGCCACAGGACAGGCATGGCCAGCCCTTCACCGGCCAGGGAGGCGAGCCCGCCGAGCACAGACCCCAGAGCCATGAGCCACAGCGCACCCACCATGATCTTCCGTCGCCCGATGTTCTCGGCGATAACTCCCGCGGAGAGGACCGCGGCAGCCATCGCGAGGATGTAGATCGACTGCACCCACTGCAGGCCGGCGGTGGCGGCTCCGGTATCGGCGGCGATGGTGGTCAGGGACACCGATACGGCGTTGATCGGCAGCTGCGCCATGAGGACGGTCAGGACCGCGACGGTCACCGCGCGCCGGGATTCGGGGGAGAGCTGGTGCTTCCGGATGCCGGACATTGAGGCCTTCCACGTGGCGGGGGGGGATGGACCTACGGCATCTTAGGCCCTCACCGTCACCCGGCACGGAGCCTGCTGTTAAGCACAGATAAACGCCGACGCTTCCGGGGGTGGCGGGCGTAGCCTTGTCCCATGGATATCAAGGACGCATACCTCAACCTCATCGACCGCGCGACCGCCAACCTGGAGCGCGTACCCGTGCTCTCCCCGGCGCAGCTGAACACGCACCCGGGCGGCCACCCGAACTCCGCCGCGTGGAACCTGTGGCACGCGGGCCGGGTCCTGGACGTGATGGGAGTCTCCGCCCTCGCGGGCCAGCCCCAGGTGTGGGAGGAGCAGGACTACCGCTCCAGCTTCAATATCGGACCGGCCGGCGAGGAGACCGGTTTCGGCCACTCCGACGGGGAGGCCGCCGCCGTCATCGTCGAGGACCGGGACCTGCTGGTCGACTACATCGCCGCGTCCCTGGCTGCCCTGCGCGAGTACGTCTCCACCCTGGAGGCCGAGGACTTCGACAAGGTCATCGGCGAGTTCAAGGGCGCCCCGGAAACCGTCCAGGGCCGCCTGAGCCTCATCCTCATCGACGCGCTCCAGCACGTGGGCATGGTCCAGTACATCGGCGGTGTCCCGGAGCTGGGCAGGTAGTTTCAGGCGGGGTAGGCCAGGGGCCGGCGGATGCGTATCGACGCCGCGTCGCCCACCCGCGGCCGCGCCCCGCGCACCGTGGCGCGGAACACCGCCCCCGCCGCGTCGAGGGTGACGGACCAGTCGCGGGAGTCGTAGAGCACTGACCGGATCTGGGCGGGCAGCGCGTCCGGTGTATCCGCGGGCAGGACCTCCACGGCCGACGGCAGGACCGCCAGGGTCAGCGCCGGGGAGGGTTCGTCGACGAAGTCCACCTCCTCGGGGGACCAGGTCAGGGGGCCGGAGGTGACGGCGCTGTCGAAGGTGGCGTCGAGAAGCGCCGCGTCCGCGATGAACGCGGCGACCCCGGCGGTGGCGGGGCGGGCCACCAGGTCCTGCGGGGCGGCGATCTGCCGGACGCGGCCCCGGTCGAGCACGACGACGCGGTCCGCGATCGACAGCGCCTCCGAGCGGTCGTGAGTGACGTGCACGGTGGTCAACCCCTCCCGGCGGGTGAGGGTGACCAGTTCGCGGCGCAGGTTGTCGCGCAGGGGTTCGTCGAGGGCGGAGAGGGCTTCGTCGAGAAGCAGCGCGGTGGGGTCGGCGATGATGGCGCGCGCCAGGGCCACGCGTTGCCGCTGGCCGCCGGAGAGCGAATCGGGGCGGCGGGCCGCGAACCCGTCGAGGCCGACCAGCTCGAGGGCGCGGGCGACGCGGTCGCTGCGCCCACGCTTATCGACGCCGCGCATCTTCAGCGGGTACGCCACATTCGCCGCCACCGTCATGTGCGGCCACACCGCGTGCTGCTGGAACACCATGCCGATGTTGCGCTTGTCGGGGGGAACCCGGGTGACGTCCTCGCCGCCGAGGGCGACGTGGCCCGCGCTCGCCGGGACGAAGCCGGCGATGGTGCGCAGCAGGGTGGTCTTGCCGGAGCCGGAGGGGCCGATGAGCACCACGAACTCCTCGGGCCGGACGCTGAGGTTCACGTCCGCGAGGCCGGTGGTGCCGTCCGGGAAGGTGACGGACAGGTCGTGGATGTCGATGGCGGACACGTTCAACTCCTGACTTTCGGGGAGCGCACGGTCAGCGCCAGAGCGAGGATACCGACGAGCGCGAACATCAGCGACAACGCCGACGCCTGGTTGTAGTTTCCGGCCTGCTGCAGGTTGAACACCTGCACGCCGAGGGTGGTGGTCCCGGGCGCGATGAGCAGGATCGACACCGTCAGCTCGCGCACGGCGGTGACCGCGACGAGCATTGCGCCGGAGAACGCCGCCGGAATCGCCATCGCGCCGGTGGTGCCCAGCAGCGCGCGCAGCCGCCCCGCGCCGCTGATGCGCGCGGCCTCCTCCACGGCCAGTGGTGTGTTCTGCAGGGGCGCCCGGACGGCCTGGAGCACCATGGCGGTGAAGGCGCAGACGTACGCGCCGAGGATGACCCACATGGTGTTGTAGATGCCGGTGTAGCGGCCGAGGATGAGCCAGCCGACGCCGATGATCAGGCCGGGCAGCGCCGTCGGCAGCAGCACCGTCAGGGTCAGGGCGGTGTTCCCGAAAAACCGGGTGCGGGTGACCAGGAGCCCGATCAGCCAGCCGAGGAATCCGGCGATCACCGCCGTCGCCAGCGCCAGGGTGACGGAGTTGCTGAAGCCCTCGGCCACGCGCGGGTTGGCCAGGGAGCGGCGGAAGTTCTCCAGCGTGACGGTGTCCATGGTGAAGGGGATGCCGGGGGCGGGCAGCAGCGCACGGTAGGCCAGGCCCAGGATGGGGCCGAGGGTGACGGCCAGGCCCGCCACCCAGGCCACGAGGGTGACCGGCCAGCGGGCGGCGCCGAGATCGAAACGCAGCGCCTGGCCGGTGTCCTGCAGCTTGGCGGCGGCGCGGTTGGCCACGAGATGGTCGGCCAGGACGGCGCCGACGCCCAGCACGAGCAGCACCACGCCGATCGTGGAGACGATCTGCAGGGGGTTGCCCACGGTCCCGGACTCCATGAAGCGGTAGATCATGGTGGCCAGGGTCTCGAAGCGTGCCGGGGAACCCAGCAAAGCCGGGATGCCGAAGTCCGCGAGGTTGGCCACCGCGGTGAGCGTGAAGGCCGAGAGCAGCGCCGGCCGCAGCAGCGGGAGGGTCACGGTCCGCAGCACCGCCGCCGTCCCGGCGCCGCTGACGCGCGCCGCCTGCTCCAGGTCCGAGGGGATGGACCGCAGGCCCGCGGAGACGATGACGTAGACGATCGGGTACGAGTGCAGGATGAGCAGGAACGTCACGCCGTCCGCGCCGTAGATGTTCCACACCTCGGCGCCGAAGAAGCGGTTGAGCCCCTGGTTCGGGCCGAAGAGCTGGAGCCACGCGATCGCGCCGATGAAGGGCGGGATGAGCAGGGGGGAGAGCAGGAACAGCCGCAGGACGGCGGTGCCCGCGGCGTTCGTGCGGTCCAGCACGAGCGCGATCGACGTCCCGGCGACGACCGCGCCGAGGGCGGAGAGCAGCGTGGTGTAGGTGGAGTTCCACACCGCGGAGCCCAGCCCCTGGTCGAACAGAGTGGGTATCTGGTTCCCGCCGGCGGCGAGAGCGAGGACGAGCGACAGGGGTGCGACGAACAGTCCGAGGACTATCAGCCACACCCCGACGCGCATCAGGGACAGAGCTTTCATGCCGGGTTACTGCATGGCGTTCTGGAACAGCTCGACGGCCGCGTCCTTGTCATCGGTGACGACCTGCAGGTCCGGGGTCATCAGCACGATGTCGGCGAGTTCCGGGGTGTTCTCAGGGGTGCCCACGTCCTCGCGCACCGGCAGGTAGGCCTGCTCCACGGCGATCTTCTGGCCCTCCTCGGAGAGCAGGAAGTTGAGGTAGCGCTCGGCGGCCTCCTTGTTGTCCGAGGCCTCGAAGACGCCGGCCGGCTCGGTGATGTACGGGGCACCCTCGGTCGGGTAGACGGCGGCGATCGGGGAGCCGGCGTCGGCGAGGTCACGCACAAGGTAATCCACGACCACGCCCACCGAGTGGCCGCCGCCGGCGATCTCCTGCGAGGTCGGGCCGTTGGACTGGGCGATCATGGGCTGGTTCTCGCCGAGGGCGTTGATCCACTCCTCGCCGAGATCCTCGTTGTTCTTCCACACGGAGGCGTTGAAGGCGGCGGCGCCGGAGACGGCCGGGTCGGGCATGACCAGCTGGCCGGCGTACTTCGGGTCGACCAGGTCGGCCCAGGACTGCGGGGCGTCGGCCTCGTCGATGACGTCGGTGTTGTAGGCGATGACGGTCGGGATGATGCGGGTGCCCACGTAGAAACCCTCGGCGTCGACGGCCTCCTCGATGAGGTCGGCGGTGTCCACGTCCTGCAGCTCAGCCAGATCGCCGGCCGCCTTGTACGTCTCGAAGGTGGGGGCGTCCGCGGCCCAGAGGACATCGGCCTCGATCTCGCCGGACTCCTTCTCGCCGGCGATGCGGGCGTTGAGGTCGCCGGTTCCGGCGCGATACACCTCGACCTCGATGTCCGGGTTCGCCGCCATGAAGGCTGCGTTGATCTCGTCGACCTTCTCCTCCGGTTCGGAGGTGTACACCGTGAGGGTGGTGACCTGGGAGGCGGCGGCTTCGGTGGTGGCGGCTGCGTCGGAGTCCCCGGAGGGTTCGGCGCAGGAGACCAGGAGCGCGGCGGTGGCGCCGGCTGCGGTGGCCGCGAAGAGGGGGCGGCGGAACTTCAGGCGGGGGAAGGAGACCATGTCGGGGAGACCTTTTCTATTGGTGGGACTATTGGACAGCCGGGTGGCAGGCACCCATAATCCCACGGGGGGAACGGGTGCGCAGCGCGAGCGGAACGCCGGCATTGCCGGGCGCCGCCGCCACCGCTGTCACCGCCGGAGTCTGCGCAGCGCCGGGGCCAGGAGGACGACGGCGGCGGCGATGCCGGCCGCCCAGACCAGCACCGGGGACTCGAACTGTCCCTCCGTGCGGCCGACCGCGATCCAGGCCAGGCCCCAGGCCGTGGCCAGCGCGGGCGCCACCCGGCCGCCGTCCAGCAGGGCGGCGGCCGCCGCCACGACTGTGGCGACCACGATGCCGGCGACGCCGGCGGGGATCTCCTGCACGGCGTCGACGCCCAGGTCGGCCAGCCACGCCCAGGTGTTGGCGAACGTGGCCACCAGTACCCAGCCGAAGTACAGGCCGAAGGCGCCGTCCGTGAGCACCTGCTCGACCACCCCTCCCGTCCGCGGGGCCCCCAGGATGTACATGATCCGGATGAGCACGGCGAGCAGGGCGAGGATGACCACCACCGAGCCGATGAGCGAGCCGAGCTGCACGGTCCAGATCCAGGCCGCGTTGAGCAGCAGGGACAGCAGCGCCCAGGGGCGCAGGGAACGCTGCCGGGGCGAGGTGCGGGCTGTGCGCGTCAGCTGCCAGAGGGCGTAGGCGGCCAGGCCGAGGTAGATCACGCTCCAGATGCTGAACGCCGGCCCGGCTGGGGCCAGGGGAGTGGCGTCGGCGGACAGGGCTCCGCCGGCCGCCTGGTTGATGGGCGTTCCGCCGAGGGCGCCGCTGCCGAGGAAGGCGGCGGCGATCGCGAAGACGGCGCCGATGAGGGTGATCACCGGCAGGAGCCAGGTGTTGCCGAGGGTGCGGGTGGGGGTCTGGGACATAGTGGGCACCTCCTTCCTGCCATGTTAAGGAAATCGGAGCACTAGGTTGGTGGTGTGACTCAAGCGAACGGGAAAGCGCCCGCCCTCTTCTGGTTCCGCGACGACCTGAGGGTCCGCCACAACGAGGCGCTCGCCGCGGCCGCCGACCGCGGGCCGGTCACCGCGGTCTACATCGCCGAGGACCCGGTCGCGACCGGGGTCCGGCCCCTGGGCGGGGCGGCCCGGTGGTGGTTGCACCGCAGCCTGGAACGACTCATCGAGGACCTGGCGGGAGGTGGGGTGCCCCTGCTGATCCGCAGCGGCGACCCCCGCCGCCTCATCCCGGAACTGGCCGCACGGAACGGGGCGTCCTACGTGTCGTGGAGCCGGCGCTACCACCGCCCGCAGCGCGACATCGACGCGGAGGTGAAGGAGAGTCTGCGTTCCGGTGGGGTCGACGCCCACAGCTTCCCGGGCCACCTGCTGGCGGAACCCTGGACAGTGGCTACGGGGCAGGGTACCCCCTACAAGGTGTACACGCCGTTCTCCCGGGCGCTGCGTTCCGTCGTCGAGGAGGGTCCCGGCCCTGGCCGGCTGCACCTGGAGCAGGCGCCGGAGGGACTGGCCGGGCCCGGCGCGGACCCGGAGGGGAGCAGGGAGGACCTGGCCGAGCTCGCCCTGCTGCCCTCGCACCCCTCCCGCCGGGAACCGGACTGGACCGGCGGCCTGGAGCAGATGTGGACGCCGGGGGAGGAGGGCGCGTGGCGCCGGCTCGGGGGGTTCCTGGCCGCGCTGGAGGGGGGCGTCGGAAAGCAGGGTTACGCCGAGGGGCGGGATTATCCGGCCCTCGACGTGACCAGCCGGCTCTCCCCGCACCTGCGCTTCGGGGAGATCAGCCCGCTCGCGGTGTGGTCGGCGGCCGCCGCGCTGGAGGCGGACGGGCGCGACGTCACGGTCTTCCAGAACGAATTGATGTGGCGGGACTTCGCCTGGCACCGCCTCCACCACCGCCCCGACCTGGCGACGGCTAACGTCCGTGCGGATTTCGACGCCTTCCCCTGGGCCTGGGACCCCGGTGAGCTGGCGGCGGGCACCGCCGGCGGGCGCGACGGACGGCGCAGCAACCGCGCCGCTGCCCCCGGGGACTTCCACGCCGACCTCGGCGCCTGGCGCAGCGGCGTCACCGGCATCCCGCTGGTCGACGCCGGCATGCACGAGCTGTGGGCCACCGGGCACATGCACAACCGGGTGCGGATGGTCGTCGGTTCGCTGCTGACCAAGAACCTGGGCATCCACTGGCGCCACGGCGAGGAGTGGTTCTGGGACACGCTCGTCGACGCCGATCCGGCCAGCAACGCCTTCAACTGGCAGTGGGTGGCCGGGTGCGGCGACGACGCCGCGCCCTATTTCCGGATCTTCAACCCGGAGACCCAGGCCAAGCGGTTTGATCCGGAGCGCACCTACATCTCGGCCTGGGTGCCGGAATTCGGCGGCCCGGACTACCCGGCCCCCGTGGTCGACCTCCGGGAATCCCGGGCCATGGCGCTGGCCGCCTACGAGGGGATCCGCCGGTAATTTCCTCGGCCCGCCGTCACGGTTCGGCCATGAAATCCCCGGAGGCCGGACGGGGCCGCCCGCACGTATCTATCCTGGACCCATGTCTACCTCACTCCCCGCCACCCTCGACTACACCGCCCGACACGGGAGCCGGACTGTGCTGGTCACCGGGGCTTCCGGTTACGTCGGCGGCCGCCTGGTCACTGAGCTGCTGGCCGCCGGGTTCCAGGTCCGCGCCTCCTCCCGCCGGGTGGAGAGCCTGCGCCGGTTCGACTGGAGCGACAGGGCGGAACTGGTGGAGGCGGACCTCACCGACGCCGACGACATCGCCCGGATCATGGCGGGTGTCGACGTCGTGTTCTACCTGGTCCATTCCATGGGCGGCCAGGACGAGGACTTCGAGGAGGTGGAGAAGCGGACCGCCACCCTGGTGGCCGACGCCGCGGGGGAGGCGGGTGTGTCGCAGATCGTCTACCTCTCGGGCCTGCATCCCCGGGGACGGCAGCTGGAGGACCTGTCCAAGCACATGCGCTCCCGGGAGCGGGTGGCCAAGATCCTCCTCGAGGGCAAGACCCCCACGCTCGTGTACCGGGCGGCCACGCTCATCGGCTCCGGTTCCGCCTCTTTCGAAATGATCCGGCACCTCACCGAACGGCTGCCGGTGATGGTGGCGCCGCGGTGGATCAAGAACCGCATCGAACCCCTGGCAATCCGGGACGCGCTCTACTACCTCGTCCGGGCGGCGGACCTCGAGGAACCCGTCAACCGGGAGTTCGACATCGGCTGCGGGCAGGACTACGAGTTCGCGGACCTGATCAGGATCTACGGCCGGCAGAAGGGGCTGCGCCGGCGCGTTTTCACCGTCCCGCTGCCGCTGCCCATGGACACCCTCTCCGGCGGCTGGATCGGGCTGGTCACGCCCGTGCCGGCCGGGCTGGCGGTACCCCTGGCGCAGTCCATGGCGGAGGACGCCGTCACCGAGGAGCACGACATCGCCGAGATCATCCCCGACCCGCCCGGCGGGCTGATCGACTACCCGACGGCGGTGACCCTGGCGGTCAAGGCGGAACGCGGCCGTGGGGTGCCCACCTCCTGGGACCGGAGCTGGACCAGCGTCGGTGACGCCGCGGACAGTCTGCCCACGGATCCGGAGTGGACCGGGGAGTCCGTCTACGAGGACGTCCGCTCCGGGGAGTCGGAACTTCCGGCCGAGAAGGTCTGGGAGGTCGTGGAGGGAATCGGCGGGCCGAACGGCTGGTACTCCGCCCCTTCGCTGTGGCGGGTGCGCGGCATCATCGACCGCCTCATCGGCGGGCCGGGGCTCGGCGGACGGCGCGATCCGCGCCACCTGGCCGTGGGCGACAAGGTGGACTGGTGGCGGGTGGTTGAACTCGACCGGCCCCACCGGCTGGTGCTGGCGGCCGAGATGAAGATCGACGGCCGGGCCTGGCTGGTCATGGAGGTCAAGGACCGCGGCGAAGGATCCACCTACGTCCAGCGCGCCCTCTACGCCCCGACGGGACTGCTGGGGCGGCTCTACTGGTGGTCCCTGCTGCCCTTCCACGCCCTCATCTTCCCGGTCATGCTGCGCACCATCCTCAGGACGGCGGAAGAGGAGAACCGGGCGGGCGGGGACGGGCGCGCGTAGAAGGCCCTGCCGTCGAGGGGCCCCGGCGGAATGTCCGCCGGAGCCCCGGGGGCTACACGCGGTTTAGCAGCGGATTAGAGCAGGCAGAGCGGGGTGGCGTCCTTGCGGCCCTCCGCCATCGGGACGGTCAGGAAGGAGCAGTCCCACCAGCCGCGGTCGGCGACGGTGGTCTTGACCAGATTCCACTGTTCGGCGGTCAGGTTCGGGGTGCGGCTGAGCACGAAACCGGAGCGGCGCTGGGGGTCGCCGACGATGGCCAGGGTGTAGTCCCCGGTGGGGTTGTCCTCGGCCAGGTAGGTGATGCGGTAGTTGACGGGTCCGTTCTCGTCCTGGAAGGGGATGCCGGGGAAATTCACCCGCAGCGAGGCGTTGGTTTCGGTGTTGCGGATGGTGGCGGTGCCGTCGATGACGGAGTCCGAGCTGATCCGGGAGCCGCAGGAGTTGCGCACCGACAGGGCGGTGCCGTCCTCGTTGAGTTCGTAGTCGGCGGTGGTGTCGTTGGTGCACTGCAGGGTGTACGGCTGGGGGACTGCGGCCACCTGGTACCACCTGCCGTCGTACCTCTCCGGGTCGACGACGAATCCCACTTCCCGCAGTTCCGGGCCGGTGCTGGAACCGGCGGGCAGGATGTCCGCGGAGATGCTGGAGTTGCGTCCGCCGTTGGTCAGGTCCTGTGCTCCGGCTGCGGCGACGGAGAGCGGGGAGATCAGTGCGGCGAGCAGGAGGGCGGCGCCGAATTTCTTGGAGGTGCTCATGAGCAGAGCCTTTCGCGGAAGTGTACGGGTGCGGTGAGGGGGCCTGGCCCCGTGGAAAAACTAGTTAGCCAGGCTAACTAGTTTGCACTCTAGCGGGCAGGGCGCGAGTGGGTGACTGTCTTCGGGAAAATTACCCCCGGGGCAGGGCCCTGGGGCAGGGCCTCGGCACCCCCGTCGGCGTGGTGGATGGGGCGGCCGGGGCCTGATTAGTTAGCCTGGCTAATTAAATGCCAATATGGTGTATGGCGGCTGTCCAGATGCCAGTTGAAGGCACAATGGAACCAGCCTTCCCACTTCACCTCCCTCGGGGGGGGGCGGGGATTGATTATTGTGACATCACAGAAAGTGCCACGCCCATTTTATCCAGTAGGACTTACCTCCATGTCGACGCTTTCCTGCGCGGTCACCGATGAGTGACGCACCCGTATCAGCTGGCCGCCCGGCGCTCAGCGTGATCATCCCCTGCCTGAACGACGCGCGCCTGCTCGACCGCTGCCTGCGCAGCCTCGGTGCGCAGTCGGTCGCCCCCGCCGAGGTCATCGTGGTCGACAACGGGTCCACCGACGATTCCGCTGATGTCGCGCGCCGTCACGGGGCACGGGTCGTCGACGAGCCGCGCCGCGGCATCACGTGGGCGACGAAGGCCGGATTCGACGCCGCGGGAGGCGACGTCCTCATGCGTATCGACGCCGACGTCGAGCTTGACCCCGACTACCTGGAGCGCGTGCGCGACATCTGGCGGAGAGCCGAGGCATCACCCGGCCGCCGTGTGGTCGGGGTGACCGGTTCCGCCCGTTTCGAGATCCCGGGCCCAGCAGGCGACATCGCCAGCTCCCTCTACCTGGGCGCCTATTTCCGCAGCGTCGGTTCCACGCTGGGGCACTATCCCCTGTTCGGCACCAACTACTCGATCCGCGCCGACTGGTGGGCGGAGGTCCGCGACTCGGTCGACCTGAGCGACACCTACGTCCATGAAGACATGCAGCTCTCCTTTGCCGTGCGTGCCGACGAGACCGTCTGGTTCCAGAAGGACCTCGTAGTGAGCATGGACGACCGTGCCCTGCACGGGATCCGGCAGGTGGCGGTGCGCTTCCACCGGGGTTTCTACACCGTCCTGCGCAACTGGCGGAAGCACCCTCCCCACCGCCGGCTGGCGCAGCGGGGCCTGCTGGGAACACGGCTGCGGGAGGTGCTGGCACCGTGACCCCGGACCTCGATTCCCGGATCGGCGCTTCGCTGACGCTGCTGGAGGACTTCCTCGCGCGCGGCCGCGCCCAGATCCCGCACGACGCCCGGCTGCTGGCGATGGCCTACGACGGTGTGGCCGAATTCTCCCTGGGCGGCAAACACCTGCGTTCCCGGCTCGTCCATATCTCCGCCGGCGACGTCGCCGGCGAAGGCCTCCAGGCCGCCACGGTGTTCGGGGCGTGCGTGGACCTGCTCCACGGGGCCTTCCTCATCCACGACGACATCATCGACCGCGACGACCTGCGCCGTGGCCGCCCGACCATCCACGCGGCGGTGCGGGACGAGTACGGGGACGCTCACCTGGGCACCTCGCTGGCCATCGTCGCCGGAGACCTGGGAATCAACGGCGCCCTCCAGCTGCTGCTCACCTCGGACCTGGCGGACGACGTCGTCCGCCGCGGCATGCGGTTGCTCTCCTCCGCGGCGCACGAGACGATCACCGGCGAGATCCTCGACATCGCCCACCTGGTGGAGCCGGACCCCGACCTGGAGCAGGTGCGGCTGAGCAACCACCTCAAGACCAGTGAATACAGCTTCGGCACCCCGCTCAAGCTCGGCGCCCTGGCGGCCGGGCGGGACCCGGCGTCGATGAAGCCGATCGCCCACGCGCTGGGCAACGCCTACCAGGCGGCCGACGACATCGCCGGCGCGGTGGGCGACAGCGAGGTCACCGGCAAGCAGACCGCGGGTGACGTGGTCAACCGGCGTGCGACGTTGGTGACCATGAGGATGGACCCCGAACAGCCGACGGACCCGCAGGCCCTGGCCGGGATCATCCGCGACGTCATCGCGGAGGGTGACTCCCACCTGGCGGATGCCCGCCGGCTCATCGACGAGACCGACCTGGCGCCCGGCATCCGGGAGAATCTGCACCACATCACGAACCGAATCGAAGGGATGCTGCGCACCCATGCCTGAGCAGACGCCACCGGACCGGAAGCAGCTGGGGGAGTTCCTGGACCGCTACGACCGCGCGGCGGTCAAGGCCTCCCACGAGGTCATCCTGTCCTACTCCACGAGTTTCTCCCTGGCCACCCGCCTGCTGGGCAAGCAGGTGCGCACGGACATCCGCAACCTCTACGCCATGGTGCGCATCGCCGACGAAATCGTCGACGGGACGGCACGGGCGGCGGGTCTGAGCCCCGAGGAGACCGCCGCGGCACTGGACGACTACGAGAGCGCGATCCTGGCCGCCCCCGCCCGGCGTTTCCACGTCGACCCGGTCCTGCACGCCTACGCGCTCAGCGCCCGCCGTTGCGGTTTCAACCCCGAGCATGTGACGGCTTTCTTCTCCTCCATGCGTCGGGACCTGAACCAGACGACCTACGACGAGCAGAGCTTCGAGGACTACGTCTACGGCTCCGCCGAGGTCATCGGCCTGCTGTGCCTGTCGGCCTTCCTGGTGGACCATCCGGTCACGGAGGAGCAGCGCGGCCGGATGGAGGAGGGCGCGCGTTCCCTGGGCGCCGCCTTCCAGAAGATCAACTTCCTGCGCGACCTGGCGGAGGATTCCGGGACCCTGGGCCGCGCCTACTTCCCCGGCCTGGACGACCACGAGCTCACCGAGGAGCACAAGGCGCAGTTGATCACCGACATCCGCGGCGATCTCGCGCACGCCCGCACCGTCATCCCCCTGCTGCCGTTGTCCGCCCGCACCGGTGTGCTGGCGGCGGCGGAGCTCTTCGGCACGCTGACCGACCAGTTGGACGAGCTTCCCGCGGCGGAGCTCACGCGCCGACGCGTCAGCGTGCCGCGCCGGACGAAACTCGCGATACTGGCGCGGGCGGTCGCCACCGCCCGGTGCATGAACCCCGCGACCTGAACCTGAGAACCCGAACCCTAGAAACGAGAATCAGACACATGGCAGACAACACCCCCCGCTCCGCCGTCGTGATCGGAGCCGGCGTCGCCGGATTGGCCACCGCCGCGCTCCTGGCCAAGCAGGGTATGAAGGTCACGGTCGTGGAGCGCACGGACAACGTCGGCGGCCGCGCCGGCGATTTGACGCTGGACGGGCACCCCGGTTTCCGCTGGGACACGGGCCCGTCCTGGTACCTCATGCCCGACGCCTTCGACCACTTCTTCCGGCTGCTGGGCACCACCACGGAGGAGGAGATCGACCTGGTCGACCTCGCTCCGGCCTACCGGGTGTTCCCCGAGGGGGAGGCCCCGGTGGACGTGCCCAGCGGCGTGGAGGCGGCCGTCGAATTGTTCGAGTCGATCGAACCCGGCGCGGGGCAGAAGCTGCGCGATTACCTCGACAGCGCCGGCGACACCTACCGGATCGCCATCGAGCGTTTCCTCTACACCACCTTCTCCGCGCCGGGCCCGCTGCTGCACCGCGACGTGCGCCAGCGCCTGGGCAAGCTGGCCAAGCTGCTGACCCAGCCCCTGGATTCCTTCGTCAACGCCCGTTTCCGCGACCACCGGCTGCGCCAGGTGCTCACCTACCCGGCGGTGTTCCTGTCCTCGCGGCCGGAGACCACGCCCTCCATGTACCACCTGATGAGCCACACCGACCTGGTGCAGGGCGTGCGATACCCGATCGGCGGCTTCACCTCCGTCATCCAGGCGATCCACCGCCAGGCGGTCAAGCACGGCGCGGTCGTCGAGCTGGACACCGAGGTCACCGCAATCACCACGCGGAAAGAAGGCCGCAAGGATGTGGCGACCGGCGTGCGCGTCCGCCGCGCCGACGGCCGGGTCGAGGAGATCGGCGCCGACATCGTCGTCTCCGGCGCGGATCTCCACCACACCGAGACCCGTCTCCTGCCGCCGAAGTTGCGCACCTACCCGGAGAAGTACTTCGCCTCCCGCGATCCGGGGCTGGGCACCGTGCTGGTCATGGCGGGTGTGAAGGGCCGGCTCCCGCAGCTGACCCACCACAACCTGCTGTTCAGCCGCGACTGGACGGAGGACTTCGAGGCCGTTTTCGACGGGCCGGTCCCCAACCGCCCGCTGGACGCGTCCCGTTCCATCTACGTCTCCATGCCCTCGGCGTCCGACCCGGACGTGGCGCCCGAGGACCACGAGAACCTCTTCATCCTCGTGCCCGTCCCCGCGGCCGAGGAGATCGGGCACGGCGACGCCTACCGCGGGCAGGCCTCCGATCGGGTGGAGGCCATCGCCGACGCCGCCGTCGACCAGATCGCCGAGTGGGCGGGCATCCCGGACCTGGCCGAACGCATCGTCGTGCGCCGGACCCTGGGCCCGGTCGACTTCGCCGAGCGCTTCCACGCCTGGCGGGGCGGTTCCATCGGCCCCGGCCACTCGCTGCGCCAGTCGGCGTTCCTGCGCGGCCGCAACGTCTCCGGGAAGGTCGACGGCCTGTACTACGCGGGCGCCACCACCGTGCCCGGTGTGGGCGTGCCCATGTGCCTGATCTCCGCCGAGAACGTGGTCAAGCGCCTGCACGGCGACACCAGCCCGGGCCCGCTCCCGGAGTCGGGGGGCGCCCGTGCCTGAGTTCTTTGAGCCCTTCACCTATCTGACGATCCTCCTGGTCGTCCTGGTCTGCATGGCGTTGTGCGACTGGCGCTGGAAACTGGCCTTCTTCCTCGACGCCCGCCGCGCCGCCGTGCTCAGCGCGGCCGTCGTCGCGGCGTTCCTCGTCTGGGACGCCCTCGGCATCGCCACCGGATCCTTCTTCCGCGGCGGTTCCTCCTACATGACCGGGGTGGTCCTCGCCCCGGAGATGCCGGTGGAGGAGCCGATCTTCCTGTTCTTCCTCACCTACCTGACCATCAACCTCACGGCCGGGGCGCGTCTGCTTCTCGACGCCCGCGGAAGGCGGTCCGCATGACCTACCTGCTCATCAGCCTGCCGTTCCTCATCCTCGCCGCGGTGCTGTGGGTCATCCGGCGCGGTTCCGCGCCCCGCCAGGTGGCGGTGACCGCGATCGTCGCCGCCGTGCTCCTGGTGCTCACCGCCGTCTTCGATAACCTCATGATCTGGGCGGAACTCGTCGGCTACGGCGACGCGCAGCGCCTCGGACTGCAGGTCGGCCTCGTGCCCGTCGAGGACTTCTTCTACCCGCTGTTCGTCGCACTGATCGTCCCCGCCTTCTGGCCGGGGAGAAAGAAGCAGCATCCATGACAACCATCCTCGGGGTGCTCTCCGCTTCCCGGCCCATCAGCTGGGTCAACACCGCCTTCCCCTTCGGCCTGGCCTACCTGCTGGCCGGTGGGGGACTGGACTGGCTGTTCTGGGTTGGCGTGCTCTTCTTCCTCATCCCCTACAACATCGCCATGTACGGGATCAACGACGTCTTCGACTACGAATCCGACATCCGCAACCCCCGCAAGGGCGGCGTCGAGGGTGCCGTCCTGCCGAAGTCGATGCACGCACCCCTGCTGTGGGCCTCGGCGCTGACGACCGTCCCCTTCCTGATCGCGCTGTACGCGGCCGGGACCTGGACCTCGGCGCTGTGGCTGACCGTCGCCATGGCGGCGGTGATCGCCTACTCCGCGCCTCCCATGCGGTTCAAGGAACGCCCCGTCCTGGATTCGGTGACCTCGTCGGCGCACTTCGTCACCCCGGCGATCGTCGGCGCCACCATCACCGGCGGCGAGGCGGGCACCCACTTCTGGTTCGCGGCCGGCGCCTTCTTCCTGTGGGGGATGGCCAGCCACGCGCTCGGCGCCGTGCAGGACGTGAAGGCGGACCGCGAGGGCGGGCTGAGTTCCATCGCCACCGCCTTCGGCGCCCGGCTGACCACCCGCCTGGCCGCCGGCGCCTACCTGCTGGCGGCGCTGCTGGTCTTCGCCCTGCCCGCCCCGGGGTGGATCGTGGGTATCGCGGGCCTGGGCTACGTGGCCAACACGCTGCGCTTCTGGAACATCACCGACGCCACCTGCGAGGACGTCAACCGCGCCTGGCGGGTGTTCCTCTGGCTGAACTACCTCGTCGGCGCGATCGTCACGATCACGCTGGCGGCGGTGTTCATCGGGATCTAGACCCCGCAGAAGCGGCGGACCAGCGAGCGGTAGGCCTGCACCGTGAGGTCGAGGTCCGCCAGCTCCAGGTGCTCGTCGTGGGTGTGCAGCTGCGAGAATACGTCGCCCAGGGTGCGCTCCCGGGCGTGCAGGGCGAAGCCGTAGCCGTTGCCGCCGAGACGGCGGCCGAACCGCAGGTCCGAGCCGCCGGCGGCGATGGTGGGCACGACGGGGACGCCGGGGAAGAACTCGTCGAAGGTGTCCACCAGGGCGTCGTAGAGCGGG
This sequence comes from Corynebacterium marinum DSM 44953, assembly GCF_000835165.1. Classification (NCBI taxonomy): domain Bacteria; kingdom Bacillati; phylum Actinomycetota; class Actinomycetes; order Mycobacteriales; family Corynebacteriaceae; genus Corynebacterium; species Corynebacterium marinum. The sequence continues at coordinate 77,615 of NZ_CP007790.1, forward strand.
CCGGAGGTGGGGGAGACCGTGGCCGACTCGGAGATGAGACGTTCGATGCGGACCTGGTCGGCGAGGTCGCCGAGTGCTCCGGTGAGAAGCTCGTCCACATCGTCCTGGGTGGTGCCCGGCAGCGGGCGGATGTCCAGGTCGAGCGTCGCCGCCGAAGGCAGCACGTTGATGGCGGTGCCGGAACGCAGGATGGTCTGCGAGATGGTCAGCCGCGACAGGGCGTGGGCGTAGCGCTTGAGGTCCTCGCCGAAGTGCTCGAAGGCGGCCGGGTCGGTGCCCTCCAGGAGTGCGGTCTCGACCTCGGGCGAGAAGCGGAACGCGCGGACGAAGCCCTGCCAGAGGTGGTCGTCGGAGACGGGGATGTCGATCTGCGAGATACGGCGCGCAACCTCGGCGATCTTCACCACCGCCGAATCGCGGCCGTAGGGGTTGGAGCCGTGGCCCGCGTCGCCGGTGACGTGCAGGCGGCGTTGCGCGGCCCCCTTCTCGCCGACGACGAGCACCAGGGCGTCGGAACCGTCGGAGATGGGCAGGTGGGATCCGCCGGTCTCGGAGACGGTGTTGCGCCAGGAGAAGGCCTCGGGGTGGTGCTCGGAGAGCCACTTGGCCCCCAGCCCGCCGCGGGCCTCCTCGTCGGCGACGCCCACGAAGGTCAGGGTGCCGGTGGGGCGGCCGGTGAGGGCGGCGTCGCGAAGCACGGCGGCCATCGTCGCGGTGATAAACAGCATGTCCATCGCGCCGCGGCCGTAGATGCGGCCGTCGCGGATCTCCGCGCTGAAGGGGTCGACGGTCCAGTGGTGGCGGTCGACGGGCACGACGTCGGTGTGGCCGAGGAACGTCAGCGGCTCGGCGTAGGGGTCCGTGCCGGGCAGGGTGACCACGATGCTCACCCGCCCGGGCGCGGACTCGTAGCGGTTGATCTCCAGGCCGGGGACGCCGTCGAAGAAGAGCTCGAGCGTGTCCGCGTTGTGGACCTCCTGGCCGGAGGACGGCGTGAGGTCGTTGACGCAGGCGTTGCGGATGAGCGCACGGAGGAGGGCGAGGGTGTCGTCGTAGAGCGGCATGGAGTCCAACCTATCTAGTCCCGGGCACGGCGGGCGAGCCAGTTGCCCAGAGACTGGATGCCCTGCACCACGATGATGAGGATGATCACGGTCGCGATCATCGCGAAGGTGTCGAACTGCTGGTAACCGTAGGAGATCGCCAGGTCGCCCACGCCACCGCCGCCGATGGTGCCGGCCATGGCGGTCGCGCCGATCAGGCCGACGGTGGAGGTGGTAAGCGCCAGGATGATCGAGGCCCGGGCCTCCGGCAGCATGAACCACCGGATGGTCTGCCACATCGTCGCCCCCATCGACTCGGCGGCCTCGAGGATGCCGGGGCCGACCTCCAGGAGCGAGGCCTCGATGAGACGGGCGATGAAGGGCGCGATATAGATCGTCAGCGGCACCAGCGCCGCGGTCGTTCCGATCGACGTCCCCGTGATCAATCTGGTCAGCGGCACGATGGCCACCATGAGGATGATGAAGGGAACGGAACGCACGATGTTGACCACGAAGTTGGTCACCGAGTAGATCAGCCGGTTCGGGCGCAGCGCGCCGGGGCGGGTGATCACCAGCAACAACGCCAGGGGGATGCCGGCGAGCGCACCGATGAACAGCGAGATCCCCACCATGTAGAGGGTCTCCCAGCCTGCGTCGATATACTGCTGCGGAGTCACGCGGGTGTCGAATAGTTCCATCATGGGAGTACCTCCACGGTGAGTCCTGGCTGTTCAGCAAGCCATTCCAAGGTGTGCGACACCGCCGCGCCGGGCCCGGTCAGGCCCAGCACCATCGTGCCGACGGTTGTGTGCCGCAGCGGGGCATCTGAGGCGTGCAGCAGGGCTGCCTGCACGTCGAACTGCTTCTCGACGTCGCGCAGCACCGTCCGTGCCGCCCCGCCCGTGTGGACGAGGCGGACGACCGTGCCGGCCTTGCCGTCTCGGACCTCCTCCGAGAGGGAGTCAGGTAGGCGCTGCGGTACGACGGTTTCCACGAACCGTCTGGTCAGCGGGGCCTGCGGATGGGCAAAGATTTCATCCACCGGACCGTTCTCGATCAGTTCCCCGTCCTCCAGGACGGCGACGTTGTCGGCGATCCGGGCGATCACGTCCATCTGGTGGGTGATGATGACCACCGTGATCCCCAGGTCCTCGTTGATCTGTACCAGCAGGTCGAGGATCTGGGAGGTGGTGATCGGGTCGAGTGCGCTCGTGGGCTCATCGCACAGCAGAACCTTCGGACGGGTCACCAGCGCGCGGGCGATGCCCACCCGCTGGCGCTGCCCGCCGGAGAGCTGCCGCGGCTTGTGGGTGGCGCGGTCGGCGAGACTGACACGTTCGAGAGCCTCGGCGACCCGCCCGCGGATGGTGTCCTTGGGCGTGCCGGACAGCATGAGCGGCATAGCGACATTCTCCGCCACGGTCTTCGAACCCAGCAGGTTGTAGTGCTGGAAGATCATTGACACTTCACGGCGCAGGCCGCGGAGACCGGCCTGGCTGAGCGTGGCCGGGTCCTGGTCTAGCACCGTGACGGACCCCTCGGAGGGGGTCTCCAGACCATTAACTGTGCGCAGCAGGGTGGACTTACCCGCGCCTGAGGTGCCCACGACCCCGTAGACGGAACCGGAGGCGACGTTGAAACTCACACCAGCCAGGGCGGTGATGTCACCGTAGCGCCTGCTGACGTTGTCGAAGGAGACAGCTGTGCTCATCAGGGGTTACTTGATGGATTCCGGGACGAACCAGTAGTCGTTGACGTTCTCGTCCTCGAGGAACTCGTGGAAGGAGTCATCGCGGTAAGCCTCCGCGACTGCTTCGGCCCATTCCGTACCAACCTGGTCGGCACGGGTGACCGCCACGAGGATGAGCTCCGGGCGGAGATCCTCCTGGAAAAGCTGCAGATTCGGATCCACGCCGGAGGCGTAGCTCATCGAACCCGGGATCACCCCCCAGTCCAGGTCCTGCAGGGCGCGCGGGATGGTGGCGGAATCCATGACCTGGATGTCCAGGTTGTAGCGGTTCTCGTCGATGTCGTTCTCCGTGAGCAGCGCCGGGTCAGCGCCGTCCTTCAGGGTGATCCAGCCGGCATCGGCGAGGATGTTGTAGGCGCGGGCGGCGTTGGAGGCGTCCATCGGGATGCCCACGGTCTGGCTGTCTGCGACGTCTTCCAGCGAACTATGACGCTCAGAGTACAGGCCGGCCGGGACCGTCGGGACCTCGGTGATGGAGTCCAGCTCGGCGCCGCGCTCGCGATTGAACACCTCCATGTAGGCGGTGTGCTGGTCGACGTTGAGATCGACGGCGCCTTCCTGCACGGCGGTGGTGGCCTGTTGCAGATCGGAGAAATTGGTGTATTCGATGGTCCAGCCGTCTTCGGCGAGAATCGGGTCGATGCCGTCCTGGAAGAGGACGGAGTAAGGGCCGGGGGAGACACCGACGCGGATTGTCTTGTCATCGGTGCTGTCCGAGGCGCATGAAACGAGGCCGAGGGAGAGCGCGGCGACACTGACGAGGACGAGGGAACGTTTGAAGATCATGAAGATTTCCTTTGGGTCGTGTTCTAATGATGCTCATGGTAGACCTATCGGTCAGTTTTTGCTAGACAAGCCTGTCTTAAATGGCGCGGTGCGACTCTTTCAGGTCACGGATCGGACAAACTCTCTCCGGGGGAGGGGACCGCTCCGTAGGCTGGGAACATGAATACCCGGAACGCCATCACAGCCTCAGACCCCGTCCGTCATGACGAGCTCCGTGACCTGGCCACGAAGCCCGGACCCGTGGTTTCCCTCGTGTTGCCGACCCACCGCGGCGGCGTCGAGACCCTGGCCGACTCCCAGCGGCTCCGGCCGCTGCTGGAGGAAGCCCGTAAGGAACTCGCCGAGCGCTACCCGGACGCCGATGCCGAATCCCTGCTCGCCCCGGTCCAGTCGCTCGCGGACTCCCGCCGCTTCTGGCAGGAGCAGTCCGACGGTCTGGCCGTCTACGCCTACCCGGGCGGCAGCCGGCACTTCCGCACCGACCGCGACTTCGTCCCGGCCGTCATCGTCGGCGACCACCCCAACCTGCGGCCCATCCTGCCGCTGTTCACCGAAGACCAGGAGTTCCTCCTCCTGGCCGTCGGCCGGGATAAGGTCCGCATCTTCGAGGGTGACCGCGCGACCATCACCGAACTCCCGCTCGGGGACATCCCCGCCTCGGATGAGGACGCCGAGGGCGTGAACACCCGCGAGCCGGAGATCACCCGGCAGTACTCGCAGACCTCCGCCGCCCACGGCCAGGGCCCCCGTGACTACAACGTGCTCAACGGCTTCCTCCAGCAGGTGAGCAAGGGCTTCGAGGCCCGCTTCACCAACGACCGGCGTCCGCTGATCCTGGCCACCCTCGAGGAGTACCGCGGCGCCCTCGCCGAACACATCACCACCGTGAAGGTGCTCGAGGAGATCGTCCCCGGCTCCCCGAGCGAACTCTCCCCGGCCCAGCTGCAGAAGAAGGCCTGGCCCATCGCCGCGGCCGAGGGGAAGCGTCGCCACGACGCCACCCTCGAGCGCCTCGGCGATGCCCTGGGCACCGGCCGCGCGACCAATGACACCGGGTTGATCGGCAGCGACTCCGCCACCGGCCGCGTGGACACCCTGGTCCTGGCGGAGCGCGCCCTCACCGAGGACGCGCGCGCCGACGAACTCGACGCGGCCATCGCCAACACCTTGGCCAACCGCGGCACCATCGACGTAGTGCCCGATCTGCAGGGCAACCACGCCGCCGGGGCGATCTTCCGCTACTAGCGCTGCAGGGGACAGGGCCGCCGACCCTGGTGAATCTGGTTGGACCCTGCGCATCTGCACAGGGTCCAACCAGATCCACCGGGTGAAGTGCCCTGAGCGGACTCTGCCCTGCCCACCCCTTTCTTGAACGTCGTTCAATAGGGTGGGCTACACTCGGCCCAGTCTCTTAAACACCGTTCAATGACTGGAGCCTCACCCATGTCCGACATCCTCGCCCGAACCCGCGCAACCGCCTTGGAGAAGGGGGAGGGTCTCAGCGAGCCGGAGCTCCTCCAGGTCCTCGAACTGGGTGACCAGCACCTTCCGGAGCTGCTGGACCTTGCCCACCAGGTCCGCCTCCGCTGGTGCGGCGAGGAGGTGGAGATCGAGGGCATCATCTCCCTGAAGACGGGCGGCTGCCCCGAGGACTGCCACTTCTGCTCCCAGTCCGGACTCTTCGAATCCCCGGTGCGCTCGGTGCAGCTCGACGTCGCCGAGCTCGTGGAGGCCGCGAAACAGACCAGGAAGTCCGGGGCCACCGAGTTCTGCATCGTCGCCGCCGTCAAAGGCCCCGACGAGCGCCTCATGCGCCAGCTCGAGGAGGCCGTCGCCGCCGTCCGGGCCGAGGTGGACATCAACATCTCCGTCTCGGTGGGCATCCTCACCCGGGAGCAGGTCGACCGCCTCAAGACCGCCGGCGTCAAGCGCTACAACCACAATCTCGAGTCAGCGCGTTCCTTCTTCCCGCGCGTGGCCACCACCCACACCTGGGACGAACGCCACCGCACCCTCGAGATGATCCGCGACGCCGGCATCGAGGTCTGCTCCGGCGGCATCCTCGGCATGGGCGAGTCCCTCGCGCAGCGCGCCGAGTTCGCCGTCCAGCTCGCCGCGTTCGCACCTGAGGAGGTCCCGATCAACTTCCTCGACCCGCGCCCCGGCACCCCCTTCGCCAGCCGCCCGCTCATCGACGCCGCCGAGGCGCTTAAGGCCACCGCCATGCTGCGCCTCGCCATGCCGAAGGCCACCCTGCGTTTCGGCGGCGGCCGCGAGCTGACGCTGGGGGATCTCGGCGTTGAGAAGGGTCTGGCCGGCGGTGCGAACGCCCTGATCGTCGGCAACTACCTGACCACCCTCGGCCGTCCGATGGAAGACGACCTGGACATGCTCGACGGCCTGCGCATCCCGATCAAGGCCGTCGGCCAGGTCATCTGATGGGTGAACTCGCAGCGGCCGTCGCCGCGGGGGAGGCCCCTGACTTCCACCCGAACACCGGCGTGGAGATCGGCGTCGGGACAGGGCGTCCGCTGTCCGCCGGCGCCGCGGCCGGCCTGGAGCCCCCGCGTTACTGCCAGCTCTGCGGTCGACGCATGAAGGTGCAGGTCAGGCCGAACGGCTGGGTGGCCGGATGCTCCCGCCACGGTGAACTGGATTCGGTGCTCTTCGAGCGCTGAGAGGTCAAGATCGGATCACGGAGCATCCCGAACGTGGCGAACCCGCCGGGGCCGTGGGTACCGTCGGGGGCAGCACTGACCGACGAACGAAAGGACCGATAGCAATGGGCATCATGGATGGCGCCAAAGACAAGGCCCGCGAGTTCCTCAGCAGCGAAGAAAACTCCGACAAGCTCCTCGATCGGGGTGAGCAGTTCGCCACCGGCCGGCTGGGGGAGGACAAGGCGGAGCACATCGCCAAGGCGCGTCACGCCGCCGATGAGCGTATCGGTGACGGCGAACAGCCGAGCCCGGAGCAGCAGGCCGATCCGGGTGATCTGGCCGACCCGAACCAGTCGGGCCCCAGTACCGCCCCCGCCTAGCATCTGAGCTGCAGGGAAGGCGCCGACCCTCGGTGATGGGTCGGCGTTTTGTCGTGCGGGCTGATGTCAGGATCGGACTGATTCTTGTCCTGGATTTTCCTGGCAGGGCGATCTCGGGGAAATTTCAGCCTGATCCTGACATGCGGGCCTTAGCGTCGTACGGCGGCGGCCGGTCGACGCCCTGGGTCTCAGGGGCTGATCTTGCCGTAACCTGGGCGCATGACACAGCTCCTGGTTTTCGAGTTCCCGTCCACCGGCCCCTTCGGTGCCGAAGCTGAGACCGCCTACGCCGACCTGGCGAAAGACATCGCCGGGCAGGAGGGGCTGATCTGGAAGGTGTGGACGGAGGACCCGCAGCGCGGTGTCGCCGGCGGCGTCTACCTCTTCGCCGATGAGGCCAGCGCCCAGGCCTACGTGGAGAAGCACACCGCGCGCCGGGCGGGCTTCGGGATTACCGACATCACCGCCACGTCCTACGAGGTCAACGAGGGTCTTTCCCGCATCGACCACTGCATCCTGGAGCGCTGACCCCGCCCTGTCTGGAGAGCCCCGTGACCGGTGACGTGATCGTTGAACTGGAGGGCGGCGTCTCTCCGCCCCGTGCGCTGGAGATCTTCGATTCCCTCCCGGCCGTGAGCATCGAGGAGATGTACGGCCGGTGGGCCGGCTCCGAGGCGCCCACCGACAACCCCCTCGACGGGCTGCTGGGAGCTTACGGCTGGCACGGCAAACGCTTCTCCTCCGCGGACGGGGTGGCCCCGCTCGTCTTCGGCCACGACGGAGAGCTCTTTGAGGTTGAGCCGGCCGTCATCCCCGTGCGCCTGGCACTGAGGTTCCCACGACTCGTGCGCCACCCGGCGGTGGTCGCGGTCGGGCGTCTTGGCCTGCCCCTGCTGAAGGCCCGCCGGCCGAAGGCACGGCTGCGCATGGTCGTCTACCGCGGGGTGGCCACGGCGACGATGATCTACGACTCCCAGCCCATCAACGACCATTTCCGCCGACTCGACGAGGACATCCTCCTCGGCGCGATGGACCTCCGTGGCCTGCCTGAACCCTTCTTCTTCCTGCTACGCCGCGAGATTACCGCCCGTTAACGCAGCAGAACCCGCCCGTAGCGCAGGGCCTTCGACATCACCTGCGCGTACTGCTCGCGCGGCATGTCGGCCGGTCCGCGCAGCGACAGCCCCCGCTGCGCGGCGACGGTCCGCTCCTCGGTGTACTTGAGCAGGCCCACCTCGCCGTGGCGGCGGCCCACGCCGGACTGCTTCCACCCGCCCATGGGGGCGTCGAGGGATCCCCAGGCGGCGGCGAATCCGTCGTTGATGTTGACGGTGCCTGTCTGCAGGCGGGAGGCGATCTTCCGGGCGGTGGGTCCCGCGCCCCACACTGAGGCGTTGAGGCCGTAGTCCGATTCGTTGGCCCTGGCCACTGCCTCGTCGAGGCTGTCGACGACTTGGACGGTGACCACCGGCCCGAAGGTCTCCTCGGCGAAGAGCTCGGCGTCGGAGGGCACGTCGGTCAGGATGGTGGGGGCGTAGAAGGCCGGGCCCAGCTCATCCAGCTCGCGGCCGCCGGTGAGGATGGTGGCGCCGCGGGAGACGGCGTCGTCGACAAACGAGGCGACCCTGAACTTGTGCTCCTCGGAGATGAGCGAGCCCATGTCGACCGTCCAGTCGCGGCCGCCGCCCACGCGCATGGCATCGGTCGCGGCGATGAAGCCGGTGAGGAAATCGTCGGCGACGTCCGCGTGCACGAAGATCCGCTCGATGGAGATGCACAGCTGGCCTGAGTTGGAGAAGCATGCGTTGATGGCGCCGCGGACCGCGCGGGGGATGTCGGCGTCGGGTGCGACGATGAGCGGGTTCTTGCCGCCCAGCTCTGCGGAGTAGCCGATCAGACGCTCGCCGGCGACTGCGCCCAGCTTCCGGCCCACGGGCGTGGAACCGGTGAACATGAGGTAGTCGCACTCCTGCGCCACGGCCTGGCCGGTCACGGCGCCTTCGCCGGTGACCACCTGCATGACGTCGCGCGGCAGGCCGGCCTCCCGCAGGAGCTCCACGGCGCGCAGGGCCGTGAACGGGGTCTTCTCGTCCGGCTTGAGCACGACGGCGTTGCCGGCGAGCAGCGCCGGGAGGGCGTCGGAAAGCGCCAGCGAGAGCGGGTAATTCCACGGCGAAATGATGCCCACCACGCCCTTCGGGGCGCGTTCCACGTGGGTCCGGGTGAGCACGGGCACCGCGCCACGGACCCGGCGGGGTTTGAGCAGGCGCGCGGCGGCGTGGGCGTAGTGGCGGGCGGTGACGGCGATGTCGAGGATCTCGTCGAAGGCGCTCGCGCGGTTTTTGCCGGTCTCGTCCTGGATGACGTCCAGGATCTCGGACTGCCGTTCGAGGATGAGGTCGTGCATCCGGAGCATGATCTTCTTCCGCTGCGCTACCGGGGTGGCGGCCCAGGCGGGTTGCGCCGTCCGGGCGCGCGCGAAGGCGTCCGAGGTGTCGGCGGCGGTGTGGGCGGGGACGTCACCGATGCGGGATCCGGTGACCGGGGAGGTGACGGTCAGCGTGGTCATGCCCCCACGGTAGCGATCTATGCTCGGAGGGCATGCCATCCATCTTCATCACGGGCGCAGCCGGCGGCATCGGCCGAGCCGTCGCCGAGAAATTCCTCGCCGCGGGCTGGACCGTCGGCGCCTACGACATCAATCCCGTCACCTGGTCGCCTGACGTCCACGCCGGGCTCATCGACGTCCGCGGCGCTTCATCCTGGGACGCCGCCCTCGCCGAGTTCGCCGCCGTCACCGGCGGGCGTATCGACGTCGTGAACGACGACGTTGGTGTGATTCTCGGCGCTCGTGTCGCCCTGCCGTACCTGCGCCCTGCCAGCGTAGCGCCCGGTGCCCACCGTCCCGCCATGGGAAGCGGCCATAGGGCGGGAGGAACAGACGGGGCACGACCCCACACCGGCCGATGTCGATGGAGGGAACCCGCCCTTCCGGGAAGAGCGGAAGAAGAGAAACAACCATTTCACAGGGTTTTAAAAAAGAATATAAAAAATATAAAACTTTATAATTGCCGCCCAGCTAGGATCGGTGCCATGAACCGAAAGAAGAACCCGTTCCGTGCCTCGCTGGGTGCCACCCCGCCTGTGCTCGTCGGACGTTCTGAAGTCATCGAGGATTTTGCTCTCGCGCTCGACGAAGGACCGGGTTTTCATGAACGGGTCACTCTTGTCACGGGGACTCGGGGGATAGGCAAGACGGTCCTGCTCAATGCGCTGGAGGACACGGCGGAAGAACGGTCCTGGTGGGTGATCAGTGAAACCGCGACACCTGGCTTCGTCAACCGCATCCGTGACACCGCTTATCGGCGCATGGTCGGCCATCTCCGGGAGACTCGACAGAAGTTGAGTTCATTCACACTGGCCGGGTATGCCCTGAACTGGGAGGATGGGGAAACCCACCATCCTGACACGACGCTGCGTGACGTGTTGACGGAGTTTCTCTATCTCCAGCATCAGCTGGATGAACGCCTGGGACAGGCGCCTGTGGGGCTGCTCATCACCATCGATGAACTCCACTATTCGGTCAGTGATGAGGTGATTGATTTCGGCACGGTGATCCAGCATCTGGTACGAGAAAACGCCGACATCGCGGTTGCGATGGCGGGGATCCCTGCGGCTGTCAAGCCTCTTCTGGCCAGTAAAGAGGCCCAGAATCCGGTCACGTTTCTCCGCCGGGCGAACCGGGTGGAACTTGGAGCTGTGTCAGATGAGGATGTAGAGACTGGCCTGGTGAAACCGGTGGAAGCGGCCGGGCGGTCGTGGGATCCGCAAGCCTGTGGCGCGGCGGTGGCCGCCTGTGGGGGCTATCCCTTCATGATCCAGCTGGTGGGGCAATGGTCCTTCCACTACGCCCAGGGTGATGTGATTGAGGCCGACGCAGCTGAGCGCGGAATAGCCAAGGCGCAGCGCAAACTCGGTCAGCTGGTGCATGAACCGGCCCTGGCGGATCTCTCTGATGTTGATCGGACCTACCTTGCGGCCATGGCCAGAGACGACGGACCCTCACGAACCGCTGAGATCGCTGAAAGGCTCAGCGTCAGCCCCCAGTATGCCAACCAGTACCGGCGCCGACTGATGGAGGCCGAGATGATCCTTCCGGTGAAAACCGGTTACGTTGATTTCGAACTTCCCTACATGAGGGATTACCTGCGGGAACACATCGTCAACGACGCGTTCTCGCTGGTTCTGGGTGAGGACGGACAGCCCCGCCTCCCCGGCCTGTGAAGGTGGGGGAGGCGGGGCGTCGATAAGCGGTCGCCTACTGGTGCGGCACGATGACGGCCCGGCCGGCGATCTTGCCGTCGACCAGCGCCTGGTACGCCTCGAGGGCGTCGTCCAGGGAGTAACGGGTGACCTGCGGGACGATCTGGCCGGCCTTGTACATGTCGACGACCTCGTGGAGCTCCTCGACGGTGCCCCAGTAGGTGTTGACCAGTTCGGCCTCGTACGGGGTGGTCAGGAAGGCCCACTCGTAGGGGGAGAGGTTGCCGATGCCCACGATGCTCACGCGGCCCTGACGTGCCACGGACTGCATGGCGGTCTTGACGGTTGCGCCCACGCCGACGAAGTCGAGGACGACGTCGGCGCCCTTGCCGCCGGTGGCCTCGCGGATGCGCTCGACCTGGCCCTCGCCGCCCGGCACGGTGACGGCGCCGAGCTTCTCGGCCTCCGCCATCGCCTCCTCCTTCATGTCGGTGGCGATGATGGTGGCGCCGGTCAGCGCCTTGAGGATCTGCACGCCGATCATGCCCAGACCGCCCAGGCCGATGACCAGGACGGACTTACCGCCGCCGTTGAGCTTCGGCAGAGCGAGCTTGATGGCGTGGTAGGGGGTCAGCGCGGCGTCGGCCAGCGGGGCGGCGTCGATCGGATCGGCGTCGCCCAGCGGCACCAGGTTACGGGCGGGGACGACGAGGTACTCGGCCATGCCGCCGTCCCGGCCCAGTCCGATGCCGGCGTAGGGCATCTCCGCGGCGTTCTCGCAGTAGGTGTCCTGGCCGCGGGTGCAGGCGCGGCAGCGGCCGCAGCCCACGGGGCCGTAGACCAGGTGGGCGGAGCCGATCTCGAAACCTTCGACACCCGGGCCGAGCTCCTCGATCCAGCCGGAGTTCTCGTGGCCGAGGACGAACTCGGGGTCCATCTGCGGGTTCAGGCCCTCGTCGAACTCGTGGAAGATGGCCACGTCGGAGTGGCAGGCGCCGGCGCCGGCGACCTTGAGCAGAACCTCACCGGGGCCGGGGGTGGGCTTGTCCACCTCCTTGAGCGAGGGGAATGTGTGGTAGCCGGTGTGGACGACAGCCTTCATGAGGTGGTGCTCCTTCGGGTTGGTGCGGGGCACCCGGGCGGGTGCCGATACCGTCCAGCGTAGGTACGTTCCGGGAGGTTTGCCTGGTGGGAATGTTATTCAACTAGGGAGTGCTAAAGGGCGCGACCTCAACGGCGCGATCTCGGTTTCATGTGTAAAGAAGAGGACATGGAAGCGGGATTGCGTAGTTGAGGTCGCGCCCTTTGGCCCGGGTGGTGCGGGCCCGGATGCCAACTACTCCAGACGGGAGGACTCATCCAGGGCCTTGGCGGCCGAGGACTGCCCGAAAGGAGAGAAATGCGGGCCCCACAGCGGCTCAGACGAGCCCAGCAGTCTGGCGCTCAACATGACCCAGCCGGGAATATCCACGTAATAGTCCACCCCGACCTTCACGGTCACGGTCTCCGTGGAGGCGTCCGGATAGGTGACTAGCAGCGGAATCTCGAAGTTGCCGTCCACGGTCACCGGCGGGGTCACGGACAGGACGTTGTCGGTGAGGGAGATGTCCCAGCCCTCTGCGCGCAGCGACTCCACGGCGGCGCCCTCTTCGAGTGTGACGACAGTGCCGGCCGGAAGATCGGTCCCCTCCACGGGAGTGGAGGTGGCGGTCTCGCCGTGCATCACGTAGATCCCGTTGTAGGCCACCGGGTGTTTGTCTGCATCAGTCTGCTCGACCACTTGAGAGGTCGTTTCTGCCGTGGCGGGCGCAGCCAGGAGGCCGCCGCTCACGGCGACGGCAGTGAGCAGGGAAATCAGTTTTCTGGAGAGCACTTCTACAAACCCCTCGGAAGAAATTCAGTTGCCGCAGCGAGTTGTGCGGCCGGCAGAACCATACCCAGGCCCGGTGGCCCGGCGCCACCGCCACGAACAATCGTGCGACCGGGGGCTCTGTCCCGCCGGCGGAGTCCCACGTAAACTTGCCCGCGTGAGCTTCGCCGACCCCGCCGTCAACGACTCCCACCGCGCGGCCCTACGGTCGATTGCCCGGGTGGTGGAGGAGAAAGCCGCGCCCACCCCGCCGGCGGAGGCGCTGGAGCGTATCGTTGGCCAGCTCGGCCGGGGCCCCTCCCTGGTGCTCACCGGCGCGGGCGTGTCCACGGACTCCGGGATCCCCGACTACCGGGGGCCGCGCGGGTCGCTGAGCAGGCACCGGCCGATGACGTACCAGGAGTTCAGGCACGATCCGGCGGCGTCGCAACGCTATTGGGCCCGGTCTTTCGTGGGCTGGCGGCAGATGTACGTGGCCGAGCCGAACCGCACCCACTTCGCCCTGGTGGAACTGGAACGCGCCGGGTTGCTGCGCGGTCTGGTCACGCAGAACGTGGACGGCCTGCACCGTGCCGCCGGTTCGGGGAATCTCCTGCACCTGCACGGTGACCTGGACACGGTCATGTGCCTGGACTGCGGCCGGCGGGAGGACCGCGCGATCTTCGACGAACGCCTCGAGGCCGCCAATCCGGGCTACCTGGCGTCCATCTCCCTGGATCCGGCGATGGTCAACCCGGACGGCGACGTGACCCTGCCGCAGGAGGCGGTGGACCGGTTCAACATGGTCGGTTGTGTCCGCTGCGGGTCGCGCCGGCTCAAGCCGGACGTGGTGTATTTCGGTGAGCCGGTCCCGCAGCACCGCAAGCAGGATGCTGCCCGCATGCTCGACGGGGCGGCGTCGTTGCTGGTCGTGGGGTCCTCGCTCGCGGTGATGAGCGGCTACCGCTTCGTGCTCGATGCCCAGCGCCAGGGCAAGGCGGTTTCGGTGATCAACGGTGGTCCCGGCCGCGCCGACCACCGGGTGGACGTGCTGTGGCGTACCCCGGTGGCGCCGGCGTTCGACGCGCTTCTCGACGCCCTCTCGCTCTAGATTCTCGCTCTAGACCGCGATCGCGTCCAGCGCCTCCCGCACCAGCTGCCGGATGCGGGCGTCGCCGGGCAGCTCCGTGTGCAGGACCAGGGCCTTGGGTTCGAGGTCCTGGAGCAGGATGTTGGTGATGTCCGCGTCCGGGTCTTCGGAGTCGAGGAAGCTGGTCTCCGTGGGCTGGATGATGGTGTCGTTCCTGGTGGCGATGTTCGTGTAGCCGACACCGGGTTCGAGGGGGCCTCCGGCGTTGAGTTCGTCGAGAAGAGGATGGCCGGTGATCAGCTGGAACCCGGAGGGCCCGAACCAGGACTGGATGATGGAGGTCATCATCGATTCACCCATCTTGGTGGTGGTGATCGACGACAGCATCCCGCCCATCGTAGTGCCGTTGTGGGGGACGCCGAGGCTGACGAGGTGGCGGACTTTGGGTGCGCCGTCGAGAAGCCGCATCCAGTAGCGGGCGAGCACGCCGCCCTGGGAATGGCCCACGAGGACCACCTGCTCCGCCCCGGTGACGGTCAGGACCGCGCCGATGTAGGCGCCGACCTGTTCCGCGGACTCCTCGACCCCGGCGGTGCAGCGGTTGCCGAACTCCGGGACGAACACCGCCCACCCGTCCTCCCGCAGGTCGAGGGCCAGTTGCTGCCAGACTCCGTTGGTGTCGCCGGTGCCGTGGATGAGCACCACCGGCCACGGGCGTTGCGCGGTGGGCCGGGCCCGCCAGTCGTCCTCGATGTGGCCGCGCGGGGGCAGGCGGGCGGTGAGGGGGAGATCCGGTTTGGTGGCCTGGCGCGGCGGCTTCTCCACGTCCGCCTCCCTCGTCGGCAGCAGCCGGTGTAGTTTCCCGGAGATGTCCTGCTGGAGTTCGGCGAGGTAGTGATTGGACATGGCCCCACCCTAGTGACAGGCTCCACAACCTTGCCTAGCATGGAGTGATGAAGATCCCCGAGAAACTCCTGGACACCCTGAACAAGCAGGTCACTGCCGAGCATCAGGCCGCGCTGATCTACACCCAGCTCTCCTACGACCTCGACCACCTCAGCTTCACCGGTATGAGCACGTGGATGGCCGCGCAGGCCGACGAGGAACGCGTGCACGCCGGCAAGATCGCCGACCACATCCTCGCCCGCGGCGGCCGCGTGCAGCTGGGGCAGATCGAGAACCCCGCGCTGAACGTCAACAGCCCCCTCGACGTCTTCAGCCTCGCCCTCGAGCACGAGCGGAAGGTCTCCGAGATGATCCGCAACCTCGCCCGCGTCGCCGATGAGGTGCAGGACTTCGACAGCCGCACCCTGGTCAACTGGTTCCTCAACGAGCAGATCGAGGAGGAGGACACCGTCTCCGGTATCATCGACCAGCTTCAACTGGTCGGGGATGACGGCGCCGGTCTGCTGCGTATCGACGCCCGCCTGGGCGCCGAGCGCTCGCCCGCCACGCCGGCCCCGTAGCCGCCGGCTACTCGTGGAGGATGTCCACCACCACCCGCTGCGGATTCTCCAGGATCTGTATCGAGTAGGGGAGCTTCTCCGTCAGGCCGATGATGAACTGACTCTGCTGGTGGTAGCTGAGGGACTCCACGACCTCGACGACGACGCCGCCGGCTCCCGGTGTGGTGCCGATCGGAGGGTAGGCCTCGCCGATCTCGGAGGGCAGGTAGACGCCGGTCAGGTTCACGTCCAGGGCAATGGCGCCCTCGTAATCCACCGGCTCGCCGAACTCGGGCATGATCGGATCGGTGGTGTAGGAGGTGTACCAGCCGACAGTGCCCTCGCCGACGGTGTCGAAGACGACGCGGTCGAAGCCGTCGTGGGCGCCGATGCGCACGTTCGTGACCGCCCGGCGGTGCGGCGGCCCGGAATCCTGCGTCTTGTCCTGGAGGTTGGGGCTTCCCAGCGCATTCACCTCCGGGGCCGCGCCGGGTTCGTGGAGGATGTCCACCACCAGCCGCTTCGGGTTGTCGATCATCTGGATCGAGTAGGGGCGCTCCCCGGTCAGGCCGATCACGAACTGGGTCTGGCCCTCGAACCAGCCTCCGGAGACGACTTCGGTCACCACGCCGCCGGCCCCGGGCACGGTGCCGATGACGTGGTATTCGCCGTCCACGGGTTCAGGCATGGCCAGGCCGGTGACCCACAGGTCGATGCTGGTGGCACCCTCGTACTCCACGGGGAAGCCGGAGCCGTCCTGCCGGGGATCGGTGTTGAAGTCCGCCCTCCAGCCCGGGGTCCCCTCGCCGGTCAGATCGAGGACCACGCGGTCGAAGTCGGGATGGCGACCTACCCGCACGTTGGTCACGTCCAGCTGCGCCATGCCTGAGGGATCCTGGCTTTTCGCGGCGTTGTCGGGCGAGCCGAGCGGCCGAGTGGCAGGCGGGGTGCTGGTCGGGGAGCTGGAGGTGGTTCCGGGGGAGTTTCCGGTCGGAGACGTCGACGGCGTGGCGGTCACGGTCCCGGTCGTGGTGGTCGCCGGCGACGTCGCTGTGGCTGTCGTGGTCGTCTGCGTCGGGGGATCGGCCCCGTTGTCAGAGTTCTCGGTGCAGGCAGAGAGGGTGAGCGCGCCCACGAAGATCAGGGCGGCGGCGGTGCGGACGTTGCGGAACTTCGTATGGTGTCTCATGTATCCACGGTAGGCCCGGGTTGGGGCATTGTACATGGTCCCGGAGTATTTGGTACGCAATCGTTGTTCGGGCAGGTGGTGGGTGATTTTTCGGGGCCCGGGGAAATTTCGGGGCAGGGGGTGTTCTGGAGGGCCGCGCGCGACTATGGTGTGAAAAACATAGGTAAGGGTTACCTTAGGTGAAATTCAATTCGAAGGAGAGGTCCACCCATGCTCGCTGCTCCGGCACGGCCACTGTCTCTTGTGCTGCGTGAATGTACCGCTGCGGCACACGGCGACGTCGAGAAGTCCCCCTTCCTGTCCCGGCTCGTTTCCGGTTCGCTCAATCGCGCGGCGGTCGCCGACTACGCCGCCCAGCTCTGGTTCGTCTACAGCGCGCTGGAGGTTGCCGTCCGCGAACATTCGGCAGATCCGCGACTCGCGGTGGTGGCCGATCCCCGGTTGGAGCGGGTGGGCGCCCTGGAGCGGGATCTGGCAGATCTTATCGGTCCGCAGTGGCGTTCATGCATCCTTCCGGGGCCGGGCGCTGCCGCCTACGTGGATCGCCTGGCGGGCCTCGCCGAGGTCGGTGACGTGACCGGCCTTATCGCGCACCACTATGTCCGCTACCTGGGCGATCTCTCAGGTGGTCAGCTCCTGGCGCGGGTCCTGCGCGAGCGCTACCGCGTCGGCGCGGCCGGACTCCACTTCTACGATTTCCGGGAGGCCGGCGACCCGGGCATCTGCCGCGCGGAGTACCGGCGCCAGCTCGATTCGCTCGCGCTGGGCGAGGTTGACGTCTCCTGGCTGGCGTCCTCCGCGAACGAGGCTTTCGCGCTCAACCGTGGGGTGTGCCGCGACCTGGCGGAGCGGCACTGCACCCTCAGCGATCGGATCTGAAGCGGGGTGGATTAATTTCGGCCAGGGTCTTGATTTTAGGTAAGGCTTGCCTAAAATATGTGGAGTGTGCGGGTCATCCACCCGCCCCATCCCCGGTCGGTCAGCCGGGCTCCGTCCCACTCCCAGGAGGTCGAACACACCACACTCCGAGACACCTCTTCACCAGACTCACGATGACCCGGGGCTCCACTCCAGCCCCGGGTCCTCCGCTTTGATCAACCTGTTACCCGCTAAAGGGCGGAACGGTCTTCCGCGGCGGGGGAGTGCGTCGATAGGTTGGTGCGTGAGGGTCGGTCGCCCGGCCGGCCTGTCGCTGAAGCCGAACCGAGAACGGAGTACGCCATGACCCATCACGTGAGCGCCATACTGGACACCTACCCGAAGGACCTCGGAAACATCGACCGGGACAAACTCGCCGAATGCATCGAGGCCTGCTTCGAATGCGCCCAGACCTGCACCGCCTGCGCGGACGCCTGTCTTGCCGAGGACATGGTCGCCGAATTGACCGCATGCATCACCACCAACCTCAACTGTGCCGACGTCTGCGCGGCCACCGGCCGGGTGCTCACCCGCCGCACGGGCACGAATGACGCACTCACCCGCTCACTCCTCGAGGCCTGCCGGGATGCCTGCCGGGCGTGCGCCGAGGAATGCGAACGCCACGCGGAGATGCACGAGCACTGCCGCGTCTGTGCGCAGGCCTGCCGCCGCTGCGAGAAGGCGTGTAACGACGTGCTCGCCACCCTGGCCTGAGGGTCGGCCTGACACCGATTCAGCGGACCTCCACAGTGCCCATCATGCCCAGGTCCTCGTGGTCGAGGATGTGGCAGTGGTACACGGTGCGGCCGGTGAAGTCCTCGAAGGGGATCCGGACGGTCACCTGACCGAAGGCGGGAACATTGACCACGTCGAGCCACAGGGGGTCGGCCAGGTCGCCGGGGCCGCCATCGACCACCTGCATCGGCCACACGTGCAGGTGCACGGGGTGGTCCATCGGACTGGAGTTGCGCAGGGTCCATTCCTCGACGGCGCCGGCTGCGACGGGGGAGTCCGTGCGTCCGGCGTCGAATTCCCGTCCGTTGATGGTGAAGCTCATCATCCCGCCGGACATCCGCCCCATTCCTCCGCCGCCCCCCATGCCACCCATGCCGCCCATGCCGAAGTCCAGGGTGCGCCTGTTCGAGACCGGCCCATCGCGCAGGTCCCGCAGCGCCGGTCCGGCAGGAAAGGCCGCCAGCGGGGAGGCCTCGTCACCGGTGACCTCCAGGCGCAGCAGAGCCACGGGACCCGAGCCGCGGGAAAGCTGGCCCATCATGCCCGGCATGTTTCCGCGGTCGACGGGCTCGGTGACCAGTGTGGCGGCGCCCGCCCGGGTCTCCACCAGCAGCTCCACCCGGTTGCCCGGCGCCAGGTCGACGTCGGTGATCTCCACCGGCTCGGACAGCCGCCCCAGGTCCCGGGCCAGCAGACTCAACGGCTGCCCGTCCAGGCTCAGCTTCAGGTACCGGGAGGGGCAGGCGTTGATGATCCGCCACCGCTCCCGTTCCCCGGGGGCGGCACTGAACGTCGGGCTGATCTGGCCGTTGACCAGCACCATCTCCCCCTCGCGTCCCATCATCTGCTCCATGGGGCTGACCCCGGCCACGTTGCCCCGGGCGTCCAGCGACAGATCGGAGATCACCAGCACCCGTTCGCGGGTGACCGGCAGCTCCGCCGGGTCCTCCACGATGATCGCCCCGTAGAGGCCGACAGCCAGCTGCTCCGCGACGTGGCCGTGATGGTGCGGGTGGTACCAGTAGGTGCCCGGCGGGTGATCCTCCGGAACGTGGAACTCGTAATCGAAGTCATCGCCCGGGTTGATGGTGATGAAGGGGTTGTCCCCGTTGCCCTCCGGGGAGACGTGCAGACCGTGGACGTGCAGGTTGGTCGGGTCATCCAACCCGTTGGCCATCCTGACCCGGAGGGTGTCGCCGGGTTTCACACTCAGGGTCGGGCCGGGGAGGGAGCCGTTGTAGGCCCACACCGTGGCCTGGCGGCCACCCACCCGCAGGGACGTCGGGGCGGAGCGCAGATCCACCTCGAGCCGGCCCCGCGCGCTGGAGAGAACCTCCGGTGAGCCGGCGGCTCCGGCTCCCCTGCCAGCCCCAGGGCCGGCCGTCGGCGTCCCCGGGGTGCCCGCGTTCCGCGAGGACCACAGACCAGCCGCGCCGACGGCGGCCAGGCCTGCCCCGACAACCGTCCACCACAGCAACCGCCTTCGGCTGAGGGTCCCGGAGGGGGTGTCCTCTCCGGCAGCTGGTTTCCGTCTCCCGCGCTGGGCCAGTATCAGCCCGGCCAGGAGGAGGGCCACGGCGACGGCCAACAGCGGCCACCATCCGACCCCTCCCATCGTCGACTGGGGGCCAGGTCCCTGCATCACGGTGTCCTCCTCGTCCCCGAGCTCGCGCTGGGGCTACAGGTTCTGGAGCAGCTGCTCCATCTCGGCGATCTCGGACTCCTGGGCGTCGATGATGTCCTCGGCCAGTGCAACCGCCTCCGGGTTCTGACCGTCGTTGACCTCGTCGCGGGCCATGTCGACCGCGCCCTCGTGGTGCCGGATCATCTGCTCCAGGTAGAGCCGGGAGGCCTCCGTGCCCTCGGCGGCGTCGAGTGCGGCCATGTCCTCCTCACTCATCATCCCGCGCATGTTCCCGTGGCCGGCCATCTCCCCGGCGCGGGTCACCGGGTTCTGGCCCCAGGCCTCAAGCATGGCGTTCATCCGGTCGATCTCGGGACCCTGGGCGTCGATCACCTTCCGGGCGAAGTCGGCGACCTCCGGCGTGATCCCGTCCTTGGCCAGGAGGGTCTCGCTCATGTCGACCGCCTGCCGGTGGTGGGGGATCATCATGTCGGCGAACGTCACGTCGGCGTCGTTGTGCCCGGCTGAGACGTCCGGGTCCGCGGAGGCGCCGGTGCTGCTCGTCTCCTCGGCAGAGGTGGTCTCAACGGCGGTTTCCGTCGTGGTGGCCGTTGTCGTCCCGGTGGCTGTGTCCTCGGCGGCGTCCGTGCAGGAGGCCAGGGCCAGGGCGGAGGTCAGGGCCAGTGCGGAGAGTGCGGTGGTGCGCTTCATGGGGAGTCCTCTCTGGGTCGAACTGCAGATTCGGTTTATACGGCTGGTGGAACCGTGCCACGAAGCCTATACCTGCAGGGGGTATGGGCGCAGCCGTCTTTCTCCCACCAGTGGTTTTCCCCGGCACCGCGGCAGTCCAGCCACTAACCTGGGGCCGAAGGAGGACGCTGACTGTGACTGACACCGATCTCACCCAGGTTTTCGACGTCGACGAGGCCGTCGACGGGCTCGTCAAGCTGTACGACAACGCCACCGCACTCGCCCGGACGATCCTGGACAAGGGCACCTACGACGAGTACTGCGACGTCGTCTACCCGAAGCTCGTCGTGGACGTGAAGGAGTGGCGCCCCATCGACCGCTCGGAGCCCTTCGGCTACGTCGACGAGGCCGGCCGCTACTCCGCGACCCTGTCCAAGCCGCACCTCATCCGGGACTACCTGCGCGACCAGCTCCACCGGCTGGCCGGCAACTACCCCTGCGACATCTTCATCGGCCCCTCCGATGAGCGCATCCCGCCCGAGTACATCCGCGGCATCGAGGGCATCACGGAGGCCCGCCGCGCCGGGGACAGCGCGGCGGAGGTCCCCCGCCCCACGCTGGACAACGTGCACGACGCGATCGTGGACGGGGAGTGGGAGGCGTTCCACGGCGTCGAGAAGCCGCTCTTCCACTTCGGGCCGCAACGTTTCGACATCGCCTGCGCGCGCATCGAGCACTACACCGGCATCGAGGTCGACAGTGTCCAGCGTTTCATCCTGTTCACCAACTACGACATGCACACCGCTGAGTTCGTGAAGTTCGGGCTGGAGGAGCTGGCCGCCGAGGGCTCGCGCTACACCGACGTGGTCCTGCCCAACGGGCTGCAGATCAACCGCGACCGTGCCTCGCTGATCACGGTGGCGGACCTCGACCTGGGATCGCGGTACCAGATGCCGCGCTACGACCTGTGCACCCGCGACGGCGACGGCATCACCATGATCAACATCGGCGTCGGACCCTCCAACGCCAAGACCATCACCGACTGCCTCGCAGTCCTGCGCCCCGAGGCGTGGATCATGATCGGCCACTGCGCCGGCATGGACGGCCGCATGCGCATCGGCGACCTCATCCTGGGCAACGCCTACCAGCGCCAGGACAGCATCCTCGACCGGCACATCAGCCGCGACATCCCCATCCCCGCCGTCCCCGAGGTGCAGATCGCGCTGGAGGCCGCCGTGGAGGAGATCTACGGCGACGACAATTCCCTCATGCGCACCGGAACCGTCCTGTCCACCGCGGACCGGAACTGGGAGTGGCACACCCCGCGGGACCTGTGGAACTGGCTGCGGGGCTCGACGGCCGCGGCCGTGGACATGGAATCCTCCGCACTCGCGGCCAACGGTTACCGCTACCGCATCCCCTACGGCGCGCTGCTCTCCGTCTCCGACCTGCCGCTGCATGCCGTGCCGAAGCTGCCGGCGCAGGCGCAGGCCTTCTACTCCAACTCCAAGCAGGCCCACGTCATGTGCGCGGTCCGCGCCGTCGAATCCCTGGCCGAGGATCCCGAGCGGCTGCGCACCAGGAAGCTGCGCCGCACGATGGGTGAAGTACCGTTCCGTTAGGAGTCCGCCATGAACCTGCGCACCGACATGATGACCCGTGCGGCGTATTCCTCGGATGCGTCGGTGTTCCGGCGGGTGCCCGCGGCCGTGGCGGAACCGCGCACGGTGGCGGACATCCGCACCGCTCTCGCGGCCGCCCGGGAGCGCGGCTGGCCGGTCGTCGCCCGGGGCGGCGGAACCTCCGTCGCCGGTAACGCCATCGGCGACGGCCTGATCATCGACACCTCCCGCCACTTCAACCGCATCCTGGCCATTGACCCGCAGGCGCGCACCGCCACGGTGGAACCAGGGGTGATCTGCGATGATCTTCGCGCCGCCGCGCTCTCCCACAGCCTCACCTTCGGTCCGGACCCGTCCACGCACTCGCGCGCCACCATCGGCGGCATGGTGGCCAACAACGCGTGCGGCTCCCATTCCGTCGCCTGGGGCACCACCGCGGACAACCTCGTCGCCGTGCGGCTCATGCTTGCCGACGGCCGCGAGGTCGCCCTCGACGCGCACGGTTGCGACGACCCGGAGATCGATGCGCAGCTGCGCGCACTCGCCGAAGACCATCGCACCGTCATCGGGTGCGAACTCGGGCACTTCAGCCGGCAGTCCTCCGGGTACGGGCTGCACCATCTGCTCGACGAGCCGGTGAAAGCGGTCGCGGGTTCGGAGGGGACGCTCGGCGTCATCACACAGGTCACCGTCCGCCTGGTCGAACTCCCGCCGGTGCGGGCGCTGGTGGTGCTCGCGTTCGACACCGTCTTCGACGCCGCGCGGGCGGGTGCGCGGCTGCGCACCCTGCCGGGCATCGCCACGGTGGAGGGCATGGGCGGAGACCTGGTCGAGGCGCTGGGCACCAACCCTGACCTGCCCGGGGACGACGCCGGAGGCTGGCTCTTCTGCGAGGTCACCGGCGCCACACCCGAGGAGGTGGGGGAACGAGCGGCGGGGGTTGACGGGGGCGTCGATAAGCGGGTGGTGGTCGACGCGGAGGAGATGCAGGTGCTGTGGCGGATCCGGGAGGCCGCGGCGGGGATCGTCACCCGGCTCCCCGACGGCGGCGAGGCCTGGCCCAGCTGGGAGGACTCCGCCGTGCCGCCGGAGAACCTGGGCGATTACCTGCAGGATCTCTACGCCCTCATGGCGGCGCACGGTCTACGCGGCATCCCCTTCGGGCATTTCGGCGAGGGCTGCGTGCACGTGCGCATCAGCTTCGACTTCTTCAGCGGGGAGGGGCTGCGGACCTTCCGTCATTTCATGCTCGACGCCGCCCGGCTCGTGACCAGGCACGGCGGCAGCCTCTCCGGGGAACACGGCGACGGCCGCGCGCGCTCCGGGCTGCTGCGCGAGATGTACTCCCCGGCGATCCGCGACGCCTTCGAGCAGTTCAAGCTCATCTTCGATCCCGACCGCGTCTTCAACCCCGGCGTGCTGGTCTGGGCCGAGGACATCGCGGAGGGCCTGCGGCCCGGGGCGCCGCAGCGCAGGCTGGAGGTGACCCCGGTGCACGCCTTCAGTAGGGACCGCGGTTCGCTGTTGGGCGCCGTCAACCGCTGCGTCGGCGTCGGGTCCTGCCGGTCGATGAGCGGCGCGATGTGCCCGTCCTTCCAGATCACGCACGATGAGGTCCACTCCACCCGCGGCCGCGCACGACTGCTCGCCGAGGCCCACCGCGGCGAGCACCTCGACGGCTTCGCCTCCCCGGAGGTCAACGAGGCCCTGGATCTCTGCCTGTCCTGTAAAGCGTGCGCCTCCGAATGCCCCGTCACCGTGGACATGGCCACCTACAAATCCGAGTTCCTCCACCACCACTACCGCTCCCGCCTGCGCCCCCGCGCCCACTACGTGATGGGCTGGTTGCCGCTGCTCACTCGCGCGATCCGCCGGGTGCCCGGGGCGACCCGGCTGGCTTCGCTCGCGCTGCGGATGCCCGGCGCCGCGCGGCTGGCGGGCCTGGATCCCGGGCGCCCGCTCATCCGGCTGGTTCAGGGCCGGCTGCGGGCCCGGGCAGGGGAGGGCGACACGGTGGTCCTGTGGCCCGATTCCTTCAGCGCCGGTCTGGATCCGCGTGCGGCGCAGGCGGCCATCGAGGTCCTGGAGATCCTCGGCTACCACGTGGAGATCCCCCGCGCGTTCGTCTGCTGCGGCCTGACCTGGCACTCCACCGGCCAGCTCGGCATGGTGCGGCGCGTGTTGGACCGCACGGCGAAAGCCATGGCCCCCTACCTCGACCGCGGACTGTCCGTCATCGCCGTCGAACCCTCCTGCACCGTGATGCTGCAGCGCGAGGTCACCGAGCTTTCCGACGCCCCCGACATCGCCCGCCTGGCCGCCGCCACCGTCTCCTGGGCGGAGTTCGTGGCGCCGCGCCTGGCCGAGTTGGACCTCCCGGCCTCCGGTTTGTCGGCGTTGACGCAGGTCCACTGCCACGAACGTTCCCTCGGCTGGCCCGAACACTCGGCCGCGATCCTGCGTGCCCTGGGGGTTGAGGAGGAGCAGATCGCCACGGGCTGTTGCGGCCTGGCGGGAAACTGGGGCTTCGAACCCGGCCATGCGGGAATGTCCCTGGAACTGGGGGAGCGGGAGCTCTTCCCCCGCGTCCGTGCTGCCGAAGGCGAGGTCATCGCCGACGGTTTCTCCTGCCGCACCCAGATTGAACAGGGCACCGGCCGCCCGGCGCGGCACCTGGCGGAGGTGGTGCGGGAAGTGCTGGTCGGGGCGGGTGTGAATCCGCGACAAGCACAGTCATGAGTATGGTCCCCACGCGCTCTCCTTCGCCAGGTTCCGGAAAGAATGGCCGATGATGGGGCTGCTCGTAGTGGCCACCTGACCGATTCTGAGCTCGCGAGCCTGGGCGCGCCCATCGAGGCCGGTCACCTGCCTGTCGCGCAGGGGCGGATCCGTGGCGACCTCGCGGTGGCGGCGGGAACGCCGCGCCGACCAGGCTTCAATTGGTCATATGTCGATTTTCGGGAGAAATATCGACATATTCTGGGGATATGTTTATCCGGTCAACATGTCGTTGCGGGCCTTCTCCGGTGCTACGTGGATGAACTCATCACCGGGTGGTGAACCCCTGGCCGACACTTTCCGACGCCCCGATGGTTCCCCCGCCGCGCCCCTGTCGGGCATCCGGAGGGGGCATTGGCGGCTCGTGTCACCCCCCTCCCGGAACCCCCGCAGGGTGACGCGGCCGCTGCTGATTCCCCATGGTCCACGGTCCGCCGGCCGGGACCATATGTGTGATCCATAACTCTTATAGGAACCTTGAGTTGCGCTCCGCACACCAAAGATAGTTTCATTGGGTTATGACGCGTATTCCCATACCCGCGGACGTCGAACAGCGGGGCAGATGATGAGAACTCCCCAGAGGCGCCCCCGTGCCAGCATTCGGCGCAGACCGCTCGTCGCCGCCGCATTGGCCCCCGTCCTCTCCCTCGGGTTGATCTCCTGCGCCGACCTGGGCGGGCTCGACCTGGCCACCGTCGGATCCCCCGACAAGACCACCTACCTCAAGCTCGCGCTCAACCAGGCGGAGAGCCACCCCAGTTACATCGCGCTCGAAGGACTCTCGGAACGCTTCGAGGAGCGGACCGACGGCCGCTGGAACATCGAGGTCTTCCCCAACGAGCAGCTGGGCTCGCAGCAGGAGGTGTTGCAGTTCGTGAAGTCCAGCGCCATCGAGATGGCGATCGTCTCGGGCACCCAGCTGGAGAACCTGAACAAGGATTTCCAGGTGCTCAACATGCCCACCACGTTCAGTTCGGTCGACCACCAGATGTCGGTGGTCCGCGACCAGGACCTCATGGAGCCGCTGTTCACCAGCCTGGAGGACAGCGACAACATCTCGGTCATCGGCGGATTCACGCAGGGCACCCGCAGCATCTACACCAAGGACGCCCCGGTTACCACGCCCGCCGACCTGGCCGGCAGGAAGATCCGTGTCCAGGAGTCCGACATGCACATCCGCATGATCCAGCTCATGGGCGGTTCCGCCACCCCGCTGTCCTACGGCGAGGTCTACACCGCCATCCAGTCCGGTGTGCTCGACGGCGCCGAGAACAACGAGGTCAGCTACGTCACCCAGAACCACAACGAGGTCGCTCCTTATTGGAGCGGCACCAACCACCTCGTGGGCCTGGACTACATGGTCATGCGCCACGACCTGCTCGAGGCGATGGACGACCAGGACCGCGCGCTCTTCCTCGAGGAGTGGGACCGGACCATGGCGGAGCACACCGACCTGTGGGCGGTGGAGACCGAGGGGGCCATCGAGGAGGCGAAAGCGGAGGGGGCGACGTTCACGGACGTCGACAAGCAGGCCTTCGATGAGGCGCTCGCCCCGATCCGCGACGAGTTCCTCACCACCGATTTCCAGCGCGAGCTCTTCGAGCAGGTCCGCGCCGCCGACCCGGACCAGGGGGAATGAGATCATGACCGCATTCAAGGGTGTTCTCTCGAAGTTCCTGGGCATTGTCAGCATCATCCTCTTCACGGTGCTGGTCCTGGTGACCACGTGGCAGGTGGTCTCCCGGCAGGCCCTCAATGATCCCTCGACCTGGTCTGAAGAGCTGTCGAAGATCCTCTTCGTCTGGTTGTCCTTCGTCGGCTCGGCCTTCCTCTTCGGCGAGCGCGGCCACATCGCCGTCGACTACCTCGCCCGCCGTTTCCCCGCGCCGGTGCAGAAGGTGCTGGCGTCGTTCGTGCAGCTGGTCATCCTCTTCTTCGCGCTCGTGGCGATGGTGTGGGGCGGCTACCTCGCCGCCTCGATCGCCTGGACCCAGAACCTCACCGCCCTCCCGCTGACCATCGGTTGGGTCTACGTGGTCATCCCGGTCGCCGGCGTCTTCGTCGCGGTTTTCGCGCTCATCGATCTCGTCGCCGTGCTCACCGGCCGGGAGGCTCCCTACCCGGACATCGACGAATCCGACGACCAGCCCATGCACCTGGAGGACGCGGCCGCAGAGAGCCGGATCGTCCTCGACGAAGGGACCCGGAAATGATCCTCGCACCCGCGACAGTCGCCGCGCTCATCCTCCTGATCGGCATCGTCGTCCTCATCGCCTTCTCGGTGCCCATCGCCGTGGCCATCGGCGTGCCCTCCATGCTCGCCGCCATGGCCGTGCTCGGCCCGGAGAACGCCGCGCAGGCCGTGGCCCAGCGCATGTTCACCGGCACCAACTCCTTCAGCCTCCTGGCCATCCCCTTCTTCGTGCTGGCTGGCGCGCTGATGAACTCAGGCGGCATCGCCGCCCGGCTCATCGACGCCGCGAAGGTCCTCGTGGGCCGCCTGCCCGCCTCCCTCGCGCAGACCAACATCGTGGCCAACGGCATGTTCGGCGCCGTCTCCGGCGCGGCCGTGGCCGCCGCCTCCGCCGTCGGCACCGTCATGACCCCACGGATGCGGGAGGACGGATACTCCCGTGCCTACTCCGCCGCCGTCAACGTGGCCTCCGCGCCCGCCGGCATGCTCATCCCGCCGTCGAACACCTTCATCGTCTACTCGCTGGTGTCCTCGACCTCCATCGCTGCGCTGTTCATGGCCGGCGTCGGACCGGGCCTGCTGTGGGTCATCGCCTGTCTCGTCGTCGCCCTGCTCATGGCCCGGCGGGAGAACTACCGGCGTGACACCACGCACCCCACGCTCTCGCTGGCACTGCTGACGATCTGGCGGGCGGTGCCCTCCCTGCTGATGATCGTGATCGTCATCGGCGGCATCCTCGCCGGCTGGTTCACCCCGACCGAGTCGGCCGCCATCGCCGTCATCTACTGCCTGGTCCTGGGCTTCGCCTACCGCAACATCAGGGTCCGGGATCTGCCGGAGATCCTCCTGCGCGCCACCCGCACCACCTCCATCGTGATGATGCTGGTCGCGGTCTCCTCCGCTCTGTCCTGGGTCATGGCCTTCGCCCGGATCCCGCAGATGATCTCCTCCGGGCTGCTGGCGGTGTCCGATTCCAAGGTGGTCATCCTGCTCATCATGATGTTCATCCTGCTGATCATCGGCACCTTCATGGACCCCACCCCGGCGATCCTCATCTTCGTGCCGATCTTCCTGCCCGTGGTCACCGAACTCGGCGTCGACCCCGTCCACTTCGGCGCCATGGTGGTGATGAACCTGTCCCTCGGCGTGATCACCCCGCCGGTGGGCAACGTCCTCTTCGTCGGCGCGCAGGTCGCGGGCCTGCGCATCGAAACCGTGACCAGAATGCTGTGGCCCTTCCTGGTTGCGATCCTCATCGCCCTGTTCGTGGTTGTCTTCGTCCCGCAGGTCTCCCTGTGGCTACCGGAGACGATGGGGCTGATGTCGGCCAACTGATGCGCCGCCTGAGACGGGGTGCCTTCCCGCCTCAGGCCTGCTCAACCCGGTGCAGGGTCACCAGCCCCAGGGTCGCGGCCTTCCCGTCCGGGTTGAGCACGCGGGTTTCCACTGTTGCGATGGTGCGTGACCGGTGGATGACGTCCGCCGTGACCCTGAGGTGACCTTCCACGATTCCAGGGCGGAGGTAGGACATTCGGATGGATGAGGGAAGGAACTTCTCCGGCGAAGAGCCTCCGGAGAATTCGGCGGCCCGCCGTGCGGCCAGTTCCGAGAAGGCCAGGCTGACCCCGCCGTGGAGCGTACCGAGCACGTTCCGCATGCCGGGGTCGGCATGACGCCGCATCCACAGGCAGGCCCGCCGTCCGGTGCAGGGGCCGGTCACTGGGGAAGTACTCCACACACTGGCCGATGGTGGCGATCAGGTCCCCGTTGTCCGCGACCACCCGCCTACTGCTCGTCGTCCCGCGCCGTGAGCGCGGCGTAGGCGGTGACGTCGTCGATGAGCACACCGGTGACTCCCTGGTGGGGGAGAGGAAGGGAGGAACTCGGGACCGGTGCCGGATCCCGGGTCCGCGACGGCCTCACCTCGAGGTGGGCCACGGATGTGCGGGCGGTGCGGGGGCCGGGTAGGTCCAGGGCGCCGTCTGGATCCGCGCAGCGCATTGACCCCACGGGATCAGGGAATCTGCCGCGAGACCCGACCGCTGCTTCAGCCCGCTGAGGCTGAAGAACCACACGATATGCTCCCGGAGGGCGGCGGCTGCGTCCTCACCGCGCCGTTCCTCCACCGCCTGCAGGATCCCCCGGTGCTGCTGCTGCAGGGCGCAGCTGACGTCACGCCAGTTGCCCAGACCCGCGACAGTCTCCTGGACATAGCTGATGGTGGCCTGGCGCAGCGAGGTCATGATCGTCTCCACCACCACATTGCCGGCCAGAGAGGCGAGCAGGATGTGGAACTGGGCGTCCCGGGTGTGGAATTCATCCGCCGGCAGGTCAGGGGCGTCCATCATGTCCACCAGCGCGGCGGCCTCCTTGAGGATCTGCACGCGTTCCGGGGAGTCCGGAGCGGCGGCGGCCTCGACCGCGGACTGGGTCTCCAGCACGAGCCGGGTCTGCACCAGGTCCCGCACCGGCAGGGAGCGGGTGGCCACGTGCATCCTCAACGCCCAGGCCAGGGCGGCTGAAGGCTCGGAGATGACCACGGCCCCGGCATTCGGCCCGGATCCCGTGGCTGAACGGACCAGCCCCATGGCGTCGAGCACCCGGATCGCCTCGCGCACCGAGGCCCGGGAGATGCTGAAGTCCTCGGCGAGCTGACGCTCGGCCGGAAGCTTGTCACCCACGGAGATGTCTCCGGAGCGCAGGCGCTCCTCCAGCCAGTCGAGGATGACGGTGTAGGCGCGGGGCTGGGGGGTGGACATGGGCAGGGCCTCCTGGCAGACAAGTTACCCGTCAATCATAAGGTCCCGGTGCCTGGGCGTCCGGATCCGGGTGCCGGCAGTCCGTGTGCCCGCCGGGAAAGCGGCGTGCCCCGGAGCCGCTGCATCTGTGTCAGGCCCGGACTGCGCTGGGAACGGGAGAGTCTTTACGCCACAGCCAGGTGGCGAGGACGCCGAGCCCGGCGATGAGCAGTGCCAGCATGACAGTGCCCAGGTTCAGGCCTGCCCCGTAGATGAACAGGTAGGCGACGGCACCGCCTGCCAGGCAATAGTAGGTGGTCACGAGGATGGTCTGGCGCAGCAGGTCACCCTCCCGGCCGAGGAGTCCGACGGTGGCGGACGCGGCCACGATGTTGTGGATGGAGATCGGGTTGCCGCCTGCCCCGCCGATGGCCTGGGCGGCCACGACGAGTTCCGGGCGCTCGACGCCGATGGCGACGCCGGTGGAGTA
Organism: Corynebacterium marinum DSM 44953; assembly: GCF_000835165.1. Lineage (NCBI taxonomy): Bacteria > Bacillati > Actinomycetota > Actinomycetes > Mycobacteriales > Corynebacteriaceae > Corynebacterium > Corynebacterium marinum. The sequence continues at coordinate 107,859 of NZ_CP007790.1, forward strand.
CTGGAACTGGGAGAATGTCAGGTTGGAGACGGTGTTCGAGCCGGCGATGAAGGCGCCGAGCGCCCCGATCCAGGGGGCGATGACCGGCCAGGAGGTGCCGGAGATCAGCGCCGCACCTTCCGCAAGGGTGACCGGCATGCTCGACAGGCCTGAATCGTTGAGGGCGGGACCGGACTGGATGAGCACGCGCACCAGGGGCACGGCGAAGACCAGGGCGGCGGCGGTGCCGGCGAGCTGACCCGTGGAGATTCTGATGGTCTCCTTGATCTGGCCGGAGTTCATCCGGTGCAGCAGGTAGGCGAAGACGGAGGTGGCGATGAGCACGAAACCGGGCAGGTAGAACGGCTGGACCGTGGTGGTGATCCCGGTGCCCAGGATGTCTTCGAAGGGGATGGCCAGGCCGGTCAGCCACTCCTTCAGTGGGGTGATCACGCGGCTGGCCACCAGGAGTCCGGCCATGAGGACGTAGGGGCTCCAGGCGCGGACCAGGCTCATGTGCGCTGAGACGTCGGTGGCTTCAGCCGGTTCGATGGTGCCCATCCAGCGGGCGGGCCAACTGGCGCGGGGGCCGAACCGGAAGGTGTCCTTCGGCATGAGAAAGCCCCTGCTGGAGGTGAACATCACCAGCAGCAGGCCGATGATGCCGCCGAACATCGAGGGGAACTCGGGTCCGAGGAAACGGGCGACCAGCAGGTAGGGGATCGTCATGGCCAGGGAGGCGTAGATGGCGAAGGGCCACACTGCCAGGCCGTCGCGGAAGCGTCGTTCGGGGCCGAAGAAACCGGTGAGGAGGGTGACGATGATCAACGGGATGAGAATGCCGACGATGGTGTGGATCGCCGCGGTGTAGAAGCCGATGGAGCTGATGAACTCGGGCATGGTCACACCCAGGACGCTGATGCGTTCGGCCACCGCAGGGTCGCCGCCGAGGCCGTTGGCCACGCCGACGAGGATCGGGGTGCCCACCGCACCGAAGCTGACCGGAGTCGACTGCACGACCAGTCCCACCATAACGGCGGCCATGGCGGGGAAGCCCATGGCCAGCAGAAGAGGGGCGACGACGGCTGCGGTGGTGCCGAACCCGGAGACGCCTTCGATGAAGGAGCCGAAGAGCCAGCCGATGATGATCGCCTGGATCCGGCGGTCGGCGGAGATGTTGTTGAACCCCGCCCGGATGGTGGACATGGCCCCACCCACGGTGAGGGTGGACAGCAGCAGGAGGGCGCCGAAGACGATGTAGAGCATGGTGCCGGCCACGATCACGCCTTCGATGGTGGCCGCCAGTACGCCGGTGAAACTCATCTGCCAGACGAACACGGCCACCACGACCGCGGCAAGGTAACCGACCGGCATCGCGTACTTCGCGGGCCAGCGGAAGCCGGCCAGTAGCACGCCCACCAGGAGCAGGGGTAGCAGAGCCAGGAAGCTCAGCACAGCGAGATTGTCCATCGATAGATCCTTTCGGTTGCCTTCCTCTGCATGGCTGTGGAGTGAGGGGCCGGCAAGAGGGTGACTGAGGTGCTTCATTCGAAAACGGGCGCGGGGGTGCTTTTCCCCGGTGCGGGAGAACTGCGGGAAAACGTGGGTCGGTCTGATTGCTAACCGGGGCTGGTCCCTGCGGGGAGGGCGGACAGCGCCGCGTTGTGGTCAGTCCACAGGACGATATGTGTCGCGGGTCACCGCGGTCAAGTGTGGACGCGATCTTTTTCCGGCACTTGCGTGACCTGCCTCACTGGCTTAGTATGGTCAGACCACAGGCGGACGGACCCTCTCCGAGCCGCCTCCCCGACTCTGGAGGTCTCATGAGGATCGCTCTGTTCTCCACGTGCATCGTGGACGCGATGTACCCGAAGGTCGCCTTGGCCACCGTCCGTATCCTGGAACGCCTCGGCCACGAGGTTGTCTTTCCGCCGGGGCAGGGCTGTTGCTCGCAGATGCACGTCAACAGCGGGTATCTCGCCCACGCTCTGCCGGTGGTGCGCAACCACGTCAAGGCGTTCAGTGAGGCCGACTACGACGTCGCGGTCGCCCCGTCCGGTTCCTGCGTGGCCTCTCTCGGCCACCAGCAGCCGATGGTCGCGCGTGCCGGCGGCGATGAGCGGCTGGCCGGGCAGGCCACCGAGGTCGCCGCCCGGACCTACGAGCTCTCGCAACTTCTTATCGACGTCCTCGGCGTCACCGACGCGGCTGCTCAGCTCGGATCCTTCTTCCCCCATTCCGTCACCTACCACCCTTCGTGCCACGGCATGCGCCTGCTGCGGTTGGGGGACCGGCAGTCCGACCTCGTCCGGTCGGTCGAGGGCATCGACTTCCGGGAACTCCCGGACGCCGATGAATGCTGCGGCTTCGGCGGCACGTTCTCCATGAAGAATGCGGACGTCTCCGGAGCCATGGTGGACGAGAAGATCGGCAACATCGTCTCCACCGGCGCCGAGCTGTGCACCGGCGGGGACGCTTCCTGTCTGCTGCACATCGGCGGGGCCGTGGCCCGCCGACAGGAGAACGTCAAGACCGTGCACTTTGCGGAGATCCTCGCCTCCACCCGCCGCAACCCCCTGGAGATCTCAGGGCCGGTCGAACTGTCCATCCCCGCCCCCACCGAAGGAGGCCCCCGATGACCACCCATCTGGGAATGCCCACCGCCCGCCCGGTCCACGGCGAAGGAAACCTGCACGCCGACATCTCCTTCCCCAAAGCGGCGAAGGAGCAGATGCGCAACGAACAGATGCGCGCCAACATCCACCACGCCACCCACACCATCCGGGGCAAGCGGGCGGCGGTGACCGCGGAGCTGCCGGACTGGGAGCTTCTGCGTGACGCAGGATCGGCGATCAAACAGCAGGTCGCCGCGAACCTGCCCGAGTTGCTCGAGGAATTCGAACGCAACTTCACCGCCCGGGGCGGCACGGTCCACTGGGCACGTGACGCGGAGGAGGCCAACCGGATCGTGACCGAACTGATCCAGGCCACCGGCTCGAAGGAGGTGATCAAGGTCAAATCGATGGCCACCCAGGAGATCGACCTGGAGGCACACCTGCACCGCCACGGCATCACCGCCACCGAAACCGACCTCGCGGAGCTCATCGTCCAGCTGGGCCATGACAAGCCCTCCCACATTCTCGTGCCCGCCATCCACCGCAACCGCCACGAGATCCGGGACATCTTCCTCAAGGAAATGCCCGAGACCGATGAAACGCTGACGTCCGAGCCGCACGACCTCGCCGATGCGGCCCGTCGGCACCTGCGGGAGAAGTTCCTCAACACCTCCGTGGCCGTCTCCGGTGCGAACTTCGGCGTCGCGGAGACCGGCACCCTCACGGTCGTGGAGTCCGAGGGCAACGGGCGCATGTGCCTGACCCTGCCGGACACGCTGATCACGGTCATGGGCATCGAGAAGATCGTGCCCACGTTCACCGACCTTGAGGTTTTCCTCCAGCTGCTGCCGCGTTCCTCCACCGGCGAGCGGATGAATCCCTACACCTCCATGTGGACCGGGGTCACCCCGGGCGACGGTCCACAGAATGTGCACGTGGTGCTGCTGGACAACGGCCGCACCGCGGTCCTCGACGATGAGGCCGGGCGCTCCGCCCTGCACTGCATCCGCTGTTCGGCCTGCCTCAATGTCTGCCCTGTCTACGAACACGCCGGCGGACATTCCTACGGTTCGACCTACCCCGGCCCTATCGGAGCGATCCTCTCCCCGCAGCTGACCGGCATCACCTCGGCGGAAAACGCTTCCCTCCCGTTCGCGTCCTCTCTGTGTGGCGCCTGCTACGACGTCTGCCCGGTCAAGATCAACATCCCCGAGATTCTGGTCCACCTGCGCTCGGAGGCGGTGAAGTCGGAGGATCACAAGGTTCCCTCCCAGATGGATCTGCTCATGAAGGGGGCATCCGTGGTCATGTCCTCCGGCGTGCGGATGGCACTCATTGAACGAGGTCTGCCGGTCGGTCGCATCGCCGCGGGACGTGACCGGCGGATCAGTCGGCTGCCCGGACTCGCCGGCGGCTGGACCGACCAGCGCGACATCCCCGCACCGCCGAATCAGTCCTTCCGCAACTGGTGGAAGAAGCACGAGCACGAGACCGAACAGCGGCTGCGCCGCGACGGCCATTACGAGCAGGAGAAGAAATGAGCACCGAGGCCAAGACCGAGATCCTCCGGCGCATCAGGGCCGCGATTGACGATGCCCCCGTCGCCCCGGACATCCCCCGCAGCTACCGCCGCTCCTCAGACCTGGCGCCGGCCGAGATCCTCGAGATGCTCGAGGACCGGTTGATCGACTACAAGGCCAATGTCTTCCACGAGACAGCCGAGAGCCTTCCCGCACGTCTGGCGGAGCTGTTCGGTGAATCCGCCCGGGTCATTGCCCCGCATGGCCTGGAACGGACCTGGCTACCCACCGACTCCGGTGACCGGATCCTCTTCGAGACTCCCGACGCGGTGCTCGAGGTCCATGACCTCAACGACACCATCGACGCTGTGGTCACCTCGTCCACCGTCTCCTGCGCGGAGACCGGCACCATTTTCCTCACCGGCCGCCCCGATGAGGGCCGCCGCGCGATCAGCCTCGTGCCTGACCACCACATCTGCGTCGTGCCGGTGGACACCGTGGTCGAACTCATCCCCGAGGCCATGGCCAGGGTCGATGCGATCGCCCCGATCACGATGATCTCCGGGCCCTCCGCCACCTCCGATATCGAACTCGAACGCGTCGAGGGTGTGCACGGTCCGCGTCGTCTGGATGTCATCCTCCTCGGCTGAGTGCTGTACCCCCGCCGCGCCCCGAGGATTCCCCTCGTGGCAGTGCCATAACCCTCAGACACAGCCTCCGGTGACCAGAGCCCTGACCGGGGGCGGAACGGAACAACCCTGATGTTCAAGAAAATTCTCGTGGCCAACCGTGGCGAGATCGCCATCCGCGCCTTCCGCTCGGCCTACGAACTCGGCATCAAGACCGTAGCGGTATTCCCCCACGAAGACCGGTACTCCATCCACCGTCAGAAAGCCGACGAGGCGTACCAGATCGGGGAGGAGGGACATCCGGTCCGTGCCTACCTCGACGTCGATGAGATCATCCGGGTCGCGAGGGAATCCGGGTGCGACGCCATCTACCCTGGTTACGGTTTCCTCTCCGAGAACCCGGATCTGGCGCGGGCCGCGGAAAATGCCGGAATCACCTTCGTCGGCCCCCGGGCTGAGATCCTGGAGTTGGCCGGTAACAAGGTCGAGGCCCTGCACGCCGCGAAGCGGGCGGGGATTCCCACCCTGCGCTCCACCGACCCCTCCGATGATGTCGATGCCCTGCTGGCACAGGCGGAGGACATCGGATTCCCGATCTTCGTCAAGGCGGTCGCCGGTGGCGGTGGCCGCGGCATGCGGCGGGTGGAAAATCGCGAAGCCCTGCCGGATGCCCTGGGAGCGGCGATGCGTGAGGCCGAGACCGCCTTCGGCGACGCCACCGTCTTCCTGGAGCAGGCGGTGTTGCGGCCCCGGCATATCGAGGTGCAGGTGCTGGCTGATCACACCGGTGAGACGGTGCATCTGTTCGAGCGCGACTGCTCGCTGCAGCGCCGTCACCAGAAGGTCGTCGAGATCGCCCCGGCCCCCAACCTGGACGAGAACATCCGCCGGGCCCTGCACCGGGACGCCGTGAAATTCGCCAGGGAGCTCGGTTACGTCAACGCGGGCACCGTGGAGTTTCTGGTCGATACCGTCGGCGAGCGGGCCGGGGAGCACGTCTTCATCGAGATGAACCCGCGCATCCAGGTTGAGCACACCGTCACCGAGGAAATCACCGACGTCGACCTCGTCCAGGCCCAGCTGTGCATCGCCGCCGGCCAGACCCTGGCCGACCTCGACATCGCCCAGGACCGCCTGCGGATCCGGGGGGCGGCGATGCAGTGCCGGATCACCACGGAGGATCCGGCCAACGATTTCCGTCCTGATGTCGGGCGGATCTCTGCCTACCGCTCCGTCGGCGGCGCCGGTGTCCGACTCGACGGCGGCACCATCTACGCCGGCGCCGAGATCTCCCCGCACTTCGACTCCATGCTGGTCAAGCTCATCTGCCGCGGTCGGGACTATCCGACGGCGGTGCGCCGCACCCGGCGTGCCCTGGCGGAATTCCGCATCCGCGGCGTGGCGACCAACCTCCAGTTCCTCCAGGCTGTCGTGGCCGACCCGGAGTTTCTGGCGGGTAACGTCACCACCGATTTCATCGAGTCCCGTCCCGAGCTGCTGGAAGGTCAGGCGTCAGCCGACCGCGGCTCCAAGGCACTGACCTGGCTGGCTGAAGTGACCGTCAACAAACCCTACGGTCCAGCGGTGGAGGGCATCGATCCCCGCACCAAGTTGCCCCACTACCCCGGGGACAAGCGGGATGAACCGTTACGCTCTCCGTTCGACGGCCCCTCCGAGCACACCCCGCCGTCCGGGTGGCGGCAGGTGCTGATCGAGGAAGGACCGGACGGTTTCGCCACCAGGCTGCGCCAACAGCAGGCGGTGGCGGTGACCTCAACGACTTTCCGCGATGCACACCAGTCGCTTCTGGCCACCCGCGTACGCACCCGCGATCTGCTCGCCGCAGCGCCGGCCTATGCCCACAACCTCCCTCAGCTGCTGTCCATCGAGGCCTGGGGCGGGGCGACCTACGACGTCGCCCTGCGCTTCCTCGGTGAGGATCCGTGGGAGCGGCTGCGCCTGCTGCGCGAGGCCATGCCCAACATCCCCATCCAGATGCTGCTGCGCGGACGCAACACCGTCGGCTACACCCCTTACCCGGTGGAGGTGACTGAGGCCTTCGTCCGGGAGGCCGCGGCCACCGGCGTGGATATCTTCCGCATCTTCGACGCCTTGAATGACGTCGAGCAGATGCGTCCGGCCATCAAGGCGGTGCGCGACACCGGCACGGCAGTCGCGGAGGTCGCCCTGTGCTACACCGGTAACCTCACCGATCCGGACGAGGACCTCTACACCCTCGACTACTACCTTGACCTGGCACAGGAATGCGTCGACGCCGGCGCCCACATCCTGGCGATCAAGGACATGGCCGGTCTGCTGCGCCCCGCTGCCGCGAAGAAGCTGGTCACCGCGCTGCGGGAGCGCTTCGACCTGCCGGTGCACCTGCACACCCACGACACCGCCGGCGGCCAGCTGGCCACCCTGATGGCCGCCGTCGACGCCGGTGTGGACGCCGTCGACGTCGCTGACGCCTCCATGGCCGGAACCACCTCCCAGGTATCCGCCTCCGCGCTCGTCGCCGCCCTCGAAGACTCCGAACGCGACACCGGCCTTGACCTGGATGCCGTCTCCGCAATGGAGCCGTACTGGGAGGTCATCCGCACCATGTACAGACCCTTCGAGTCCGGACTCAGCGCCCCGACCGGACGTGTCTACCGTCACGAGATCCCCGGCGGACAGCTGTCGAACCTGCGGCAGCAGGCCATCGCACTCGGATTGGGGGAGCGCTTCGAAGCCATCGAGGACATGTACACCGCCGCCAACACCATCCTCGGACGGTTGATCAAGGTCACCCCCTCCTCCAAGGTCGTCGGTGACCTCGCCCTGGCAATGGTGGGCATGGGCGTGGACCCGGCCGACCTGGCGGCTGACCCCGGGAATTTCGACATCCCCGACTCCGTGGTCAACTTCCTGGCAGGGGAGCTGGGCACACCCCCCGGTGGCTGGCCGGAGCCCTTCCGCTCCCAGGCGCTCAAGGGACGCAATGTCCCCCTCACGCCCGCCGACATCAGTCCCGAGGACTCCGCAGCGCTGACAGCGGATTCCGCCACCCGACGAGCCACCCTGAACCGTCTTCTCTTTCCCGGCCCCACCAGGGATTACCTGGCCAGCCGAGCGAAATACGGCGATCTGTCCCTCCTGCACACCCGCGACTTCCTCTACGGACTCACCCAGGAACGCGAACACGTCATCTCGCTGGGCAAAGGTGTGCGTCTGCTGGTCACCCTGGAAGCCATTTCCGAGCCCGACGAGAAGGGAATGCGCACAGTGATGGTCGCCCTCAACGGCCAGCTGCGTTTGCTCGATGTCCGTGACAAGTCAGTCACCTCCGACATCCCCGAAATGACAAAAGCTGATCCTGCTGATCCCGGCCATATCGCCGCCCCGTTCGCCGGCGCTGTCACCGTCACCGTAGCTGAAGGCGATACCGTGGCACCGGGCGCCCAGGTAGCCACCATTGAGGCCATGAAGATGGAAGCCTCCATCACCACCCCGACCGGAGGCACGGTCACCCACATCCCGCTGACCAGCGTCACTCAAGTCACCGGAGGAGATCTCCTGCTGGTGGTCGATCCTGCCGCCGGGGAAGACAACTGAGAGGTGGTCGGTTGGGCGATGCCGGGACCACGTGGCTCCGGGGGGGGGAACCGTGACCCCGGTGACCACCTCGGGGGCCACCCACGGGTCCTGACGCTCCCGGGACGGGACCGCTGTCAGTCCTTCGTGGCCGGGTGCTCCGCCCGTGGGAACGGTGCTGCCCGCCAGGCGTCGAGAAGCTCGTGGCCGTCCGCGCCGAAGATGGTCGGGACCTCGTGGCGCGGACTGGGCTCCGAGCCCTCGAGGGGGGCGGCGGTGCCGTGGGAGAGGACGTGCTCGCCGGGGGAGAGCTGGCGGATGGCCACGCCGGCGATGCGGTCGGGATGCTCGAACACCGCTTCGCCGTAGATGAGCGGGTCATGCTGGCCGTCGTCGCCGACGAGGATCCAGTTGATCTCCGGGTACTCGATGATGAGGTTGCGCAGCTGGACCTTCTTGTGTTCCGCTCCGGAGCGGAACATGCCGGTGGGGGTGGGGCCCCAGTCGGTGAGCAGGAGCGGGCCGGTGGGCAGGTTGTGCTGCTTCAGGAAGGTGACCAGGGTGTCGTAGGTGTTCCAGGCCCCGGTGGACAGGTAGAACACGGGGGCGTCGGGATGCTCGCGCAGCATCTCGCGGTAGAACTCGGCCATGCCGGGCACCGGCCGGCGCTTGTCGGTGTGGCGGACCCAGGAGTTCCAGGCGGCGATGAGCGCGCGGGGCAGCCAGGTAACCAGGACAGTGTCGTCGATGTCGGAGATCAGACCGACCCGGGTGGCGGGTTCGACGATGAGCACGGAGGACTGGACCGGTTCCGCGCCGTCCGCCTCGATGGTCACCTCGTGCCAGCCCGGCGCCAGGCCGTGGTCCTCCACAAGCACGTCGATGTAGCCGTTGGCGTTCGTCCGGGAGTGTGCGACCTTCTCACCGATGCGCACCGCGACGGGCAGGTCCTTCACCTGGATGGTCAGGAACTGCCGCCAACCGCGCTCCGCCTGCTCCCGGAGGTTCTCCGGCCCCTCTTCCCGGTCCGCCGGGTCCTGCATGAGCACCCGCCCGAGCACGTGGACGCGACGCTCTGATCCGTAACCGGCGAAGCCGGTGATGGTGGGGCGCCAGCCGGCCGCAGCTTTCCGACGCGTGCCGACCCGGTTGATGGTCCGTTCCACCCTGCGTGCGATATCTGCAAGTGCCATGGAAGCGACAGTACTGGCGCAATCCCCGCCCTGCAGGGGAACCTCCGCTTACACTCGCGCACATGAGCACAGAGTTTGACGCGATCCCCGGCGTCCCGGCCCCCGCCCGAAGGGCTCTCACCGAGGCCGGTTACCCGGACCTCGAGGCGTTGGACGGCGCCGACTTCACTGCGCTGTTGGGGCTGCACGGCGTCGGAAAGCGGGGCCTGGAGCGGATGCAGGCCGCGCTGCTCGAGCGGGGGCTCTCGCTCGCCGATGCGCCTGCCGCGGAGGACCGCACAGCGACCTTCACCCTCGGTCACACCGGGGAGAACGCCGCCGACCTCCGGACACAGGCTACCGGGCAGTCCCCGGCGGAGTACGTCGAACAGCTGGACACCCCGCGCCGGGTGGAGCACGGGCGGCTGTTGCTGGAGATCTTCGGCCGCGCGACCGGCGCAGAGCCGGTGATGTGGGGGCCGTCCATGATCGGCTACGGGCAGATGCACTACCGCTACGCCACCGGCCGGGAGGGAGACACCTTCCGGGTGGGATTCAGCCCGCGCAAGACAAAGCTCACCCTCTACGGCCTGCCGCACGAGGAGCGGTTCCTCGACCGGCTGGGCAAGCACACCACGAGCGTGGCCTGCCTCTACGTGAACAAGCCGGAGGACATCGACCTGGCGGTGCTGGAGGAGATGATCCGCGAGGCGTGGAACTCCGGGACCTAGGGGGAGGGTTTCTGCAGAGATTGCAGGCCCGGAGCTCATGCCGGCGAGGATGGTGTCCACAACATTCTTCCAACACCGTGGAAAGAATGGGTCGTCTCTTAAACGTTCCCCGGTTCGACCGGAACGTACGGATCCCGGGGGTTTTCCGGCAGGGCGAAGGGAGGATTCCGGATCGCAGTAAATCGGTCGGAAGATTACTCCGAACAACTCCCATTTTCCCCTCTGAACTGGGCTTAAAGCTACTATTCGGAACATTCTCGCGGCGGAGTAATTTAGGAGTTGTTTGAAACAACTGACGTATCACACGCACGGAAAGTGTGCCGTTCCTGTCCGTGCCCGTCCGCGTGGGCCTGCTCTTCCCGGCCACGCACCGGGCCACCCGTAGGCTGGCAGGAAAAACTGACGCCCCGGAGGAGACCCCATGACAACCGAAACCTTCCTGTCGCCCGAGAGCCTCGAGGTCCTCCGGGGACTCACGGGCGCGCAGTTGCGCGCATACGGCACCGACCTGGAGCTGGACGACGGCGTCGGCGCCTTCGGCGCCTGGCTGGACACCGACCGGGGGGCGGTCGAGCTGGAGTTCGTGGAGCAGGTCCTCGACTTCCCGGAGGGGGAGCGGGTCGAGTCCGTGCTGGAGGCCCGCCCCGGTGGGGCGGAGGGCGACTCTTATGAGCTCACCGGCACCATCACACAGATCACGCGGATCCAGGACCGGATCGCGGAGATCAACAAGCTCGCGGAGGCCGTCGCATGGGAGTGGTGGCGGGACTCGGGCCTGCGGCTGAGCCTCGACTCGGGGCAGGAACTGCTCATCCACTGCGCATCGCCGGTGGTCATCGAGGTGAAGATGCAGGCCGGCCCGGCGGGTACCCTCCGGCCCGGCGTCCCCGGGCGCGTCTACCAGGAGGGTGAGCGGCGCCGGTACGAGTACACGAACCGGGAGGTCGCCCTCTGAACTCAGGCCCGGAAGCCGAGGGGGAAGCGGACCTCGCCGGTGGGGACGGCGTCGTCGGCGAGGGGGAGAGCCATGAAGTACTGCGGGTCATACTCCGGGTAGACCAGGTCCGGCACGTTGGCCAGGCCGAAACGTCCGTAGTAGTTCGGATCGCCGAGAGCGACGGCGCCGCCGGCACCGAGTTCACGCAGCTCCGCCAGGGCGCGCTCCATGAGCAGGGACCCGACTCCCTCGCCCTGGTGCTCCGGGGCCACGCTGATGGGGCCCACGAAGTACCAGTTCGGCGTTCCGTCGCTGATCTCCACGGGGGCGGCCCCGACGTGGCCGGCCACGTCGGGGCCCTTCACCACGATGAAGGAGAGGGTGAGGGCGTCGGCGTCGCGGAGCGACTCCACAATCTGCGCCTCACGCTGCTTCGAGTAGGGCTTGCCGACGAATGCGCGGGAGGTCAGCTCGCGGATCGCGGGGATGTCGGCCTCGGCCTCGCGGCGAATTGTCAGGGAATACATGACTGCATACTACGTTGCACCACGCTTCCGCACAGGGGCAGGCGGTGGGCGGGTGCGGGCCCCACCCGCCCACGGGGTGGGGATCAGACCGAGAGGAAACCGCCGTCGGCCACGATCTGGGAGCCGCTGACGAAGGAGGCCTTGTCGGAGAGCAGGAAGGCCACGACCTCGGCGATCTCCTCGGGCTGGCCGAGTCGCCCGATCGGGTGGAGCGCCTCCAGGGGTGCCAGTGCCACATCCGTCCACTGTGCGATAAGCGGGGTCATGATGTAGCCCGGGTGCACGGAGTTGATGCGGATGCCCTGCTTGCCGTACTCCCGGGCTGCGGTCTTGGTCAGACCGGCCACCGCGTGCTTGGACGCGGTGTAGTGGGACAGGTTCTCCACGGCGATGAATCCGGCGATGGAGGAGGTGTTGACGATCGCGCCGCCGCCCGAGGCCAGGATCTCGGGGATCTGGTATTTCAGGCCGTAGAAGACGCCGTTGAGGTTGATGTCGATGACCTTCTGCCAGTCGGCGATCTCCAGGTCCGCGACGTGCTTCTCCGCGCCGACGACGCCGGCGTTGTTGAAGGCCAGGTGCAGTCCGCCGTAGGTCTCCTTGGCGAAGGCGACGGACGCCTCTGCGTCCTCGGGGTCGGCGACATTCGCCTTGAAGGGAGTGGCCGTGCCGCCGGCCTGGGTGATCTCCTCGGCGATCTGCTGCGCGGCCTCGAGGTTGATGTCGGTCAGGACGACCGAGGCGCCGCCGCCGGCCAGGATCTTGGCGGTCGCGGCGCCGATGCCGGAACCCGCTCCGGATACGAGCGCGACCTTGTCCTTGAACTCCGTTGACATAATTGTTTCCTGTTCTCGTGCGGGGACGGTGGGCGCGCCGTGCGGACCGGGCCGCGGACAGGCTTTTCCGCGTGTTGTGGGTCACATCCTGGCGCTCACCTCATCCTGCCCGCACGGTGGAGACCGGAGGTGTCCCGCATCGGCACATCTCCGGCGGGCCCCACCCGCCGTCAGCCCGCCGTCCGCTCAGCGCCGCCGTGCCGCCGGCCCCCGCCGCGCCGACACCGTCCGGTCGCCGGGGATCCAGAAGCGCAGCGGGGCGTCCATGTTCTTCGAGATCCCCACCCGAGGTCCGCGGACGTGCTCCGGCACGATGTCGGGCAGGTCCAGGGGCACCGGCGTGCCGTTGTCCGCCAGGGACAGACCCAGGGTCTTGCCCAGGTTGCCGGGGCCGGAGGCCAGCTTCTCGAAGGGTACGTCCCCGCGCCGCTCCCTGGCCAGGTCGACGCCGGCCACCACCTCGCCGGCCCGCATGAGGCAGCCGTGGCCGGTGCCCTCCGGCGCGCAGACGATGTTGCCGGCCAGGTGGATGCCGTAGGACAGGTACACGTAGAGCCGCCCGGGCGGCCCGAACATTGCGGCGTTGCGCGGCGTCCGCCCGCGGAAGGTGTGGGCGGCCTCGTCCTCCGTGCCGAGATAGGCCTCCACCTCGGTGAGACGGACGGAGACGCCGCCCATGGTCACCACTGCGCCCAGGAGCAGGGGGGCCACGTGATCTGCGGGGGCGTTGAAGTCGATCATGCCGCCCCATTGTATTTACGTAGAGTGGTCGTATGAGTGCTCTGTTGTTCGATCTCTACGGGGTGTTGCTGAAGGAGCGGACCGACGCCGGGCGGCGTCGCGTTGAGCTGGCGGTCGGGGGCGACGCAGGCATCTGGCCGGTGTACGAGGATCTGCGGCCCGCCTACGATTCCGGCGACGTCGGAGACGAACGTTTCTGGCGGCAGCTGCAGGTCCGCGCGGGCGTGGCGCCCTTCGACATCGTGGAGGCGGTGGAGGCGGACTGGGCCACGTTGATGGCGGAGGATCCGGAGATGGTCGCCCTCGTGCTCTCGCTCATCGATGCCGGAGTATGCTGCGGCATCCTCTCCAACGTCCCGGCCGGCCTGGCCGGACGCGCCCGCAAGCAGCACGGGTGGTTCCAGCGCTTCGACGCGGTGACGATGTCCTGCGACATCGGCCTGATCAAACCCGACCCCCGCGCCTTCGCCGTCGCCCTGGACGCCATGGGTGCCACGGCCAAGGAGACGGTGTTCTTCGACGCCGATCCGGTGAACGTGAAAGCGGCGGAGGAGTTCGGCCTGCGGGCTGTCCTGTTCACCGGTCCCGCATCAGTCAGAGAGGCACTGAAATGATCATCGAGTTCGAGGGCAAGAAGCCGAAGATCCATCCCACCGCCTGGGTCGCGCCCACGGCGGTCATCATCGGCGACGTGGAGATCGGCCCCGACGCGTCCGTCTTCTACGGCTGTGTCCTCCGCGGGGACGTCAACGCCATCCGTATCGGCGCCCGCACCAACATCCAGGACAACTCCGTGCTGCACGTCGACGGGGACGCGCCCTGCATCCTCGGCGAGGACGTCACCATCGGGCACATGGCGCTGGTCCACGGCACGACGGTGGGCGACGGCACGCTGGTGGGGATGAAGTCGACGCTGCTCTCCCGCAGCGTCATTGGCGCAGGTGCGCTCATCGCAGCCGGCGCCGTGGTGCTCGAGGGCATGGAGATCCCGGACCGCGCCCTGGCCGCCGGCGTTCCCGCCAAGATCCGGCGGGAACTCAGCGAGGAGCAGTCCGCCGGTTTCATCCCGCACGCCGGGCGCTACGTCGAGTTGTCGAAGCGCCACAACGCTGCGCTGGGGGAGTAGCCGGGGTTAGGCTGAAGGCACCAGGAGCGCATCCCGAAGAAGGCAGGATCGGCATGTCCGGTACCCCGCAGCCATCAGCTACCCGGCGGTTCGGTTTCATCGCCGCCGTCACCACCACCGTCCTGACCGTGGTCACCTTCGCCCTCGCGTTGACGGCCCTGCCCGACGACGAGCCCTACCCTTTCGCCAACGCGACCATCGTCGCCCAGTGGCCGGGGGACTATCTCTGGATGGTCCCGGCGATGCTGTTGATGCTGTCGTTCGTGGCGCTGGTCGCCGCTGTGCACGAGCACGCGCCGCCGCACCGCCGAATCTTCAGCCTGGCCGGGCTGTGCGCCGCGGTCATGGCCGCCACGGTGCAGCTGGCCAACTACTTCCTCCAGTTCAGCGTCATGCAGCTGAACCTGGAGAAGAACCAGCTCGACGGCTGGGCCCTGCTCACCCAGTACAACCCCAACGGCGTCTTCATCGCCCTGGAGGAGCTCGCCTACCTGCTGATGAGCCTCGCGCTGCTGGCCCTCGCGCCCGTGTTCGGGGGAGGCGGCAGGGTGGAGAAGGCGCTGCGCTGGTTGCTGACGCTGAGTTTCGCCGGCGTCCTGGCGGCGCTGGTGCTGGTGTCGGCTCTGCTCGGGATGGACCGGGGGGACACCTTCGAGATCGCTGTGATCACCACCGTCTGGCTGACGCTCATGGCCGCGGGCCCGCTCATGGCCGCCGTTTTTCGTCGAGAAGCATAAGGAGAAGAAACCATGAAGGCACTCATCGTCTACGAATCAGCCTGGGGCAACACGAAGTCCGTAGCCGAGGCAATCCACGCAGGGCTGTCGGCGCAGGTGGAGGCGGAGATCGTCGCCGTGGACACGGCGCCGCCGCTGGCGCAGGTGGAGGCGGACCTGCTCGTGGTGGGTGCGCCCACGCACGCCTTCGGCCTCAGCCGGGCGGGGACGAGGGAGGACGCCCGCCGGCGCGGCGGCGACCTGATCGAATCCGGGGTGCGCGAATGGCTGGCGGAGGGGCCGGCGGACCTGGCGGCCGCCACCTTCGACACCCATGTCCGCCACCCGGATCTGCCCGGCCACGCGGGCAAGGCGGCGGCCAAGAAACTGCGGAAGCTGGGCTGCCGCCTGGTGGCCGATCCGGAGAGCTTCTACGTCGACGGCTACGAGGGGCCGGTGCTCCCCGGCGAGCTGGAGCGTGCCCGGGAATGGGGGGCTGAGCTGGCGCGACGGCTGCAATCCGGTCTTTGATCCAGGTCAAGGACGGGTCTGCCGGGTGGTCCTAGGCTGAGGGGCATCCCCAGAGATAAGGAGCTCGTCCCATGATCAACCAGAACCTCTCCCAGGCCGCCAGGCTCGCCCCGATCGTCGAGCGCGTGCACGGCGCCCACCACCCCGAGATGACCCGCGTCCGGGAGATCACGCAGGAGCTCGCGGACTCCGATGCCGCGCGCGCCGAAGGGCTCTTCCGGGAGCTGCGGGCCGTGACCGGCGGATACGCCGTCCCCGGCGACGTGTGCGAGGCCTTCGAGGCGACCTACCGGGCCCTGGAGCGCGCGGACGCGGAGATCGCGCAGGCCGCCTGACTAGGGTGGAGGCATGCACGAAGTGATCATCGTCGGCGCCGGCCAGTCCGGCCTGGCCACCGCCTACTACCTCCGGCGCGTCGGCATCACGCCCCTGCTTCTCGACGCCCAGCCCACCCCCGGCGGCGCATGGCTGCATGTGTGGCCGTCGATGACGTTGTTCTCCACTTCCGAGTTCTCCAACCTGCCCGGCCGACCCATGCCGGCCTACGAGGGTTTCCCGCCGGCCAGCCACGTGGTCGACTACCTCGCCGACTACGAGAAGCGCTACGACCTGGAGGTTATCCGGCCCGTGACGGTGGAGGAGGTCACCCACGACGGCGAGGTCTTCCATCTGCGCGCCGGCGACCGCGAGTGGCGGGCCAGGCAGGTGGTGGCGGCGACGGGCACCTGGTCCGCGCCTTTCGTCCCCGTGTACCCGGGCACCTTCGCGGGCCGCCAGTGGCATTCGGCGAATTACCCCGGGCCGGAACCCTTCCGGGGGACGAAGGTGGCGGTGGTCGGGGCCGCGAACTCGGGCGCGCAGATCGCCGCCGAACTCACGGATGTCGCGGACGTCACCTGGTACACCCGGCATGAACCGCGCTGGATGCCCGACGACGTCGACGGCCGCGTCCTCTTCCGCCGTAACAGCCTCCGCGCCCTGGCGATCCTGCGCGGGGAGGAGGACCCGGGGGCGGATTCGGAGCTCGGCGACATCGTCGTGCTGCCGGCGGTGAAGAAGGCCCGCGACGAGGGTCGCCTCGTGGCCACCCCCCTGTTCGCCAGCCTCGACGACATCGACGCCGACCACCTCATCTGGTGCACCGGCTTCCGTCCGGCGATCCGGCCGTTCCGGAAGCTCCTGGACCGGGGGCTGCCGCTCCACCTGGTCGGTTACGGCGACTGGGTGGGCCCCGGTTCGGCGACGATCACCGGGGTCGGGCCCTACGCTAAGAAAGCGGCGGAAGCAGTCGCGCGTTATCGATGAGCCGGGTGCCGCCGACGTGGATCGCGGCCACGGCCAGGGCCCCCGCCCCGACCTCGTCGACGGGCAGCAGGGTGGCGGCGTCGACGATCTCGAGGTGGTCCAGCTCCACGCCCGGCGCCCCGCGCAGCTGCGCGCGCGCCGACTCCAGCTCCAGCGGCCGGCCTGCGGCGGCGCGTTCCCGCAGCGCCGCCAGGGTGTGCGGGAGCACCAGGGCCTGTTCACGGGCCTCCGGTGTCAGGTGCTGGTTGCGGGATGACTCTGCCAGCCCGTCCTTCCCGCGGATGATGGGCACCGGCCGGATGGCCAGGGGGAAATTGAGGTCGGCGACCATGCGCTGGATGATGGCCAGCTGCTGAGCGTCCTTTTCCCCGAAGTAGGCGCGGTCGGGCTGGATGAGCTGGAAGAGCTTGGCCACCACGGTGGTCACTCCGTCGAAGTGGCCGGGGCGGGCCGCGCCCTCCAGGCGTTCGCCCATCTCGCCGGCGCGGACCCACACCTGGGGCACGCCGCCGGGATACATCTCTTCCTCGGAGGGGGCGAAGACGACATCCACGCCGAGACGTTCCACGCGGTCCAGGTCGGCCCGCAGATCGCGCGGGTAGTCGCGGAAGTCCGCGCAGTCGCCGAGGTCGGTGAACTGCAACGGGTTGACGAAGATGCTCACCACGACGGAGGTGTTCTCCGCGGCGGCCTTCGAGATCAGTTGGCCGTGCCCGTCGTGGAGGGCGCCCATGGTGGGCACCAGCCCGACGGATCCCTCCAGGGAGGCGACGGCGGAGCGCAGCTGCGCGATCGAGCGTGCCAGGACCGTCATCTCTCGTCCCGGAAGGACTCGTCCTCGTTGGGGAAGTCGCCGGAGCGCACGTCGGTGAGGTAGGAACGGGCGGCGTCGAGAAGCACATCGCCGACCTCGGCGTAGCGGCGAGCGAAACGGGGGGTGCGGCCGCGGGTGAGGCCGAAGGCGTCGGTCCACACGAGAATCTGGCCGTCGGTGCTGTTCCCGGCGCCGATGCCGACCGTCGGGATCTCGAGCTCCCGGGTGATCTCCCCGGCGATGCCGGCGGGCACCATCTCCAGGACCACGGAGAAAGCCCCGGCCTCCTGCACGGCGAGCGCGTCCGAGCGGAGCTTGGCCGCGCCTTCGCCGCGGCCCTGGACGACGTAGCCGCCGAGGGCGTGCTCGGACTGCGGGGTGTAACCGATGTGGGCCATGACGGGGATGCCGGCGTCGACGAGCGTGCGGATCGTCGGGGCGATCTCCACGCCGCCCTCGATCTTCACGGCCGAGATGCCCGTCCGCTTCATGAAGCGCACGGCCGTCTCCAGCGCCTGGGCCGGAGAGGCCTCGTAGGAGCCGAAGGGGAGGTCCGAGACGACGAAGGCGCGCTCGGTGGCGCGGGCGACCGCGGTGGCCATCGTCATCATCTCCTCGACGGTGATCGACAGGGTCGAATCCTGGCCGAGCACCACGTTGGCGGCGGAGTCACCGACGAGGAGAAGGTCAATGCCCGCCTCGTCGAAGATGGCGGCGGTGGGGGCATCGTAGGCGGTCAGGCAGGAAATTTTCCGGCCCTCGGCCTTGGCCTGGGCGAAGTGTCGGGTACGCATCCGGGAAACCATGGATCATGAGTATAGGGCCAACGGTTCCCGCAGCGCCTGATCGAGTGCCACCGCACGGGCGATGGCGCGCACGACCTCGCGGTGGGTGGGAATCAGGCGCATCTGCACCTCGGGCAGCCGGGTGCGCACCTGCGACGCGAAGAGCTTGGGGGCGGCGGAGTCGTCGATGAAGGCGGAACCGGCGACGACGATGGTGCTCGGCTGATGGCGCTGCGCCACGTCGACGGTGAGGTCGGCGAGGCGGCGGGCGCGGTCGTCGAGAAGCCCGCGGGCGGCGGGGTCGGCGGCCGCGGCCCGCACGTTGGGCCAGCGTTCCCGCAGGACCGCGGCGGTGGTCAGGTCGCGGGCGCGGCCGGGCAGGTCGATCTGGGCCACGCCCTGCTCGTCGGCCACCGCCGCGCCGATGGAGTCGTCGGCGAACAGCGCCATGGTGCCGGTGGGCAGGTCGGCGGACTGGATCTCGGAGCCGAGAATGGCGGGCACCGCAGCAGAAACGACGACGGGCACGGAGAACTGGTAGCGCAGCCGGCCGGCGAAGTCGACGCCGTGCCAGCCGAGGTTCGGCGCGTCCACGATGCCGTCCTCGGACACCCGGCCCGAGGTGGTCACGCCGACGGAGGCCAGGGGGCGCTCCAGGCCGGCGGTGAGCCGGTTGAGACCGGCCATGACGTGCTCGATGAAGTCGGATTCGGTGAGCTCGGCCACCGGCGTGGGGACGTCGGCGTCGCGGATGGTGCGGCCGCGGGTGTCGAAGAGCCCGATGTAGGTCGTGGACGTACCCACGGCGACGCCGGCGTGCAGCGCCGGGTGGTTGCTCAGCTCGATGGGGATCGTGGGGCGTCCGCGGCCCTGCGAGCGGGTCAGGTCGGTGCGTTCGTGCACCAGTCCGGCGCCGATCAGGGAGCTGACGGCCCGGGTGATCGTGGGCTGGGACAGGCCGGTCGCCTCGACGAGTTCGCCGCGGGTGACTATCTGGTTCAGCCGCACCAGGTGGAGAGACTTCGCCGCTGGCGTGCGGGGACGGGAGAAGACGGTGGCCATGCGGGCATACTAATCTATTCAGACAACGCTGTCTAATTTTTACTTATCTAAATAGACAGGTCAGTTTGTCGGGTCCTCTTCGTCGACGTGCCGCGGGGCGGGCCGGACGTAGCGGGTGAAGCCCGGGACCAGCACGGCGCACACGAGCGTGCCCACGATCACCAGGACGCCGCCCAGCAGCGTCGCCAACCCCACCCCGAAAGGCGCGGCCGCCCACCCGTGCAGCACGTCCGCCAGACGCGGACCGCCCACCACCACCACGATGTAGACGCCCTGGATGCGCCCCTGCACGTGCTCGGCCGCCGACTGCTGCAGGATCGCGGTCCGCAGGGAGGCGGAGAACATGTCCGCCGCCCCGCCGACCACGAGCATGAGGATGACCAGCCACGCCCACACCGTCACCGCGCCGGGGCTGACCATGACGGCGGCGCCCGCCACGATCACCGCCGCGCCCCACACGAGGATGCACACGATCACCGCCAGGCCCTGCCTCACCACCCGGGAGATCCAGCCCGAGACCAACCCGCCGACCACCGCGCCGACGGCCATGGAGGAGTAGAGCAGGGCGAGCATCATGCCGCCTTCGCCGTGCTCGCCGAAGTTCACCGCCGCGATCTCCGGGTACAGGGCCCGCGGCATGCCGAAGGTCATGGCGATGAGGTCCAGCAGCATCGCCACCATGAGGACCGGCTGAGTGCGCAGATACGCCAGGCCGTCAACGACGGAGCGGAAGCCGGCGCGCGCGGCCTTCCCCGCCGGCGGCAGGGCGGGTAGCGCGAGCACCGCACCCAAGGTGGGGATGAGCAGCGCCGCATCGAGCGCGTACAGCCACGAGTAGCCGATGAAGGGGATCAGCGCCCCCGCGACCAGCGGGCCGACGATGGCGCCGGCCTGCATGAGCATCATGTTCAGACTGGCTCCCGCCGGAAGTTGCTCCAGGGGCAGGATCGACCGGAACACCGCCGTGCGCGTCGGCTGGTTCACGGCGAAGAAGGCCTGCTGCAGCGAGAACGTCAGCAGCAGCCACCACACGTTGGTGTTGCCGGCGGCCGTGAGCCCCCAGAAAGCCAGCGCCGTGAGGATCATGCCCAGCGTGGAGGCGACGAGCACCTTCCGCTTGTCGAAGCCGTCCGCGATGGAACCGCCGTACAGCCCGAAAACCACCAGCGGCACCAGCCCGAAGAGCCCCGAGAGACCGACGTAGGCCGAGGAGCCGGTGATGGCGTAGATCTGCGCGGGGACCGCCACCACCGTGAGTTGCGCGCCGATGGTGGTGGCGATGTTCGCCGTCCACAGCCGCCGGTAGGCGGGCACCTGCAGCGGTCGGGTGTCGGCGAAGAAGTCACGGATGCTCACGGAGGGGAATGGTAGTCCCTGCCGCGGGGAGCCCCGCCCCGGAGCCTCAGAGGGTGAGACCGAGCACCAGCTCGGGCAGACCCTGCGCGGCGGTGCTGCGCCACGAGACATCGGCGGCGCGGCTCAGCTCCGTCTCCTCCGGGGAGATCTCCAGCACCCTCGCCCCGAACTGTTTCGCCAGGGCGGGCAGGCCCGCCGCCGGCTGGACCACACCGGAGGTGCCGACGACGACCACCAGGTCGGCCGCCAGCATCCGCGCCTCCGCCCGGTCCCATTCGTCCTGGGGGAGCGGCTCCCCGAACCATACGACGCCGGGGCGGATGAGGTTGCCGCACAGCGGGCAGGCGGGCGGGGCCTGCCGCGCCACCGGTTCCGCCGGGTAGTCCACCCCGCCGCGCCAGGGGCGGGAGCAGATGGTGCACCGGTAGTCGAAGAGCGAGCCGTGGAGGTGCACGACGTCGCGGGCGCCGCCCCGTTCGTGCAGGTCGTCGATGTTCTGCGTGGTCACCCCGAGGTGCGCCCCGTCGCGGGCGGCCCACCCGGCCCACTCCGCGATGGCCCGGTGCCCGGCGTTGGGTTCGGCGCCCCGGCACACGCTCGCGCGCCACAGGTACCAGGCCCACATGGGTTCGGGGTCGCGGGCCCAGGAATCGAGGGAGGCGAAGGCGACCGGGTCCACCTTCGTCCACAGGCCGGTGCGGGCGTCGCGGAAGGTGTCGAGCCCGGATTCGGCGGACATCCCCGCCCCGGTGAAGATCTCCACGCGCCCGGCGCCACGGGCGAGAGAGAGCGCATCTGCGAACTGGTCGGAGCTCATACCTGCCACGCTACCTGCGCTCTGCCCGGTGAAAATGGGACTAGTGGCGGCACCCCCGCTACACTGACGAGCCATGAGTTCCGATACCGCCGTGAATTCGACTTCCCGCCACCCTGGAAACGTCGGGCGATCGCCGTCGCTGCTCGACGCTTCCTGCGAGGGATTCGTCCACGACCTGGCGGCCTTGTCCCCCACCGACGCCACCGCCTGGGGAATCCCGGGCTTCGACGGCGAGCTGCAGGATTTCTCCCCCGAGTACTGGGGGGCGCTCGCCGACCGCACCCGCGAGATGATCGCGGACGTCGACGCCTTCGACGACGGCACCGATGATTCCGACGACGAGGACGACTTCGACGAGGTCGACCACGTCACCGCCGCCGTCCTGCGCGACCGCCTCTGCCTGGCCCTCGATCTCCACCACCACGGCGAGGACCTGGCCCAGCTCAACAACATCGCCTCCCCGGTACAGACGATCCGGGACACCCTCCTGATCATGCCCACGGACACGCCGGAGCAGATCGACGCCATCCGCTCCCGCCTGTCCAAGGTGCCGGCCGCGCTGGCGGGCTACCGGGAATCCCTCGCCGAGGCTGCCGGCCACGGCCACGTCGCCCCGGCCCGCCAGATCGACGAGGTCTACTCGCAGTGCCAGGACCTGGTGGAGTCGCCCTCCCTGCTGGAGAACCTCGGCGTGGTCAAGGACGCCCCCGAGATCGGGGCGGCCAAGGCAGCCTTCGCCGACATGGCGGACTGGCTCTCCGAGCAGCTGGCCAACCACGCCCCCCGGGAGGATGGCGTGGGCCGGGAGCGCTACCAGCGTTTCTCGCACCTGTTCGTCGGTGACTCCGTCGACCTGGACGAGGCTTATTGCTGGGGTCTGGAGCGGCTCCGCGAGATCGACGCCCAGCAGCAGGCCATCGCCCGCGAGCTCTACGGCACCGGGGACGTGCGGCAGGCGTACCGGAAACTCAACGAGGAGCCCCGCTACACCCTGCACGGCCAGGAAGAGCTCCTGTCGTGGATGCAGAAGACCGCCGACGACGCCGTCGCCGGCCTCCACGGCAGCGCCTTCGACATCCCCGAGCAGGTCCGCACGATCGAGGCGAAGATCGACCCGGCCGGCACCGGCGGCATCTTCTACACCCCGCCGAGCGACGACTTCTCCCGCCCGGGCCGCATGTGGTGGTCCGTCCCCGCGGGCCAGGCGAAGTTCCACACGTGGCAGGAGTTGTCGACCGTCTTCCACGAGGGCGTCCCGGGCCACCACCTGCAGATCGGCCAGACCCTCGTCGAGCGCGGCAACCTCAACCTGTGGCGCCGCGTCGCGTGCTGGAACTCCGGCCACGGCGAAGGCTGGGCGCTCTACGCCGAGCAGCTCATGGAGGAGCTCGGCTACCACGAAGATCCCGGCACCCGGATGGGGCTTCTCGACGCCCAGCGGCTCCGCGCCGCCCGCGTCGTCCTGGACATCGGCGTCCACCTGGGCAAGAAGGTCCCGGAAGGCACCATGGT
The DNA here is from genome assembly GCF_000835165.1 of Corynebacterium marinum DSM 44953. NCBI lineage: Bacteria > Bacillati > Actinomycetota > Actinomycetes > Mycobacteriales > Corynebacteriaceae > Corynebacterium > Corynebacterium marinum. The sequence continues at coordinate 131,146 of NZ_CP007790.1, forward strand.
GTGGGACGCCACCTACGCCAAGGCCTTCCTGCGGGAGAACACCGCCATGGACGAGGCGAACCTGCGTTTCGAGCTCAACCGCTATCTCGGCTGGCCGGGGCAGGCTCCGTCCTACGCGCTGGGGCAGCGCCTGTGGCAGCAGACGCGCGACGACGCCGTCGCGCAGGGCATGTCCGTGGCCGATTTCCACCGGGAGGCACTCTCACTGGGTTCCATCCCGATGTCCATCCTGCGGGAGCAGATCCTCGACTAGAGTTCCCGGTCCATCACCCACACCAGGATCTCGCCCTCGCCGTCGACGGTGAGCTCTCCCGCGTCGGTGGCGCGCAGGGTATCGCCCTCCGCGAGGCGTTCACCCGCCGCCGCGATGTGTCCGCGGATCACGTAGAGGTGCACGAAGGCGCCCGTCGGGACGACCACCTCCGGGGCGGGCCGTGCCGCGTAGAGTGCGGCGCCCGCGGTGCCCAGCGGGAGCGGCGAACCCGGCCCCGCGATCTGCACCAGGCCGCCCCCGGCGAGCGCCCCGTGGTAGTCGTGGGAGGCGTGGAACGGGGCGGTGTCCCGGTTGTCCGCCGGCAGCCAGGACTGCACGACGCGGACGCTGCTGCGGCTGGTGTAGCCCGCGGCGTTGACCTCCGAGTGCCGCACCCCGGCACCCGCGCTGATGTGCTGGGCGCACCCCGCCCCGAGTTCGGTGGACCCGGTGGAGCCGCTGTCGCGGTGGCGCAGGCTCCCGTCGACCACCCAGGTGAGGATCTCCACGTTGTCGTGCTGGTGCATGTCGAAGCCCTCGCCGGGTGCGACGACGTCGTCGTTGTGCACCATGAGCAGGCCGAAGGCGTTGGCCTCGAGGTCGAAGTTCCCGGTCGCGGGGAAGGACTGCCGGGACAGGATGTCCGGGCCGCGCCAGATGTCGCGCCCGGCGGAACGGATCACACGGATAGAGGACATGGCGCCTACGCTACCGTCCCCGCTACCGTCCCCGGGTGAGCAGACGGATCACCTGCGGGAGCCACCCGGCGATCGCCAGCACCGCCATCAGCCGGATCATCTGGACCGCCACCACCGCCGGTCCGGCGCCGCCCTCGCTCGACAGGGCGAGCACCGTCTCCAGGGCGCCGGGGCTGGTGGCCAGGTACGCCTCGAAGTAGGTGATGCCGAGCCACCCGGCCAGCGGCACCGCCGTGAGTGCGCATGCCCCGATGACCACCAGGATGAACGCCACCGTGGCGGGCAGCTGGCGGGCGAAGGCACGGAGGGCGGGGAAGGAGAGCGCGCCGCCGCACATCCAGCCGATGGTCAGGAACGCCAGGATGCGGAAGAGCTCCGGCGGCAGGAGGGTCAGGCCGTCGGGGAGCAGGAGTGAGACGACGACCGTGAGGATCAGCGGGCCCAGGACGCTGGGCACCGGCAACCGGACGAGCCGGCCGAGCGCCTCGCCGGCAAAAGCGACGAGCACCACCGCGAGGACCATGAACCAGATGACGGGCGGGTCGTCGGCGGGGGCGCCCCCGCCGGGCGTCGGAAAGAAAGCGGTGACCAACGGCAGGGAGACAGAGACCGCGAGCAGGCGGAGGTACTGGCCCAGGGCGACGAAGCGGAAGTCGGCGCCGAGCTCCTTCGCCAGCACGGGCATGATGGACGCGCCTCCCGCCAGCATCGAGAGGATGCCGGTCTCGGGGCTGACGGCCTTCTCCTTCGCGGCCAGCAGCAGGCCGCCGCCGACTCCGATCGCCAGCGTCACCACCGCCACGAACAGGCCCGGCAGCAGGTACCCGCCCAGCACCCCGAGCGGAACCCCGACCAGGGGGAGACCGGCGAGCATCCCGATGATGCCGCGGCCGAAGCGGAAGACCCCGGGGTTGAGCGGCAGCTCCCGGCCGGTGGACAGCGCCATGGCGCCGGAGGCGAGGATCGCCGCCAGGATCCACGCCGCCGGGACGTGCCAGTAACTGAAGAGCAGCCCCAGGCCGACGGAAACCGGAGCGACGATGAGCCAGCGCATCAACGGCCCTTGCTCAGGAGACGGAGGATCTGGGGCAGGTAACCGGCGATGAGCAGGACACCCAGCAGGCGGATGAGCTGGATCGTCACCACCGACGGGCCCGCGCCCCCCTCCGCGGACAACGCCAGAGCCGTCTCGATCGCGCCGGGACTGGTGGCCAGGTAGGCCTCGAAGTAGGTGATGCCCACCCAGTGCATGATCGGGATCGCCAGCAGCGCGCACGCGACGCTGAGCAGGATGATGAACAGGATCGTCGCCGGGAGCTGACGGGCGAAGAACTTCAGGGCCCGCATCGACAGCCCACCACCGCACATCCAGCCGATGGCAAGAAAAGCGTAGATGCGGAAGAACTCCGGTGGCTGCAGACTCCACTCCGCCGGCAGCAGGAGGCCGCCGAGGAGGGTGAGCAGCAGCGGACCGAACACGCCGGGGGACGGCAGCCGCAGGAACTTGGCCACGTGGAAGCCGAAGAAAGCGAGCAGGGCGATCACCGGGAACATCCACGGGTTGACCTCCGGGCCGGCGGGGTCGGCGCCGGTTCCGGCGGGCGTCGCAAAGAATACGGTGACCAGCGGCAACGTCATCGAGACCGCGAGCAGGCGCAGGTACTGGCTGAGCGCCACATAGCGGAAGTCGGCGCCGAGGTCGCGGGCCAGGGCGGGCATGACCGAGGAACCACCGGCGAGCATGGACAGAATTCCGGTCTCGCGGCTGATGGCGCGTTCCGCGCGCGAGAGCAGCAGTCCGCCGCCGACGCCGAACGCCCCGATGAACAGGGCCACGACGATGCCCGGCAGCGCGTAGTCCCCGAGTTCCACCAGCGAGACCCCGACCAGCGGAATACCGGCCAGGATACCGATGGTGCCCCGGCCGCCGCGTTCCACGATCCGGTTGAGCGGGAGTTCCTCGCCCGTGGACAGTGCCATGGCGCCGGCGGCGAGGATGCCGGCGAGGATCCAGCCGGCGGGGACGTTCAGCCAGTCAAAAAGTGCACCGAGGAGAAGGGAGGCGGGAAGGACGACCGCCCATCGCGCCGCCACTGATCTCATGATGCAGCACGATACTCGCCCGGCGGGTCCGTACTACGTTTCCCCCGTCAGGGGTGGATAATTGTCGTGTGGAACCTGAACTGTGGGCGGTGCTCATCGCCGGCGCCGCCGCAGCCGGCTGGGTCGACGCCGTCATCGGCGGCGGTGGGCTGGTCCTCATCCCGCTGCTGCTGGCGGTCGTGCCCGGGCTCGCCCCGGCGACCGCACTGGGCACCAACAAGCTGGTGGGCCTCTCCGGCACGGCTTCGGCGGCGTGGACGTTGGTCCGCCGGGTCCGGCCCCGCATCACGCCCTGGCACGTGGTGCTCGCGCTGGCCTGTTCCGGCGCCGGCGCCCTGTCGGCCTCTCTCATCGACGCCGCCGTCATGCGCCCCGTCATCATCGTCCTCCTGCTGGCGGTGGGCACCTTCGTGGCGCTGCGGCCCTCCTTCGGCACCGCTCCGGCCGCCGGTGGAGGGGAGGTCGGCCGGTGGCGGCGCTGGCTCGTGCTGCTCGCGGTCGGGGTGATCGCCTTCTACGACGGCATCTTCGGCCCCGGCACCGGCATGTTCCTCATCATGGCGTTCACCGCGCTCCTGTCGCAGGATTTCCTCAGGTCGGCCGCCATGGCGAAGGTGGTGAACGCCTCCACCAACCTCGGCGCGCTGCTGGTGTTCGCGTGGGGAGGGCACGTGTGGTGGCAGCTGGGGCTCGTCCTCGCCGTGGCGAACATCCTCGGCGCCCAGCTCGGTGCCCGGACCGTCCTGGGCGGCGGGGCGAAGCTGGTGCGGTTCGCACTGTTATCGGTGGTGATTGTCATGAGTTCTCTGCTCACCTGGCAGGAAATTTCCAGTTGAGATCTTTATTGTCGGGTCCATGAGTACCACAACCGTCATCAATCCCCTGCAGGTCCCCGCCCCGGACAACATCGCCGGAGACGGGAACGCGGCCCTCGACTTCCTCGCCGGGGAGTTCTTCCTGGCCAAGGTCTACGGCAACGAGGACCTGGAGGTGCTCGCCTCCGCGGAGTCGCTGCCCACCCTGGCCACCGCCGCGGCGGCCTTCGACTCCGACGACATGCCCGCCAACTTCCGGCTCGTGGAGCACCCGGCGGACAGCTAGGACCGCCTCTTGGTCCGCGCTGTCGCCGGTGCCGTCCACGGGTCCTCCGGCCACGGGTGCCTGGGGTAGCGGCCGCGCATCTCCGCCCGGACCTGGGCATAGGGGCCGGACCAGAAGCTGGCCAGGTCGTCGGTCACCGCCAGGGGGCGGCCTGCGGGGGAGAGCAGGTGGAAGAGCACCGGCATGCCCGCCAGCTCCGGTGAGGAGGCCAGACCGAAACACTCCTGCAGCTTCACACTGACCACGGGCCGGCCGGTGGAGTAGTCCACGCGGTGCCGGTTACCGCTGGGCACCTTCAGACGTTCGGGGGCGAGCTCGTCCAGGCGGGACGCCTCGGGCCAGGGGAGCAGCCGCTGCAACGCCGGGTGCATGTCCACCCGGCCGATCGGCGTGCCCCGGGCGATCCTGTCCAGCTCGGGGCCGAGCCACAGCATCGGATCGGCGGACTCGACGTCCGGCCACGGGGCACCCACCTGCTGGTGCAGGTAGGAGAGGCGGTCGCGGAGGTTCTGGGCGGCCTCGGAGAAGCGGAACATGCCCAGCCCCTCGCGGGCGACTGTGGCGGCGAGGGCCGCCGCGGCCTCCGCAGGCGGGACCTGCACCGGGGTGGAGCTGAGCTCGATGGCCCCGATGCGCACGACCCGGCGGCCGCGGACCCGCCCGCCCGCCACGGTGGCCAGGATCTCCGAGGTGTCGCCGACGGCCTCGCGGGCCTGCTCCTCCGTCAACCGGGCGGCCGCCCGGATCGTCGCGCCCGCCCGGCCTTCGCGCGACGTGCCGCCGCTGCGGGTCACCTCGGCGACGGCGAGCCACTCCGCTCCCGTCAGGCCCAGGTCGCCGGGCAGGACGGCGCGGGTGCCGCCGGCGAGCAGGTACTCGTCGCCGATCCGCCGGGCCACCCGGGAGGGGAAGGCCAGCGCCGTGACCACGCCCGGATCGGATTCCCCGGTCCCGCCCCGTACCAGGCGGCGCAGGCGCGCCACCTCCCGCTTCGGAGCCGTGGACCGGGCGATGTCACCGCGCGGAGAGTCCGCCAGCACGGCGACGACCCCGGCCGCCGCCGGGCCGCACTCCACCAGGGCGCGCCCCAGGCGGGGATCGACGGGCATCGCCGCGAGCTGGCGGCCGAGCTCGGTCGCCTCGCCGGAGTCCGATACCGCACCGATCCCGCGCAGCACCGTCTCGGCGGCGTCGAGGGCGGGGGAGGGAGGGGCGTCGGCGAGCGGGAGTCCGACGCCGCGGGGCGTGCCCCACACGGCGAGGGTCAGCGCCGCCTGCGTGAGGTCGCTGGTGGCGATCTCCGGGGTGATGTGCGGACGGAACTGCTGGTAGTCCGCCTGCGTGTAGGCGCGGATGACGGTGCCCGGACCCTCGCGCCCGGCGCGGCCTGCACGCTGGTCCACCGTCGACTGCGCCGCCGAGACGGTGACCAGGCCGGTCATGTCGCGGGTGGCGTCGCGGCGGGGCACACGCGAGAGCCCCGAGTCGACCACCACGCGCACGCCGGGGACGGTGAGGGAGGACTCGGCGATGGAGGTCGCCACGATCACCCGGGGGCGGTCAGTCGGCGTCAGCGCCGCGTCCTGCTCCGCCGCGCTCAGCGAACCGTGCAGGGGCAGTGCGCCCGGAATCCGGGACAGGACATGCTCGACCTCGCGCACGCCCGGCACGAACACCAGCACCGAATCGTCGTGGCCGACGGCCTGCGCCGCGAGGTGGTCGAGGAACTCCCGCGTGCCGCCCGCCCGCCCCGGATGCGGCGCGTACCGGATGGTCAGCGGGTGCGTCACCGCCGGCGTGTCCAGGACGGGGGCGTCCATGAGGGAGGAGAACTTCTCGACGTCGAGGGTCGCCGACATGGCCGCCACTGTCAGGTCCTCGCGCAGCTGCACCAGCTCCAGGAGCATGCCCAGCACCAGGTCGGTGTCCAGCTGCCGTTCATGGACCTCGTCCACGGCCACCGCCGCGACACCCGGGAGCTCCGGGTCGGACATGAGGCGGCGCAGCAGCACGCCGGGCGTCATGAACTCCACCAGGCTGCCCGGGTGGTGCTCGCCACGCACGGTGAAGCCGACGCGCTCGCCGAGCTGCGAGCCGTCGAGGTGGGCCAGACGCCGGGCCGCGGCCCGGACGGCCACCCGTCGTGGCGCGGTGACCAGCACCTTCCCGCCGGTATGGTTGTGCAGCGCCGGAGGAACCAGCGTCGTCTTGCCGGTGCCCGGCGGAGCCTGCACCACCAGGGTCCGGTGCCCGGCGAGCAGGCTGGGGAGCCGGTCGATGGTGTCCGCGACCGGCAGCCCTGCGCCGATGCGCCCCAGATCGAAGAGGTCAGGCATGGAGTCCGTCCACCGGGACGCACCACGTGCCCATGCGGAGGCGAACCGGGGTGGAGTAGGTTTCCGGGTTGAAGCTCATGGGTCCCATTGTGTCAGGAGGCACCCGTTGTCCATGCTTTTCGACGCCCCCCTGCCCCGCCCGCCCCGCGAGGTCCGCGCCGGGGTGGCTCACCTGCCCGGCTTCCTGACCCTGGAGCAGCAGGCGGAGATGGTCGGGCTGGCCCGCGGCATCGCGCGTGCGGCGGCGGGCACCCCCGCGGCCATGCGGCGTGTGCCGGTCGGGCACGGGGACGGCATGACCAGCGCGTACCTGATGGCGCTCGGCCAGGCCTACCTCTCGCAGCCCTTCCGTTACGTCCCCCGCGGCGCCGGCGGGGTCGAGGCGCCCGATGTTCCCGCGGAGTGGCGGGAACTCGCCCGCCGCGCGCTACTCGACGCCGTCCGGATCAGCCCGGATCTCGTCCCCTGGGCCGCCGCCTACCGCGCAGACGTCGCCCTGGTGAACTACTACCCGCCGGGGGCGTCGATGGGACTGCACGTCGACGCGATGGAGGAATCGCCCGCGCCGGTGGTTTCCCTGTCCATCGGCGACGAGGCGCTGTTCCGGATGGGCGGCACGGAGGGCCGGTCCAAGCCCTGGGACGACGTCCTGCTCATGTCGGGCGACCTGCTCGTCTTCGGCGGACCCGCCCGCCGGGCCTATCACGGGGTGCCCCGGATCCACCCGGGCACGGCGCCCGCCGGGTGCGGGGTGACGGAGGGGCGGTTGAACATCACGATCCGGCAGGTCGACCACTTGGCAGCCCACCCCACCGGGGAGCTGTGCAAAATCGTACATACCTACATTCGGCGAACAGGGCCGATGCACGAATGTGAACGGTGTTCAGGTGAGATTTTGCAATCGGACCACCACGGGGATCACTGATCGAGCACACGCGACCCCATCAGGGAACCTTCTGACCCCGCGCGCAGTCGAATAGAGGGACAACAACACCAGCGCCTTCACAGGGGGGAGACATGCGCTACCGGGGAACGCGCGTCGACGAGATCGTCGCGGCGGGATCGGGACGGGTCCACATCCGGGACGGGGCCTCGCTCGACGCCCGCATCACGACTCTGCCCACACCGTTGCACGAGGTTCGGCTGCGCTCCGCGGCGTATCTCAACGTCGCACCCGAGGAACCGGTCGTCATGACCGAGCTCCTGCAGCATTATCACAGGGTCTCCCGCCACCACGTGGTCCCGCGGAACGTACTGCGTCCGCCAGGCCTGGCCGTGTACACCGCCAGGTACCATCCGCGGCGGCTGCGCTACGACGCCGACGCCTGCACCCGCGTTGTCGCGCACCTTATCGAACGTCCCCGGGCCGTCGCCGCCCAGTTCAGTGCCGCCGCCCTGCTGGGGATCACCGATTTCGCGGACTCGGCCGATACAGCATTGCTCGGCCCGTTCAACCGCCGGATCACGGATGACGTCACGGTGCCGTCGGTGCGTCGTGAAGCGGCCGATCTGCCGACCTGGACCCTTCGCCTGGGCGAGCGGACGCTGCGCACCACCCCGCCGATGCTCACTCTCGCGCACTGCCTCCGCGCGGTGCTCGACTCTGAGCACGCCTGGTCGACACCGGCCGGGCTGCCCCCGCACCCCGCCACGATCCGCGGGGTGCAGCTCATCGACCGGTTCCGCCGCGAGTTCGGCCTCACCGCCGACCACATCGCCGAGGCCCTCCACGGCCTCATCGCCCAGCGCACCCTCACGCGCCTGCTTGCCCTGTCGGATGCGGGCGCGGACTCCCCGCCCGAGACCGTCATGCGCCTGGTTGCCCGCGAGGCCGCCCCGCACCTGGAGTGGTGCCCGCAGGTGCCGGTGTACACGGACGGGTCCGTCGGCGCGCCGGGCACCCGTGATCCCGGCCGGACCCTGCTCACCGTTCTCGACCTTGCGGCGACTGCGTGCCGACGTTTCCTCTATTACGACGGCGATCACCACCTCGACCGCAGTCAGCGCGACATGGATTCGGCGATCTTGGCGCAGCTGACCGTCTGGAACTGGACGGGGTTGCGGGTCACGGCCGGCATGCTCGCGGATGTTCGGCATCTGAACGCCCTCATCAGGGCCCTCGCATACCCCCGGGTTCTGTCGGCGTGACCCGCACCACGATGTGAACCGATCTACACTGACGGTCATGAGTGACAAGAAGATTGCAGTCATCACCGGCGGCGGTTCCGGCATCGGCGCCGCCGCAGCCGAGGCCCTCGCCGGCGACGGGTACCACGTCGTCGTGGCGGGGCGCCGCGTCGAGAAGCTCGCGGAGGTTGCCGAGCGGACCGGCGGCACCGCGGTGGAACTGGACGTGACCTCCGACGAATCGGTGGCCGCCTTCGCCGCCGAGGTGGCGGCGTTCGGCCGCGTCGACGTGCTGGTCAACAACGCCGGCGGAGCCCACGGCCTGGACACCCTGCGCGAGGCGGACCTCGGCGACTGGCAGGTCATGTACGACACCAACGTCCTCGGCGTCGTGCGGGTCACCCGCGCGCTGCTCCCGCTCATCGACGCCGCCGAAGGGCTGATCATCAACATCGGCTCCATGGCCGCCTTCACCGCCTACCCGGGCGGCTCCGGATACAACGCCGCGAAGTTCGGCCTGCGCGCGCTGACCCGCGCCTTCCGCATGGAGGAGGCCGGCAACCCGATCCGCATCACCGAGATCGACCCGGGCCGCGTGGCCACGGATTTCTCCCTCGTCCGCTTCAAGGGCGACGCCTCGAAGGCCGACGCCGTCTATGCCGACAAGCTCAATCTCACCGCCGGGGACATCGCGGAGGCGATCCGCTGGGTGGCGTCGCTGCCGAAGCACGTGAACATCGACACCATGAACATCATGCCGAGGGACCAGGCCTGAATTCCGGGCTTTAAATTCACGGGCCTAGACTGCGGGGCGTGACCCCCTCTCTCTTCCTGTCGCTGCTGACCGTGTGGGTGGCGGCGATCGTTTCACCTGGCCCCGATGTCGCCCAGGTCATCCGCCTCGGGGTGCGTTCGCGCGCCGCCGGCGTCTGGACAGGGCTGGGCATCATGACCGGCACCGCGGTGTGGATCTCCGCGTCCATGCTCGGGCTCTCGGCGCTGGTCAACACCCGTCCGGAACTGCTGGCCGTGCTGCAGTTGGCCGGCGGCGCCTACCTGCTGTGGATGGGGGCGGGGGCGCTGCGCTCCGGCTTTTCCGGGCACGGGGAGCCGCTGGGCGGGGAGGGATCCGCCGGGGAGGGGAGCGAGGGGGAGGTCTACTCCCCGGCCCGCGCGTGGCGCATCGGCACGGCGACCAACCTGTCGAACCCGAAGGCGCTGCTCTTCTTCGGTGCGGTGTTCGCGCAGTTCATCCGGCCGGGGACGGGTTGGGAGTGGAACCTGCTCATCATGACGGTGCTCATGGCGACGGGTGTCGCGTGGTTCATGATCCTGGCCTTCGCGGTCCACAGCCTCTCGGAGCGTCTGCTGCGTAACGCGCGGGCCATCGACGTCCTCACGGGCCTCGTGTTCGTGGGGCTCGCGCTGTACATGCTCTTCGAGGGCGCGACCAGCCTGGGGTGATCCCCGTGGCCGTGCGCGGGGTCCGGCCCGCCCCGGCTAGACTTGGCCACCATGCACGCCCATGATGTCGCGATCCGTGACGAGTCGATCAAGCTCGGCCAGTTCATCAAGCTCGCCAGCCTGGTCGCCACCGGCGGCGAGGCGAAGGAAGCCATCGCCGAGGGGCAGGTGACGGTCAACGGTGAGGTGGATACCCGCCGGGGCCGGACACTGCGCCACGGAGATCTCGTGTGCGTCGCGGACGCGTGCGCGCGTGTGACGTCGGCGGCCGAGGACGAGGACGACTACTTCGACGAGGCCACCGCCGACGATGATTTTGACCCTGAGAAGTGGAGAAACCTCTAGATGCCAGCTTTCGAGGCCGTCGGCGGTATGCCGTACTGGATCGACCTGACCACCTCCGACGTGCGGAAGTCCGCCCGTTTCTACTCCGAGCTCCTCGGTTGGGAGATTTCCGGGGAGGACTACCGCATCGCGCGGGTCCAGGGCCTGCCTGTCGCGGGTTTCATCCCGCAGCCCGAGGGCGGGGGAGGGTTCCCCGACACCTGGGTCACCTATTTCCTGGCCGACGACATCGAGGGGCAGGTCGAGCAGGTCAAGAGCCTGGGCGGCCGTGTGCTCGCCGGGCCGACCGAGGTCGATCTCGGCCGGATGGCCGTGCTTGTCGACGCCGCCGGTGCGCTCTTCGGCCTCATCGAACCCGCCGGCGAGGACGCCTTCATCGCGGCCGGTGAACCGGGCACCCCGGTGTGGCACGAACTCACCGCCACCGCCGGCTTCGAGCGGGCCGTCGACTTCTACCACGGACTGCTCGACTGGGAGCTCGTGGCCATGGAGGCCGGCGAGGACTTCACCTACACCACCGCCATGGTCGAGGGCGCCCCCTTCGCGGGCATCTGGAAGGCGGAGGGGGTGTTCCCGCCGCAGGTCCCCAGCTTCTGGCAGTCCTACCTGGGCGTCCTTGACATCGACGCCGCGGTGGCGAAGGTGCCCGAGCTTGGCGGCGACATCATCCGCGAGCCCTGGGACTCCGAGTTCGGCCGTATGTGCATCATCGCCGACTCCACCGGCGCGACCGTCACCCTCTGCGAGGTCGACGAGCCCGCCGAGGAGGACATCCGCGAGTCCGATCCGCTGGAGGGCTTCTCCCTCTGAGCGGGGAAATCGAACTCGACGATGTGACGGACCGGGTGCTCGGGACGGTGGACCTGATCCCCGCGGGCCGGGTCGCCTCCTACGGGGACATCGCCGCACTCGCGGCCACCGGCCCCCGGCAGGTCGGCCGGATCATGTCCCGCCACGGTCACCTGACCTGCTGGTGGCGGGTTGTCCGCGCAGACGGAACCTCGGCCGTGGCCGACCGCGCCGCCGCGCACTGGGACGCGGAGGGGATCTGGCACCGCGAAGGCCGCGTCGACATGCGGGCCTGCCGGTGGAACAACTAGCCTGGCCCCATGACTGAATTGACCGTCCGTGCCTGGGGCACCACCGGCTTCGCGCAGCCGCTGGAACCCGTGACCATCACCCGCCGCGAACTGCGCGACGACGACGTCCGCATCCGCATCGAATTCGTCGGTATCTGCCATTCCGACATCCACACCATGCGCGGCGACTGGGGCGAGCGCAGCTACCCGCTGGTCCCGGGGCACGAGATCGTCGGCATCGTCGAGGAGACCGGGCCGGCGGTCACCGCCTACCGTGAAGGCGACCGGGTCGGCGTGGGCTGCTTCGTCAACTCCTGCGGCACCTGCGACGCGTGCCTCCAGGGCGAGATCTCCTACTGCGACGAAGGACCCACCCCCACCTACGGCGGCTACGACGGCGACGAGCTCACCCAGGGCGGGTACTCGCAGGCCATCGTGGTGCGGGAGTCCTTCGTCGTCCGCATCCCCGGGGGGCTGGATCCGGCGGCCGCCGCCCCGCTGCTGTGCGCCGGCATCACCACCTACTCCCCGCTCAACCACTGGGGCGCCGGCCCGGGCAAGCGGGTGGGCATCATCGGCATGGGCGGCCTGGGCCATGTCGGCGTGAAGATCGCCGCCGCCATGGGAGCCGAGGTCACCGTCTTCTCCCATTCCGCGGCCAAGCGGGAGGATGCCCTGAACTTCGGCGCCGTCCGCCACGTCTCCACCGCAGACGGTCTGCCCGAGGATCTGCGCCGGCACTTCGACATCATCCTCAACACGGTCTCCGTGGATCTGGACACCGCCGCCTACCTCGGTCTGCTGCGTTTCGACGGGGCCCTCGTCCAGCTCGGCCTGCCCGCCGAGCCGCTGCAGGCCCCGGCCCGCATGTTCACCCAGCAGCGCCGATCTCTCTCCGGCTCCCTGGTCGGCGGGATCCGCGAGACCCAGGAGATGCTCGACTTCTGCGCCGCCCACGGCGTCACCGCCGAAATCGAGCTCATTCCGGCCGAACTCATCAACGAGGCCTACGACCGCACCATCGCCTCCGACGTCCGCTACCGCTTCGTCATCGACGCGGCGAGCTTCTAGCCCGGTGCCCCTCCCCCGGCTCAGACACCACGGCTGGCGGTTCGTCGCCGGCCGTGCGGTCCGCGAATTCTGGCTGGGCGGAGGACTGGACAAGGCGGCCATGCTCACCTTCTTCACGCTGTTGACCTTCGTCCCCACGAGCCTGGCGGTCTACTCCATCGCCACCCTGGTGCTGGCGAACAACGCGGAGCTGGTCTCGGAGCTGTCGGCCGACTTCATCGGCACCTACGTCCCGTCCGCATACCGGGAGGCGGTCGGCGACGTCGTGGGCATGGTCGTCGACTCCTCGGCCGGCGGCGTCGTCGGCCTGACGGTCGGCGCCGCCGTCGCGCTATGGTCCGCCTCGGCGTACGTGCAGGCGTTCTCGCGCTGCGCCAACCTGGTCTACGGCCAGGCGGAGGGGCGGCGTTTCCTCCCCAAGGTCGCGGCCATGCTCGCCACCACCCTCTTCCTGCTGGTCGGGATAGTCGCGGTGCTGGTGTCGGTCATGCTCAACGCGACGGTGGTCAATGCCACTCTGGGGCCGCTCGCCGAACCTCTGGGTCTCTCGGGTGTACTCGAGTACCTGCTCGGCGGCTTCCTGCCGGTGTGGGTGTGGCTGAAATGGCCCCTGATCGTGGCGTTGGTCGTCGTCCTCATCGCGGTGCTCTACTACGCCACCCCCAATGTGCGGCAGGTGCGCTTCCGGTGGCTGAGTGTCGGCGCGCTCGTCGCGTTGATGGGGCTCGCGCTGGTCAGCGTGCTCTTCTACCTCTACCTGAGGTTCTTCGCGTCGTTGAGTCCCTACGGTGCGATCGGCACCCTCGTCGCGCTGATGTTCGCCCTGTGGGCGGCGAATGCGGTGCTCGTGCTCGGGGTGCACGTCGACGCGGAGACCGAGCGCGCCCGCCAACTCAAGTCGGGGGTGGAGGCGGAACGCGAACTCAAGCTCCCGCCCCGCTCCACCCGGCGGCCGGACCGGAGGGATGAGGTCCGGGACCGCATGGCGGAACGCGGCCGGGACCTGCGGATGCGCTACCTCGAGGACTGAACGCGGAGGAACTCCGCCACGTCGGAGATCTTCTGCCGCGCCACCGCCGGGGTGGACACCCGGTGGCGGGAAACATACTCACGGACCTCGTGCCCCTCGACGCCGGTGGGTCGGCCCGCGACCTCGTCCTGCGAGGCCACCTGCACCAGCGTCCGCGGCCAGGTGGAGGGATCCGGCACCGACTGGCCGGCCCGGATCTCCTCGGGGAGGCCGGCGACGCTGCCGAGGTCGGGGAAGGTGAGCACGAGGGCGTCGAAAAGCGGGGCGTTCATCGCCGCGAGGGCGGCGCCGGAGGAGTAACCCCAGCCGGTGAGCGACGTCGCGTTGTGGTGCTGCGCGATTCCCGCGGCCTTCCGCACCAGTTCGTTGATCTCGGCCAGGGTGTTCTGCGGCGCGAGCGGGTAATCCAGGTCCAGGATGATGGTGCCGGACCTCTGCGCGGCGGCGGCGACCTCTGGACGCCACGACATCTCCAGGGCGTTGCCCGAACCGCGCCACCACCCGCCGGAATGGAAGCTGAGTGCCCAGGCGCCGGTCGGCTCGCTGGGGGTGAACATCCGGCCGCCTACCTCGGGGACCTCCTCGATCTCGATGCCCTCCGCCCACACCACGCCCGGCATCGAATGATCGAGTCCGGAGCCGAGCATGAGCATCGCTGTGTGGGTGATCCGGTCCGGCAGGCGGGCGATGTAGTTGTCCGCGGGGTCCGGATCGCCCGCCCCGCCCTTCCACGGCGGGGTGAAATCGGGGGTCTCGTAGTGCGCGTCGAGGTAGGAGTAGAGCTGCTCCAGCTGGTCTTCCGCGGGCATGTCCCGGTCGACGCCGCCGACCTGGAACTCGGCGCGGAACTGCTCTTCCTTCAGCTGCTCGGGGGTGGGGCTGTTCTGGTCGGGAGTGTCGGTCATGGCGACCAGCCTAGTTGCCTCGGCCCGGACACGTTCCCGGTTCAATCGGGCTACTCTAGGGGCAAACACGGACACCTCAGGCAGGAGCATAACCATGAGCGGCGAAGCACTCATCTACGATGCGGAACTCAGCCCGAAGAAAGAGGATATCGCGGGCCGGTACGCGGGGATCGTGACCCTCTTCGGTTCCTACCGGCTGGTGGACCCGGACGATGTCGTCGGTATTGAGGTGCTCGTGGGCTCAGATCTGGACGGGCGCACCGTCCAGCTCCCCCTGACCTACCGGCCGGAGGAGATCGACCCCGAGTGCACCCTCACTGACATGGAGCACAGCGTGCTCGGCCGCCGTTGGGTGTCCAACGCCCTGGGCGACCCGGTAGCCGTGGCCCAGTTCATCCGCACCATCCTGGAGGGCGACGACGGCGCGACCCGCTCCGACGGCGTCCCGGCCGCACTGGACATCCGCGGGTCCGGTTCCGAGGGCAAGGTGGATGTCCGGGACGTCGAGCTTTTCGAGGTCACCCGCCAGCGTGCCGTCGGCACAGTCAATATCGACGGTAATGTCCGTTCCTTCCAGCTGATTCTTCCGCACCTGTTGCGGCGCCTGAACAGCACGGGCGTCGACGCCAACACCGCGCGCCTCCACCTCATCGGCTGGCTCCCGTCCATGCCCGAGAAGCAGCGCGTTCTGGCTGAACTGAGCCTGCGGACCTAACCCGCCGCCCGGTCATGCCGGTGCCGGTTCCTTGTCCGGTCTGTTTCCGGTTCTTGCTTCGGCGGGCCGGTTTTGGGCGTGGGTGCCGTTGAACCGCAGCGGTTCACCCTGACCCGCGTGATGCGGCGGGCGCACCGGCATCCGGTTGACCAGGTCCTCCGGCCCCCTACCTCAACACATCCACCAGGTTCAGCGTGTCGCCGGTGTGAACGGGAAACCTCGATCCCGCCGACCACGACTCCACGTCCTGCGCCGTGACGCGCGACAGCACCGACCCCACCCCCGCAGCGGGTGGCGGCCCGCTGGGATAACTTCCTGATATCCCGCCCGTCCGGCTTCGGCCCGGGACCGCTCGGCCAGCCACGCGAAGGAGTCGGCGACATCCCCGAAAGCCGGGCGGGAAGAGGTGGCCGTCATCTCAGCCGGGCCGCCCTGCCAACCCCCTGCATCAGAACAACTTTGCTACCAGATGGTCACCCGGTCCTCCGGCTTGATCCACATGGGGGAGTTTTCCGTGATGTCGGGGAACGCCCCGTAGAATTCGTCGACGTTCGCGGCGATGACGTTGCAGCGGAACTCGGCGGGGGAGTGGGGGTCGATCGCCAGGTACTGCTGCGCCTGCTCCGGGCGGATGGCGGTGCGCCACACCCGGGCCCACGAGAGGAAGAGGCGCTGCAGCCCGGTGAACTCACGTTCCGCGAGCGCGGGCTCCGCGCCTTCCGCCTCGAAGGGCAGTATCGGGGAGGTTTCGAAGCTCATGCCGAGGTCCTCGAGGTACTTCCGGTAGGCGACCACCGCGATGCCGAGTCCGCCGAGGTCGCCGATGTTCTCGCCCAGGGTGAATTCGCCGTTGACGCCTTCGGATTCGATGTCGGCGTCACGGAGCACGGAGGGGATGAGGCCGTTGAACTGGGCGACGAGGTTGTCGGTCAGACGGGTGAAGGCGGCGCGGTCCTCGTCGGTCCACCAGGACTGCAGGTTGCCGTGGCCGTCGTACTGCGAGCCCTGATCGTCGAAGCCGTGGCCGATCTCGTGGCCGATGACGGCGCCGATGGCGCCGAAGTTCTCGGCGGCGTCCATCTCGGGGGAGTAGAAGGGCGGGCGGAGGATGGCGGCGGGGAAGGTGATGTCGTTGACCACGGGGTTGTAGAAGGCGTTGACGGTCTGCGGGGTGGTGAACCACTCCTCCCGGTCCGCCGGCTTGCCGATCTTCTTCAGCTCGTAGTCCTGGAGGAAGGCGGAGCCGACGCGCACGTTGTCCAGGAGCGAGGCACCGTCGGCGCCGAAGGAGAGACCCTCGTAGGAGCGCCACACGTCGGGGTAGCCGATCTTCGCCTTGAACTGGCCCAGTTTCTCCAGGGCGCGGCCGCGGGTCGCCTCGGTCATCCACGGCAGGTCGGTGATCCGCTCGCGGTACGCCTCCACCAGGTAGGCGACGAGTTCGAGCATCTCTTCCTTCGACGACGCGGGGAAGTGCCGGTCCACGAAGACCTTCCCCACCTCCTGGCCGACCAGGGACTCGACCAGGCCGACACCACGCTTCCACCGGTCGCGCTGCTGGGTGGCGCCGGAGAGCCGGGTGCCGTAGAACTCGAAGTTCTTCGCCCCGACCTCCTCGGGCAGCACGCCGGCGCGGGAGCGGAGGATGTGCCAGGTGGCCCAGAGCTGCCAGTCGGCGAGACGGTCGTCGGTGAGCAGGCCGGTGAGGTGGTCGACGTACGGGGGCATCATGGAGACGACCCGCCGGGTGGGCAGGCCGGTGGCGGTGAGCAGGGTCCGGATGATGCCGGGCAGGGCGGGGAACTCGGTCGGGTTGTAGGTCTTCACGGCGTCGCGGGTGGTCACCACGTCCCAGTGGCCGGCGGCGATCTCGGTCTCCAGGGCAACGATGCGCTCGGCGGCGATCTCGGGGGTCAGACCGAAGAGGCGGGCGGGGTCGAGGAACTGGAGCATGTCGGCGACGTGGCGTCGATAAGCGGTGACGGTGGAGGCGTGCTGCGCTTCGCGGTAGTAGGCCTCGTCGGGCAGGCCGAGGCCGGACTGGATGAGGTAGGCGACGGCGTCCTCCGAGTCGGAGTCCTTCTCCACCCAGAAGGTGAGCGGGGCGGCGACGCCGAGGCGCTCGAGCTCGCCGAGCCGGGCTGCGAACTCCTCGACGTCGCGGACGCTGAGCAGATCGAGGTCGGCGTCGAGGGGGCCCATGCCGGCGGCGTTGACGCCGTCGACGTCCATGAAGGAGGAGAACAGGGTTCCTGCCCGGCCGGTGTCGGTCTCGACGATGTCGTGGACGTCGGCTTCGGCGTCGTCGCGCAGCTTGTGGAAGGTGCCGTCGACGCCGCGATCCTCGGGGATCACGTGGGTGGCGAGCCAGGGGCCGTTGACGTAGGCGTAGAGGTCATTCATGCACCCAACTCTAGGCGAGCACATCCCCGATAGTCTGTGAGCCATGAGTTCCTATCGCCTCCAGCCGGCCACGGACCGCCGATGGTGGTGGTCGCTGTTCGGGGTGACCGCCGTTGTCCTGCTGTTGCCCGCCGCGCTGCTGCCGCTCGTGCCGACGAGGGCCGTCTCCTCCGACGTCCGCCTCGGCATGACCGGCTACAGCTGGTCGATCCCGCTGGATCTGTCGTGCAGCCCCGGCTCGGACCTGCTGGTGGAGGGGTGGACCTGCGGCTCCGTCTCCCTGCAGACGATGATCGTCGAAGGCGGGGCCGATCCGGACCGCACGCTGCGGCGCATGATGCGGGCGGCATCCTCCGGCCTCGCGCCGACGGGCGCCGAGATCCTCCGTGAGGGTGACGCGCGCATGCTCATCGACGCCCCGACGGCCTCCGTCGGCATGTCCCTGGAAGGCTCGGGGGAGCAGGAGGGCCTCACGATGATCGCGGTGCTCACCGGCCCCGGGGAGCAGGTGGTCCCCCTCGCCGACCTGGTGTGGGAGAAGTTCACGGGGCAGGGTCTGCCGGAGATTGTCCGGGAGGCGATCGTCACCCCCACCTTCGAGGGGGACGGGTGGATCCCCATCCCCTTCGAGCCCCTCGAGATGACGAAGGTGAGTGTCTGATGAGCCGCCTCTTCCGTGTGAGCCTGGTGCTGTGTCTGATCCTGGGCGCCCCCGTCCTCCTGTATTTCTCCGGCGTCAACTTCCTGGTGTCCTGGGTGGGCGCCTCGTTGGGTGTGCTGTTCTCGGTGCTCTACGTCGCCTTCGTGCTGTGGCTGTTGAGCCGTTCGCCCATGTGGCCTGAGCGCGGCGGCGCCGGGTGGCGGTGGGTGGCGGCCTCGCTGTTGTGGGGCGGCGGGGTCAGCTTCCTGCTGGTGATGCTCGGCGGCCTCCCCGTCCTGGCGATCACCGACCGGCTGGGCCTGCGGCTGATCTCGGCGTCGCTGGGCGGGGCGTACCCGGAGGAGATCGCCAAGGTGCTGGGCGTGGGCGTGATCCTCTTCAGCTTCCGTGCGCTCAACCGGCCGTGGCACGGTCTGGTGACGGGCGCGGTGGTCGGCCTCGGCTTCGAGGTCGTCGAAAACGCCATGTACGGCAGTTTCGGGGCCATCCTCGACCCGAACACGGACGTCGCCGGCACCCTGGAGATGTGGGGGGCCCGCATCTTCGCCGGTCCGGGGCTGCACATCGTCTTCTCCGCGGTCGCGGGCTGGGGTCTGGGCCTGGCGGTGTTCGCGGCCGCACGTTCCACGGCCTGGCGCCTGCGCACCGCCGCCGGCTGGCTGTTCGTGGCCTTCGCCCTGCACTTCGCGTGGAACCTGCTCTACCCGGAGGGCTGGATGATGATCGCCAACTACATCGTGGTCTCCCTCGTGATGTACCCCGTGTTCATCGTCGTCTGGATCCGCGCGCACAGGGCCTGCCGGGCGGACCGGTCCTACGCTTTCACGCCGGTGCCGGTGACGTCGGTGCGCCAGGTGGCAGACGCATGAGCGGAGACGGCGTGGAGCGCACGGACGACGGCCGCTACATCGTTGTCAAAGGCCGGCGGTGGCGCGCGTCCGATCCCTCGATCCCCGAGGCGCTGCGCGCCGAGCTGGTCTCCGCACTGATGACCGGGCGGCGGATGGTCCGCACGCACCAGGACGCCGCCCGCGTGATGGTGCACGATGCGAAGGTGGCCCTCGGCGAGCGCGGCGACCCGTGGTGGGAGCCCACCGCGGAGGGGCGCAGGGACCGGATCGCGGCGGCGGTGAGAACTTTCGCGCGGGCCCGCGGGGAAGGCTCCTTCTGCCCCAGCGAGGTCGCCCGGGCGGTCGGGGGAGAGCAGTGGCGGGATCTCATGCCGGCCGTGCGGGAGGTCACCGTGGAGTTGCGGGAAAAGGGGGTGGTCCACATCCGGCAGAAGGGCGCGGATGTGGAGGGCGCGGACTTCGCCGGTCCGGTCCGGATCGTCGCGGCGGAAGGTCTGGAGTTCCAGCCGAACCTGCCGGACTGACGCCGCGCCGGCGCTCAGGCGGCGGCCGCCTTCGGTTCCTTCTGCCAGGGCCAGCGGCCGGTGATCTCCAGCTCCAGGGAGAAGCTGAGGAAGGTCCGGATGACCACGATCAGGCCCAGGACCCCCACGGACTGGAAAGTGGGGGTGATGGCCACGGTGCGGATGATGTCGGCGGCGACGAGCAGTTCCAGGCCGAGGAGGATGGAGCGCCCCAGCCGCTGGCGGTAGCGGTGGTAGATGTCCTGGTCTCGCCGCCTGCGCAGCATCGCTCCGGCGGCGATGAGGCTCGCCGCGAGGATGCCTACGACGATGGCCGCGACCCCGGCGACATCGACGATCTTGCCGGTGGTCTCCATTGCTTCCTGAAAAGACATTCCGCTTCCTTTCCCGGTGGCCGGCACCTGGCGCAGGGGGAGCGTGGGGCTGGGCCGTCCAGGTCAATCGTAGCCCCCGGGACGCAGTGAAATCTCTCACTCGACCCTATTACCTATTGCGCGACAGGCTTAGATGTAGTTTTCTGTAGATCGACAGACAGATAACTGCGAGGAGTCAACCATGCACCGAGAAGGGCTCTACAACCCGGCCCACGAACACGACGCCTGCGGCGTCGGCTTCGTCGCTGATCTGCACGGGCGGGCGTCGAGAAGCATCGTCGACCAGGGCCTGCAGATCCTGGCCAACATCGACCACCGCGGAGCCGCGGGCGCCGAGGCCGACACCGGCGACGGCACCGGCATCCTGCTGCAGATCCCGGACGGCTTCTACCGCGGGGTCGTCGACTTCGAGCTGCCCGCGCCGGGCGCCTACGCCACCGGCATCGCCTTCCTGCCCGCCGCCCGCATGGCCTGGCTGGACGCCCGGCGCGAGATCGAGGCCATCGCCGTGGGGGAGGGCGCGACCGTCCTCGGCTGGCGCGAAGTCCCCGTCGACCCCGCCGGGCTGGGCTCCATGGCGCTGGCCGCCATGCCCTCCTTCCACCAGATCTTCCTCACCGCCGACGGCCGGGAGGGCATTGACCTGGACCGGGCGATGTTCTTCGTGCGCAAGCGCTGCGAGCGTGAGCTGGGCTCCAGGAACGGCGCGGACACCGTCTACTTCCCCTCGCTGAGCGCCCGGACCATCATCTACAAGGGCATGCTCACCACCCCGCAGCTCTCCACCTTCTACACCGACCTGCGTGACCCGCGCCTTGAATCGGCCATGGCTCTGGTGCACTCGCGTTTCTCCACCAACACCTTCCCCTCCTGGCCGCTGGCGCACCCCTACCGGCTGGTCGCCCACAACGGCGAGATCAACACCGTCACCGGCAACGAGAACTGGATGCGCGCCCGCGAGGCGCTCATCGACTCCGCGGAGCTGGGCAGCCTCGAGCGGGTCCTGCCCGTCTGCACCCCCACGGGTTCGGACACGGGGCGCTTCGACGAGGCCCTCGAGCTCCTCCACCTCGGCGGCTACTCCCTCCCGCACGCCGTGGCCATGATGATCCCGCAGGCCTGGGAGCAGAACCCCACCATCGACCCTGAGCTGCGCGACTTCTACGAGTACCACTCCTGCCTCATGGAGCCCTGGGACGGCCCGGCGGCGGTCGCCTTCACCGACGGCACGCTCATCGGCGCCGTCCTGGACCGCAACGGCCTGCGCCCGGGCCGCGTGTGGATCACCGCCGACGACACCGTCATCATGGCCTCCGAGGCCGGCGTCGTGGCGGTCGAACCCGCCGACGTGATCAAGCGGACCCGTGTGCAGCCGGGGAAGATGTTCCTCGTCGACACCGCCGAGGGCCGGATCGTCGAGGACGCGGAGATCAAGGAGCGCCTGGCCTCCACCGCCCCCTACGGCGAGTGGATCAGCGGGAACTTCGTCCCGCTCGACGGCCTGCCGCAGACCCGCTACGAGTACATGCCCCATGAGCGGGCGGTGCTGCGCCAGCGCGTCTTCGGCATCACCGAGGAGGACGTCGAGCTCATCATCGCCCCGATGGCGCGCAACTCGGCCGAGGCCATCGGTTCCATGGGCTCCGACACCCCCATCGCCGCGCTGTCCGCCCGCCCGCGCATGCTCTACGACTTCTTCTCCCAGCGCTTCGCCCAGGTGACCAACCCGCCGCTCGACGCCATCCGCGAGAAGCCCGTCACCTCCATGGTCACCCTGCTGGGCGCCCAGTCCGACGTGCTCAACCCGACGGCCGAGGCCGCGCGCCGCATCCGCATCGACTCCCCGGTCATCGACAACCACCACCTGGCCACCCTCGTCCACGCCGACGACCAGGGCGAATGGCCGGGCTTCCACGCGGAGGTCATCTCCGGCCTGTACCCGGTCGCCCACCACGGCGCCGGCATGCGCGAGGCGATCACCCGGGTCTTGCGCGAGGTGCGCGCGGCCGTCAAGGCCGGGGCGAGCATCATCGTGCTCTCCGACCGCGACTCCGACGAACGCTTCGCCCCGATCCCCTCCCTCCTGCTCACCTCGGCCGTGCACCAGCACCTGGTGGCCGAGCGGACCCGCACGCGGGCCTCGCTGATCATCGAGTCCGGCGACGCCCGCGAGGTCCACCACCTGGCCATGCTCGTGGCCTTCGGCGCCGACGCCATCAACCCGTACATGGCCTTCGAGACCATCGACGAACTGCGCACCGCCGGCCAGCTCGAGGAGATGAGCCTGGACGAGGCCTGCACCAACTACGTCGCTGCCGCCGCTTCCGGCGTGCTCAAGGTGATGTCGAAGATGGGCATCTCCACCGTGGCCTCCTACCGCGGCGCGCAGCTCGCCGATGTCACCGGCCTGTCCCGCGACCTGCTGGACACCTACTTCGGCGGCGTCGCCTCGCCGATCTCCGGCGTGGGGCTGGAGGAGCTGGCCGCCGACGTCGAGGCTCGGCACCGCTCCGCGTTCCTGCCCCGGCCCGAGGAACTCGCCCACCGCAAGCTCGACCTGGGCGGCGAGTACAAGTGGCGCCGCGAAGGCGAGTACCACCTGTTCAACCCGGAGACCATCTTCAAGCTGCAGCACGCCACCCGTACCGGGCAGTACGCCATCTTCCGCGACTACACCCGCTCCGTGGACGAGCAGTCGGAACGCCTGGCCACCCTGCGCGGCATGCTCGAGTTCACCCCCGACCGCCCGCCCGTGCCGCTTGAGGAGGTCGAGCCGGTGAGCGCCATCGTCAAGCGCTTCTCGACGGGAGCGATGTCCTACGGCTCCATCTCGGCCGAGGCGCACGAGACTCTGGCCGTCGCCATGAACCGTCTCGGCGGCATGTCCAACTCCGGCGAGGGCGGCGAGGACCCGGCCCGCTTCGAACCCGGCCCTGACGGCGACTGGAAGCGCTCCGCCATCAAGCAGGTCGCCTCCGGCCGCTTCGGCGTGACCAGCCACTACCTCAACAACTGCACCGACATCCAGATCAAGATGGCCCAGGGCGCCAAGCCCGGCGAGGGCGGGCAGCTGCCGCCGGAGAAGGTCTACCCCTGGATCGCCGAGGTCCGCATCACCACGCCCGGCGTCGGGCTCATCTCCCCGCCGCCGCACCACGACATCTACTCCATCGAGGACCTCGCCCAGCTCATCTTCGACCTGCGCAACGCCAACCCGGACGCCCGGATCCACGTGAAACTGGTCGCCGAGCAGGGCGTGGGCACGGTCGCCGCGGGCGTGGCCAAGGCGCACGCCGACGTCATCCTCATCTCCGGCCACGACGGTGGCACCGGCGCCTCCCCGCTGACCAGCCTCAAGCACGCCGGCGGCCCCTGGGAGCTCGGGCTCGCGGAGACCCAGCAGACGCTGCTGCTCAACGGCCTGCGCGACCGCGTCCGCGTGCAGTGCGACGGCCAGCTCAAAACCGGCCGCGACGTCGTCGTCGCCGCCCTCCTCGGCGCGGAGGAGTTCGGGTTCGCCACCGCCCCGCTGGTCGTCGAGGGCTGCATCATGATGCGCGTCTGCCACCTGGACACCTGCCCCGTGGGCATCGCCACCCAGAACCCGGACCTGCGGGCCAAGTTCACCGGGCGGGCCGAGCACGTGGTCAACTTCTTCACGTTCCTCGCCGAGGAGATCCGGGAGTACCTCGCCGAGTTGGGCTTCCGCAGCATCGACGAGGCCGTCGGCCAGTCCCAGGTCCTGCGCCAGCGCACCGACGACGCCTTCACCGCCACCCACCCCCGCGCCGCCCGGCTCGACCTCTCCCCGCTCCTGCACACCCCGGAGTCCCCCTTCTTCCCCGGCCAGTCCCCGCGCTGCACCACCCGGCAGGAGACCGGGCTCGCGGGGGTCCTCGACGAGCGGCTGCTCGCCGACGCCGCCGCCACCATTGAATCGGCGGCCGCCGGAGCCCGCTCCCGCATTGACCTCGCCTACCCGATCCGCAACGTCGACCGGACCGTGGGCACCCTCACCGGTTCCCGCATCACCCGCCTGACCGGCGGCGCCGGCCTGCCCGGGGATACCGTCCGCGTCACACTCACCGGTTCCGCCGGCAACTCCGCCGGTGCCTTCCTCCCCGCCGGGCTCACCCTCGACCTCGTCGGCGACGCCAACGACTTCGTGGCCAAGGGCCTGTCCGGCGGCCGGGTCGTCCTCCGCCCCCACCCGGAGGCCCCGCCCCAGCTCACCGGCGAGAACCCCGACATCATCGCCGGCAACGTCATCGGTTTCGGCGCCACCAGCGGCGAGATCTTCATCCGCGGCGGCGTGGGCGAGCGCTTCTGCGTGCGCAACTCCGGCGCCACCGCCGTCGTCGAGGGCATCGGCAACCACGGCTGCGAGTACATGACCGGCGGCCGCGTCGTCGTCCTCGGCGAGGTCGGCGACAACTTCGGCGCCGGAATGTCCGGCGGCATCGCCTACCTCGCCCCCGTCGGCGACCTCGACCGCAGGATCAACCCGGGCCTGGTGGACGTCGAGAAGCTCGACGGCAACGACGTCGCCTTCCTCGAGGAGATCATCGACCGCCACCGCCGGCTCACCGGTTCCACCACCCCCTGGCAGGCCCTCGACCTGGTCAAGGTCATGCCGCGCGACTACAAGCGCGTTCTCATCCACACCAAGGAGGTTGCCCACCATGGCTGACCCGCACGGCTTCCGCACCCACAGCCGCACCGAACCCGCCCACCGGCCCGTCCCGCTGCGCCTGCTCGACTGGCGCGAGGTGCACGACCACGCCGCCCCCGGGCAGCACACCGCGCAGTCCACCCGCTGCATGGACTGCGGCGTGCCTTTCTGCCACGCCGGCTGCCCGCTCGGCAACATCATCCCCGAATGGAACGACCTCGTCCGCCAGGACCGGTGGAAGGAGGCGTGGGACCGCCTCCACGCCACCAACAACTTCCCCGAGTTCACCGGCCGCGTGTGCCCCGCCCCCTGCGAGGGCGCCTGCGTGCTCGGCATCAACGACGACGCCGTGGCCATCAAGGACATCGAGCTCGCCATCGCCGAACGCGGCTTCGAGGAGGGCTGGGACGTCCCGACCGTGCC
This sequence comes from Corynebacterium marinum DSM 44953, assembly GCF_000835165.1. Taxonomy (NCBI): domain Bacteria; kingdom Bacillati; phylum Actinomycetota; class Actinomycetes; order Mycobacteriales; family Corynebacteriaceae; genus Corynebacterium; species Corynebacterium marinum. The sequence goes on from NZ_CP007790.1 coordinate 156,281, forward strand.
CAGCTTCAGCACCGGCATGTCCGTCGCCGTCGTCGGTTCCGGCCCCGCCGGCCTGGCCGCCGCGCAGCAGCTCACGCGCGCCGGACACGCGGTCACCGTCTTCGAACGCGACGAGCGGCCCGGCGGCCTCATGCGCTACGGCGTCCCCGAGTACAAGATGGAGTCCCGCTTCATCGACCGCCGCCTCGACCAGATGCGCGCCGAGGGAACCGTCTTCCGCACGGGCGCGTCGCCCACCGCCGCCGACCTCTCGCTTTTCGACGCCGTCGTCCTCGCCACCGGCACCCCCGTCCCCCGCGAGCTGCCCGTCCCGGGCCGCGAGCTGGCGGGCATCCACCAGGCCATGGAGTACCTCCCCCTGGCCTCCTCGGACACCCCGCCCATCGATGCCCGCGGCAAGCGTGTCGTGATCATCGGCGGCGGCGACACCGGCACCGACTGCTTCGGCACCGCCTTGCGGCAGGGAGCGGCCAGCGTCACCCAGTTCGACATCCGCCCCCGCGCCCCCCGCCAGCGCGCGGCCTCCACCCCCTGGCCGATGAACCCGCTGATGTGGCGGCAGGCCACCGCGCACGAGGAGGGCGAGTACATCATCACGGGCGACGAGTCCGCCGACGAGATCGTCGCCCTCGGGTTGGCCTCCCGGGGCGTGGGCTCCACGCTGGGCGACCGGATGTTCTCCGTCAACACCGTCGCCTTCTCCGGCGGGGACGGCCGCGTCACCATGATCCACGGCAACGAGGTCAAAGTCATCGACGGCCGCCGCGTCCCCGTGAAGGGCACCGATTTCGAGGTCGAGGCCGACCTGGTCCTCATCGCCCTGGGCTTCGTCGGCGCGTCCCGCGACGGCCTCCACGCCGAACTGGGCGTGGAGATCGACGACCGCGGGCGCATCGTGCGCGACCAGTCCTACCGCTCCACCGTCCCCGGCGTCTACGTCGCCGGCGACAACGGACGGGGGCAGTCGCTCATCGTCTGGGCCATCGCCGAAGGCCGCGCCGCCGCCGCAGCCGTGGACGCCGACCTCATGGGCGAGACCGCGCTTCCCGCCGCGGTGACCCCCTCGGACCGGCCGCTGGGGGTCTGAGACTTCTGAGGTGGAAGGCTCGAACCCCCTCAAGGACCGGCGGGAAGTGATTCCCGGGCTTTGAGGGGGTTCGAACTGTCTGCACCTCGTTCGGGGAATTACCCGCCCGTGTTGATGTTCATCTCCGAGGGCTTCCACCAGCCCGAACGCTGGATGAGCTCGTAGTCGATCTCGGCGTTGTCCGGGGATGCCCCGGCGGAGTTGGTGCGCGGCTGGTAGATCTCGATGGATCCCCAGTCGCGGTGCCAGTCCTGGCGGGTGTAGCTGGGCAGCTCGTAGGAGAAGTTCACTGCCTCGGCGGTGCCCATGACGCCGCCGCCGTCGTAGTCCTGGAAGGGCGTGAGCGTCGACTTGCCCGGGTGGTCGGGGGAGATGCGGAACTCGGGGATCTCCGCGACGCCGGCGAAGTGGTCGAAGGTGCGCTGGCAGGGGAACTGCAGCGCCACCGACCAGTCGAGCAGCCCAGGCTGCTCCGACCCGATGACATTGTGCAGCGAGTCGAGAGCGGGCACGCGCGGCGGGGTGAAGGCGAGCCACTGCTCGGGGTCGAGGCTGAGGTCGGTCGCGGTGATGCGGATGACGTCGGCCTCCTCGGGCAGGGCCTCGACGGGCAGTCGGAGGTTGCGCCAGGAGGGCTGGGGGCCGATGTCCAGCAGTTCTGTCTCGCCGACGTTGCCCACCTCCCCGTCCGCGCCGAGGGTGCCGTACTCGAGGGTCAGATCCTGGCCGTCGTGGAGGACGCCGTTGATGTCGTGGTGCTCGATGCGGCCCGCGGCGGAGACGACGATGAGGGGGGCCTCCTCGCTGCGCTCGGGCAGTTCGTACCAGCTGGTGGTGATGCTGGCGGGGTACTGCGGGCCCGAGGTCCAGGAGCCGACGACCGGGACCTGCGTGTAGTCGAGGTCGAAGGGCAGGCGGGCGCTGGAGCCGTTGACCCCGACGTCGGCGCGCACGCCGCCGGTGTTGCCGGTCTCCTGGCCGGTGGCCTCCTCGGAGCCGCCGGCGTTGTCGGAGTCGGCGATGGCGCCGACCGACGCGGTGGAGACGGCGTCCTGGCTGATCGACGGCGGGACGTTGTTGGCCTCGAAGCCGCGGTTGTCCTCGGATTCGAGGGAATCGCCCAGTTCCACGCCGCCGACGGGGGAGAGGAAGGAGTCGTTGGAGTTGGTCTCCACGAGGGCGTCGTTGGCCAGGCTGCAGGTGTCTCCGGTCAGGGAGCGCAGGTTGCCCATGCCGATGGAGTAGGCCGGCGCCTGGGAGACGAAGGCCTTGGCGAAGGACGCCATGGAGAACAGCACGATCAGGGCGCTGGCCACGGCGATGGGGGCGGAGGCGACGCCGACCCAACGGGATCGTTTGCGGGCCTCCTCAGCCTCGAGTTCGTCGAGGGTGCCCTGTTGTTCGGCGCGGGCGGTGCGCACGTCGCCGACGAAGGACTGGAGAGTGCCCAGGAGCAGGACCGCCAGGGCGATGAACAGCACGAGGGTGGAGGCCTCGAAGCCGCGGAACTGCACGGTCTTGTCGAACCACGGGATGCCGAAACTGGAGATGTACCACCAGCCGTTGATGCCGGACAGGGAGATCGCCAGGAGGAAGATCACCGCGCCGATCATGAGGGTGCGGGCGCGGGTCGAGCGCAGCGCCAGGTGGCTCAGCGACACCGCAGCCAAGGCCGCGAGGGCTCCGGCGATGCCGGCGTAGACACCGAAGTGGTGGGTCCACTTGGTCGGCGTGAACATCATGAAGAACATGGTGCCGAAGATGATCAGCACCAGACGCATGGACGGGTCCTTCGCGGCGCCCGGCACCCGCCCCTGCCGCAGGATGGCGGCGATGACGATGGCCAGGCAGAGGAACAGCATCAGCACGACGAAGCGGCGGGTGAGCGAACCGTCGACGGTCTGCTCCATGAGCGTCTGGTAGCGCGCCCACTCCTCGTACCAGTTCATGGCCGGACCCTTGGCGGAGCGCACCCGGATGGACTCCATCACGGAGGCCAGAGTCTGGTCGCCGAAAACGCCGATGAGGATGGCGGTGCCGGAGGCGAGGAAGGGGGCGACCATCGCGGCCACGGCCTTGAAGATCGTGCTTCTCGACGCCCCCGCGCCCGCACCCAGCAGCGGCAGCCGCCGGTTGACGATGCGGATGAGACTGGACAGCGAGGCCAGCAGGGCGGCCACGGCCATGAGGCCGGTGGGGCCGGCGCCGAGGGCCAGCGTGGCGATGATCACGCCGATGGCGGCGGGCAGCAGACGGGAGGTGGCGATGGAGCGTTCGAAGGATGCCCAGGTGAGCAGCGCGGCCATGGCGATGATCGGCTCGGGGCGGGTGCCGTTGTTGTAGGGCAGCCAGAAGGCGAGGAACACCATGGCGGCGGTCCAGTGGGCGACCTTGCGGCCGTCGATACGCGCGCCGAGGCGGGGGATGATCTCCCGCGAGAGGACGAACCAGATGATGAGCCCGGAGAGCAGCGCCGGCACGCGCATCCACACCGAGGCGGTGGACACCTGGGTGAACAGGGCCAGCATGTCGTAGAACGGGGAACCGAAGGGTGACTCGGGCACGCCGAACCAGCGGTAGTAGTTCGCCATGTAGCCCGCGTTTTCGGAGACCCGCGCCATGGTGAGGATGAAACCGTCGTCGGAGGTGTTGGCGCCGAAGATGTGCCAGTAGACCAGGACGAAGCTGACGATGCCGTCGAGGGGGCGCAGCCGCCACCAGCCGGCGGGCAGGAAGCGCCGCGACGTCCGCCCGTCCAGGCGGTCCATCCGGTGCAGCGCCCACAGTGCCACCAGGAGGGCGGCCAGGCCGCCGAACATGGCGGTGTACTTCAGGGCGGAGGGGGCGGAGGTGAAGCGGGAGTTGATCTCGACGTCGGCGCTCAGACCGGCGTCGGTGAGCGAGGCGAGGTTGCCGTCAGTGTCCTCGATCTCGGTGTAAATGCCGGTGACCTGGGGGCGGACGTCCTCGTCGATCACGCCCCTGAGCTCCTCGCCCTCGGCGTCGCGCTCGCCCGGGATCTCGGCGACCGTCTCGTCCCCGGTGGAGGAGACGGTGAGCACGGCGTCGTCGGGAAGCTCCGCGACCTCATCCGCGGTGAGCTCGAGGGGGACCTGGTCGCGGACGACCACGTCCAGGCCGCCGTCGAAGGAGCGGACGAACATGCCGCGGGAGGTGGCGTCGGTGGAGTCGGCGGGCAGCGTCGACAGCAGGAGGGACTGACCGCCCCGCAGGCCGTCGACGGCTTCGGCGACGGGGAGCTCGACGTCGATGCGCTCGGGGGCGTAGGACACCAGCGGCGCGTTGACCGAGTTGAGGCTGTCACCCTGCGGCCACGAAAAGGACGACTGGGTCTGGTTGACCGGCAGGAATGGCGTCAGCAGGAAGAGCACGAACCCGAGCAGGCCGGAGATGATCGCGACGTTCTTCAGCCATTCCGGGGCGGTGTCCCGGCCACGGGGGGCGGCTGGGGACGTCTCACGGTTAGACACGGCAGTTTCAGACACAGAAGGGAAGTCTACGTCAGGCCGGGTTCTTTACCCGGGTTGCCACCACGAAGGGGCCGATCTGGGAGGTATTCCACATATCCGACCGGAACACCTCCGGGTTGAAGTCGATGATGCGGTAGCGGACGTTCGGGTTGTTCGGGTAGATGTCTTCGGCGAGGTGGGACTTCCACCCCGATTTCTGGTCCTCGTCTGCGATTGCGTCCACTTCGCCGCGGAGGAGGAACACGTCCGGGCCGCGCCACGGGGTGCCCGTCAGCGCGTCGTCGAAGTCCTCCGGGTCGGACAGGTCGTCCCAGGACCCGGTGGCCCAGTCGTCGATGGTGTCGTTGCGCGCCGTGAACTCGCCCAGGGGGTTGGCGTAGTGGCTGGTGAACGCCTGAAACCCGAAGTAGGGGTGGAAGGCGAGGAAGTTGAGTTCGTCGGTGTACACGACGGTGTCCGAGGGCTCGTGGCCGTGGGAGCGGATCTCAGCGTCGATCTCCCCGTAGTACCGGCTGACGTCGGCGGTGAAGCGGTCGGCGCGTTCGCCGTACCCGTCGGTGTCGGAGTACGCGTGGTCGATGGCGCGCTGGTTCTCCACCGGGATCTGCTGGGCGTAGAGCAGGCCGCCGCCGCTGAGGATGATGACCATGAGCACCGTGACGTAGCGGCGGCTGCGTGCGTTGAGGCGGTCGGGATACAGAGACTCCACCCCGATCAGGCGCAGTTCCGCGAGCGCGAGCACACCGGCGGTGGCCAACTGGAGGACGATGAGGACCTCGATGCGGAAGCCCAGCAGCGTCGTCCCGGCCAGCGTGAACACCATGGACGCGACCGCCCACAGGTAGAACCCCGCCAGTGCCAGACCCATGCTGCGGGCGTCCAGGTCGGTGGCGCGGACCACCAGCCAGATCAGTCCGGCCAGACACAGCAGCCCCACCACCGACAGCGAGAGGAACGGCACAGGGATCTGCGTGCCTTCCACGGGCAGGAAGTTCGGTGCGGTGCTGCCCTCCGTCGGGTGCCCCGTGACGGTCAACCACAGGTACGGCCCCCAGGTGGTCAACGCGATGAGGATCGATCCGGTGCCGATGACCACCAGATGGAGCAGCGGACGCCAGGTCCGGTAGATGAGGCCCGCGAAGAGGGCTGCGACAGCGACCACGGACAGCGCCACCACACCCGTGTACAGGGTGTAGAACGTGGCGGAAATGCCCAGGTACAGCACCATCGCCGCGGTGGCGTACCAGGAGCCCAGCAGCGCCCGCCCGACGACGACAGTGGCCGCGGGGACACCCATCGCGACGATCGCGCCGTAGGGCTCCTCCGGGGCCATCACCAGCGTGACGCACAACGTGACCAGTGCGATTCCCACCGCGACGGGCAGGGAACCGGTCAGACGCTGCCACACCGGGACGAGCATGCAGCCGACCACCGCGAAGGAGATCAGCGCCCACGGTTGGTAGACCTCCCACCCCGGGATACCGAGGAGATCGGCGAGCCGTCCGCCGCCCCAGAACCACCCCAGCGGGTAGTAGCTGGGCAGGTCGATGTAGTTCATGTCCTGGTTCGCCCACGTGGTGGCCATCCTGGTGAGGAACTGCGTGCGGAACTGCTGGTCGACCTGCATGCCGTCCAGGTAGAGGCGTGTCGCTGACAGCGGGATCGCAGTGGTGGAGATGACCAGTGCCGCGGGGGAGAGATAGGAGACGAGGTAGGTGAGGATCACCCGCCACCGGGGCCGACTGATCCCGGCGCTGCCGCCCGCTTCCCGACGCCGCGCCAGCTTCTGCTCGTCGAGCAACCACGCGACGGTGAGGGCGCCTACCGCCGCGAGCGTGACGACAGTCGCGGCGGTCGACAGCGCGTACGTCATGTTCGACGTGTTGAACGCCGGCCAGCTGGTCATCCGGAGGACCAGCCAGACGGCGAGGGTGACCACCGCTCCCGCAGCCCCGGCGGCGGCGACGCCCACCAGGGTCCCGCGCCGGCTCAACTGGTCAGTGGTGTAGTCCTCGGTGGTGGTCGTTGGCATGCCTAAAAGGGTAGCCTGCGGAAGATCTTTCGCGGGATCACGTTGAACACTGCGGCGACGGCCTCGAACGCCGGGTGGACGAAGATGATGTCCCTGCCCTTCATGACGCCGTCGACGGTGGCCTCTGCGACCTCGGTGACGTCGACGGTCAGCGGGGCCTCCTTGCCGCCGGAGGACATCCGGGTGCGGACCTGTCCCGGGCGGACCACGAGCACGTTCGCGCCGGTGCCGCGAAGCGCCTCGCCGAGCTGGGTGTAGAAGCCGTCGAGGCCCGCCTTGGAGGCGCCGTAGACGAAGTTGGAGCGGCGCACGCGCACCCCGGCGACGGAGGACAGGGCGACGATCGTGCCGTGGCCCTGTTCCTTGAAACGCTGTCCCAGCAGCACGCCCACCGACACGGGGCCGGTGTAGTTGGTCTGGGCGGAGGCGACGGCGGCGGTCTGGTCCTGCCACAGCGCCTCCTGGTCGCCCAGGGTGCCGAACGCCACAATGGCGACGTCGACGTCCCCGTGGGAGAAGGCGGCGTCGATGACTGCCGGGTGGGATTCGAAGTCGGTGGCGTCGAAGTCGACGACGTCGACCTCGGAGGCGCCGGCGTCGATGATCTGGTCCGTGGCTGCGGTGATCCGCGGGGAATCCTTGCGTGCCGCCAGCGTGACGCGGGCGGGGCCGCGCTTGAGGAACTCGGCGACGATGCCGAGGCCGATCTCGGAGGTGCCGCCGAGCAGCAGAATGTTCTGGGCCTGGCCCACTGCGTTGAGCATTGTTTCTGTGACTCCTGTGCTAGTTCAGTTCGAGGCGGCGGGACATGTCGGAGGCGAAGACGCCGGTGGGGTCGATCTCGTTGCGGGTCTTCAACCAGCCCGCCATTCCCGGGTACATCTTGTGGAAGTTCTCGGCGGAGGTGCGCGACTCCTTGGCCAGGTACAGGCGGCCGCCGAACTCCATGACGCGGCGGTCCAGGTCGTCGAGGAACGCGCCCAGCCCCTTCTTGATGGGGAAGTCGACGCAGACGTTCCAGCCCGGCATGGGGTAGGACAGCGGGGCGCGGTTGCCCTCGCCGAAGAGCTTGAACACGTTCAGCGCGGAGTAGTGCCCCGAGCCCTGGATGTCGCGGATGATCTCCTTGAACGGCTCGGTGGCCTCGCGCGGGACCACGAACTGGTACTGCAGGAAACCACGGGAACCGTAGCCGCGGTTCCACTCGCCGATGAGGTCCAGCGGCTGGTAGAACTGCGTGAGGTTCTGCACCTGGTTCTGATACTCGCCGGACTTCAGCCACCACAGCTCGCCGATGGCCATCATGGACAGCTTGTTCATGGTGAAGGAGGGGAAGATGTCCGGCACGGTCACCAGCTGCGGCGCGTTGAACTTCAACGGATCCTTCGCCAGCTTCGGCGACAGCTCCTTGAGCTGGTCCAGCGTGGCCAGGGAACCACGGGAGATGGCCGCGCGGCCGAGCTTGGGTTCCGGGGAGATCGCGTCGAACCAGGCGGAGGAGTAGGTGTAGTTCTTCTCCGAACCGTCCGCGTGGAACTCGATGGTCTCCTCGAGGTTCTGCGTCAGGTCGCCGTCCGCGATGAAGTACGCGGTCTCCGTCTTGGTCATGCGGATGCGGGCGCGCAGGATGATGCCGGTCAGGCCCATGCCGCCCACGGTCGCCCAGAACAGGGTGCCGGCCGGGTCGTCGGCCGAGCCTTCCGGTTCGAGGTGGAGCACACGGCCGTCGGCGACCAGTAGTTCCATGGAAGTCACGTGGTCACCGAAGGAGCCGGCGGAGTGGTGGTTCTTGCCGTGGATGTCCGGGCCGATCGCGCCGCCGATGGTCACCTGGCGGGTGCCCGGCAGCACCGGGACCCACAGGCCGTAGGGCAGCGCGGCTTTCATCAGCTGGTCGAGGGTCACGCCGCCGTCCACGTCCACGATCGCCGAATCCGGGTCGATGGAGTGGATCTTGTTCAGCGGCTGCATATCGACGACGAGCCCGCCGGCGTTCTGCGCCGGGTCGCCGTAGGAGCGTCCCATGCCGCGGGCGATGACGCCGCGACGCAGGTGGATGGGCTTGTCCGCGTTGTCGTCGGCGACCTGCGTCACGGCCGCGATGATCTTCTCGACATCCGGCGTCGCCAGGACGTGCGCCGTCGACGGGGCGGTGCGGCCCCATCCGGTGAGGGACTGGGTGGTGGTCTGAAGTTCCATCTTTCGAATTCTTCTTTCGACAGAAATGATGAGCGGAACCCAGCGTACTGGTGGTCCCCGACATGGGCGTTCCCCATCCGGGGGTTTCGCGGTGGATGGGGCGTCTTTCACAGGTGAGAAGCAGACGCCGTTGAGCGAAAAGGGGTGGTCGGTGTGGAGGAACGCTAATCCCGACAGAACCCCTCCGGACCAGAACCGCATGGGAACAATCCCTGATGGGGTACCAGAATGTCTCGTGGGTAGAGACCTTTTGCGGAAGAATCTCCACGTTTCTTTGGACGGTGTGTAACAACGGACGGTTGATTTTCGATTGATTCTCGCCTATTCTTTACCTGTATGTAGTTTAAAATTCAATATGCGCGCGCCGGGGGACTGCAGTGGTTGGTCGTGTAGTGCATGCTTCAACCCCAGATTGGGGTGCTCGTCGCGGGGGGGTTTCTGTCGAACCCGTTTGTCGAGGGGGGCAAATAGTTGCAGGTCAAGCGGGCGGAGGCTCTATTCTTTTTCTGGTTGAGTAAATTTTCTTTTATGTGTCGCCCGCCTCCTGTTGCTGGCTCGATCGGGATTTGCAATGATGGTTGCAGGAACAAGCCAAACGGTTTGTTCGACAACACCGACCGAAAGGCATTAACATGCTGAACGACCTCTTCAACTTCATCCAGCTGTCCTTCTACTTCCTCACCGAGCTCGTGCAGGACGGCTTCGGCGGCCTGTCCTCCGTCTTCTTCTAAGCAAGACGATGGCCTGGTGAGGCCAAACTGAAACCTCGGACTTCGGTCCGGGGTTTTTCTTATTGGTGCTCGCGGTGGATTCTAGGGCCCGTCCTTCCGGGTGAGGGCTATCGGAAACCTTCGCCCTAGTGAGGGAAGTTTCCTCTGACCTTGCCGGGGTCACGATCTTTTGGCACGGTGGGGTACTGGAACCCGTCGCATAGTGGGTTCCCTGAGCTCCCCTACGAAAGGATCTGCACATGACCTCCAGCATCATCGATTCCCTGTCCAACCTCGTCTCGGGTGTATTCGACGTCGCTGCCGGCTCCGCCACGGGCCTGTGGGCTGAGCTGACTGCCTTCGTCGAGGGCCTGCTCTCCTCCTAACATCTGGAGCAGACAACCCGCCTTCTACAGGGTGGTATGCGCCAACCCCGGACTGCGGTCCGGGGTTGAGTTGATTCAGGGCCAGGTGTCAGAGATCCAGGATCTCCCGGATCCCCGCCGGAAGTTCGTCCTGGTTGGTGATGACTTTTCCGCCGGAGGCGGAGTACTGGCGTAGCAGGCGGTAGACCTCGGTGCGTTCACGGCTGTCGAGGAGGGGCAGCTCCTGGGCGAGCAGACGGGTCATGAAGTCATTGAGCGGGAGGTTCGTCTGCTCCGCGGCGACGAATCTCCCCTCGCGCAGGTCCTTCTCTTCGTCATAGCCGTCCCTGGTCTTCTTCTTTCCGAACATGTCCTCAGCGTAGACACCCCGGGTCATGTCGGAGCAACGGGATAGGGTTGGGACCATGACCGACTACTACAGTCTCGATGACACCCTGGCGGGCAGAATCGCGCAGGCGGGGATGGTGGGAACCGCCGTCGCGCTGCCCGACTACTTCTCCTCCCGGCCGCTGCGGGCGCTGGTCACGGCGGCCATCGGCCTCGGCGGCGCGGGGTTGGTGGCCGTGCTCAACTCCTTCGACGATGACCTGGGCAATGATCCGGCGGTGATGGCTGAACAGCTGCGCACCTCCATCGGTGGAATAGGTTCCGTCCCCGGCCCGGACTCGGACACTCCTCCCGGGGATTTCTCCACGGCCTCGCCGGCGCAGACCTGGACGGTCATCATCGGCGCGCTCGTGGTCATCGTGGCCCTCGTGCTTGTCGACGCCGCACTCCAACGTCGCCTCGTCGCCTGGCTGAGACGCCGGGGCGTGTCTCGTCCCAACACCTGGCTGGGTGGTGTGGCCTCGGCCGCGGTGTTCGCCGTGGCCGAGATCGCCCACCAGCGGAGGGGCGGACGCGCATGAGTGAGCCCCGGGTGATCGCGGTCGTCGACAAGCAGGGTGAGATGACCGTCGTATGGCACGTGCACACCTCCGCAGACGCACCCGCAGCGGCCGGACTGCTGTCCGGTGCGTGGTTGCTGGGCCCCGGGGAGGTTGACCCCGACCGGCTCGCAGACCTCACCGCCGAGGCACATGTCCTGCCCACGGACGGGGACGGGTTGCGGGTGATCCTGGAGGGCGTCGAGAAGCGTCTCGCCGGTTACCAGGCAGCGGCGAAGGACGCCGTCGAGGCGAACCCGCAGCTCAAGCCCGTGCGTTTCGACGCCCCCGAGGCTCCCGACCTCGAGCAGCTCGCCGCAGCATACCGCGGTGAACCGGCAGGTCAGCGTGCCTGGGCGCATGCGACGGCCGCGGCGGAGCTGGTGGCGGCGTGGCACACCATCGAGAGTCAACGGCGCTCGCGGAAATACCTGCAGGAGAAGTTCGGCCCGGATACGTTGCCGCTGCCACTGGGGTGAGGAAAATCGCTACCCTGGGTGGCATGCCAACCGAGGGAGCGCGCAGAGCAGGCCGGGTCGTCGACCTGACGGCCGCGCGCGCCCGCCGGCAGCGGCAGCTGCGCACCGTGATCATCCGGTCGGCGAACGTGCGTGCCGACGCCGAGGTGCACCGCCACATCGGCGTCAACGACGCCCTCCACCTCGCCGACCTCCACGACGTCCTGGTGACCTCCTTCGGTTTCCAGGAGGAACGCGGCGCCACCCCCTGGCATTTCTCCGCCCTCGACGACCGTGAGCACCGCCTCGACGCCGCCGACGAGCTCCACCTCCACCTCAGCGAGGAGGGCGACTCGATCGCCTACCACTTCGGCCTGTGGGACATCATCATCACCACGGTGGAGTCCTACCCCCGCGATTCCGGCACCCCGCGCGCTCTGTGCGTCGGCGGATCAGGCGCCTTTGGCGAGGCCGACTTCGACCTCGCGGCCATCAACGCCGAACTGACCGGCACCTCCACCATCCGCGAGGTACTCGCCGCCACCACGCCGGCGGTCCGCGGGATCATCGACCGTTCCGGCATCTTCGACTTCGTGCCGCTGCTCCAGGCGCTCGACCTCATGCGCGACGTCGAACTGCCGCGCGAGGTCGCCGAGGTTCTCGCGGGCCTGCCCGTGGAGACCGACCCTCCGGCCCGCGACGCCTTCTGGTCCGTGGTTCTGGGACTGGCCTGCATGAGCGACGACCTGCTCGGCGACCACGTCCTGGAAACCACCATGGCGGCGCTGGGTTGGGAGGACGACGACGGCACCCCCCTCACCAGCACCCGGGTCCGGGAGTTGTGCGGCCGCTCCCTGACCCGGCTCGCCGACGTCGGCGGATACGGCCCCGAGGCACTGTCCCCCGTCGACCGGTTGGACCTCTACCGCGGACTCCTACGGGGATAGGCGACTTTCCGGGGTAGGGTAATGCCTCGTGGTAACAGAGGTACAACCCAAGGAAAAGGGCCTGCGCATTCAGGCCATCCGGTTCATCATCTCCGGCGGCGTCTCGGCGATCGTCGACCTCGGGCTGACGTTCATCCTCCAGGTGCTCCTGGGCGTCGGCCCGGTCCTGGCGCGGTCCGTCGGATTCATTTTCGGCACCACCACCGCCTACCTGATCAACCGGCGCTGGACCTTCCAGGCAGAGCCCTCCCTGCGCCGATTCCTGCAGGTGGCGGGGCTGTACAGCATTACGTACTTCGTCAACGTCGGCCTGCACGCCGTCTTCTACCGGCTGTTCACCGACTGGGACTGGCACAACTCCGTGGCCGTGGTGGTCGCTTTCCTCATCGCGCAGGGCACCGCCACGGTGATCAACTTCATCGTCCAGCGGGCCTTCATCTTCCGCTAGCTCGGCCGCGTGAAACGCTCGTTGCGCCCCTGACGGTGCAGCCGCAGCCACTCCCGGAATCCTGCCGGATCACGGCGCTGCACCAGGAAGAACCAGCTGAAGCGGGCGTACTCCTGCGGCAGCAGCTTCCGCATGCCCGGCTGGCTCATGACGTAGCCGCGGTTGCGGTAGGTGAAGTAGCGCTTGGACTCGTTGTCCGGGTACTGGGTGTGCATCCGCCCGCCCAGGATCGGCTTGAATTCATCGGAACCGTCCGGGTGCAGGTAAGCGGTGCTCAGGGCGGTGCCGAAGGCCAACCCTGAACGCACCAGCCGGCGGTGGTACTCCACCTCGTCGCCGCGGATGAACAGGCGGTAGTCGGGCACGCCGATGATCTCCATCGCCTGCGCGCTGATCAGCGCGCCGTTGAACAGGCTCGCGATACCGGGGAGGAACTCCCCCTCCAGCTCGTCGCGGCGCCGCTTCCAGGTCAGCCCCTGGCGCAACGGGAACGCGAGCCGGCCGGGGTCGTCGATGTTGCACACGACGGGGGAAACCTCGTGGAGACGGTGACGCTCGGCGACGTCGAAAAGCAACGCCAGCACGTGCTCGTCCGCGGGGCGGCCGTCGTCGTCGGCGCACCAGACCGCGTCCGCGCCCAGGGCCAGGGCGGTGAGGAAACCGTAGGCGAAGCCGCCCGCCCCGCCCAGATTCGTCCGGCTCGCCAGGTACACCGCCCGCTCCCCGGCGAGCTCTGCGACCAGGTCGCGGACCGCCTCCTCACAACCGTTGTCCACCACAATCACCCAGTCCACCGGGTGAGTCTGGCCCACCACCTGCTCCAGCGAGGCCCGGAGGAGCTCCACCCGGCGATGGGTGACGATCACCGCTGCAGTGGTGCCGGAACGTGACAAAGTGGCTGTTGGCATGGGGATCATTGTGCCACCTCCGCCCACCACGGGCCGTCCCGGATGAACGTGTTGTGCCATCTCCACACCTGACGCGCCTCAGTACCCAGATGCTCCGGGTCCTCATTGACGGCCGCCGCAATCTGCTCCACGACATCCTCCAGGTGGTATTCCACGCAACTCCCCGAATAGCGCAGCACCCGGTACCCGTGCCGGACAGCGTAATTGGCCTTCCACCGGTCAGCGATGAACGTCTCGCGGCTTTCGGCCGAGTGGTACTTGTAGCCGTCGATCTCCACGATCAACTGCGCCGCCTCGATCACCCCGTCGAAAAGATAGCCCCCGATGTCCTTGTTCTGCTCGACGACCAGCCCCCGCTCCCTGAGCCTGCGGAACACCTTCCGCTCGGCGTCGCTGTCACCGCCGACGGCCGCCCGCCCGAGCAGACTCGCCAGCCCCGGTGAAACCCGCGGCAGCTGCTCCAGGTGGCGCTCCAGCAACTGTCTGCCCTCCTTCCGTCGGTACGCCTTCTCCAGGAAATCCAGCAGTTCGGAGTCGTCATGATCCATATGATCGGCCACCGCGGACACAGGGGACACCACCTTGAGTTCCCCGATTGATTCGAAGGGCAGCTTCCTGCTCTGCCTCAGGGTCAGCAACGGGGTCCCCGTATCCGAGGAACCATAAAGAACCCGCCCGGTCAACGGCAGCGTGAGCTCCTGCTCAGAGTGGAGTTCGAAGGCTGTTTTTCCCGAGTACACCAGGGTCGGCCGCCGATGCGCCAGCGCCCGCAGCAGCAGGCTGCCTGCCGGCGGGGAGGTGGTGTAGACGCCCCGTTCCACGCGGTGCAGTTGACCCGCCTGCACCAACACGGCGATGTGGTGCGCACTGACCCCGTTCGCCTTCAACATCGCCGTATCCACGACCGCGTCCTTCTCCAGCCGGAACTTCTTCATGTCTCATCCCCCCAGGCGGAGAGATTATGCCGGGAGCGGCGTTCGCGCAGCTCGAGAATCCGCCGCAGAGTGGACATCGGTCCGGAAACCGGGCCGTTTCAGCGGCGATGTCAGCGCGGCGGCGGATCCTTTTGGGGGACACCATCGACGCAACGGGCGTGCCGGGCATACGGGGCGTCGGGAAGCACGGATATCCGCCGCAGGGTGGACATCGGTCCCGAAACCGGGCCGTTTCAGCTGCGATGTCAGCGCGACGGCGGATCAACCTCCCTCCGCCCCGCTACGGGGAGGGGGTCGGTTGGCCGTCCTCGTCGAAACGCTGCAGCAGGGAGCGGACGTAGTCGCCGGCACCCTTGCCCTCATAGGCCTCCACGACCTCGTCGACGAGGCCGGCCTTGCGCACATGGCCGTGGTCGATCCACAGGGCGGTGTTGCACAGCTGGGCGAGGAAGTCGTTGGAGTGGGACGCGAAGACGAGGATGCCGGAGCGTTTGACCAGTTCCTGCAGGCGGACGCGGGCCTTGGCCATGAAGGCGGCGTCGACGGCGCCGATGCCTTCGTCGAGAAGCAGGATCTCGGGTTCGATGGAGGTGACCACGCCGAGGGCGAGGCGCACGCGCATGCCGGTGGAGTAGGTGCGAAGAGGCATGTTGAGGTATTCGCCGAGCTCGGAGAAGTCGGCGATCTCGTCGATCTTGGCTTTCATCTGTTTGCGCGTCTGGCCGAGGAAGAGGCCGCGGATGATGATGTTCTCGTAGCCGGAGATCTCCGGGTCCATGCCGACGCCGAGGTCGAAGACGGGGGCGACGCGGCCGCGAATGTCGGCGGAGCCGCGGGTGGGTTCGTAGATGCCGGACAGCAGGCGCAGCAGCGTGGATTTGCCGGCGCCGTTGTGGCCGACGAGCCCGACGCGGTCGCCTTCCCGCAGGTGCAGGTTGATGTCCTTGAGCGCTTCGACGACGACGGTGTTGTCGCTGTTGCGGCCGATGGCGCCGCCGGCGGTGGAGAGCAGGGTCTTCTTCATGGAACGCGATTTGGCGTCGAAGATGGGGAAGTCGACGCAGGCGTCGTAGGTGTCGATGGAAACCAAGGGATCCTCCTAGACCCAGTAGCTGACGCGGAATCGCCACTGCTTCATGGCGAGCAACGCGAGGACGAGGCCCAGGGCCGTGAAGGCCAGGACGATCCACCAGTGGTAGGCGGCCAGGGGCTGGCCGATTAAGGGTGCGCGGATGATCTCCATGTAGTGGTACAGCGGGTTGATCTCGGCGAGCAGGGCGCGTTCGGCGACGTCGCCGCCCTGCTCCTTGAGCGTCTGCGTGGTCCACACGATGGGCGTGACGTAGAAGAGCAGCTGCACCATGGCCTCGAGCAGCGGTGCGACGTCGCGGTAGCGGGTGGCGACGATGCCGAAGAACATGGTCACCCACACCCCGTTGAGGATGAGCACCGCCATCGCCGGGATGGCCATCAGCACCTCCCAGCCGAGGTCCCGGGGGAAGATGAGCATGAGGATGACCCAGATGACCAGGTTGTGGGCGAGGAACAGCGCCTGGCGCCACACCAGCCGGTAGACGTGGACACTCAGCGCGGAGGGGAGCTGTTTGATCAGGCCCTCGTTGTCGATGAAGATGTCCGAGCCGTCCTTGATGCAACCGGAGATGAACCCCCACATGATCAGGCCCACCGTGACGTGCGGCAGGAACTCGGCGAGTTCGATCTGGAAGAGCATGGCGTAGAGCAGGCCGAGGGCCAGTGCCATCACGCCGGTGGCGATGGTGATCCACAGCGGGCCGAGTGTGGAGCGGCGGTAGCGCTGCTTGATGTCCTGCCAGCCGAGCTGCAGCCACAGTTCGTGCTGGCGGAATCCGCGGACCAGGTCGTTCCACGCCGCGCCGAAGGTCTTGGACCTGGAGGCGGGCGGGTTCGTGTCGACGCTCGCCGTCATGCGGGCGACGTCGTCACGCAACTGCTGTTCGTCCAGCTGGTTTCGGTAAGGGGATGGTTCCTGCACACCGACAACACTATCCCCGCGGGGGCGGTTGACGGGCATCCGGCGCCGGTCAGGTCCGCGCCGGCCCGCACTCTGTGAATTTCATGGGAGTCCGGCCAGAATTAATCTGATTCACAGGTCGCCTAGCAGGGCTTTCCTGCTTATCTGTCCGGCGCGGGGGCGATGGTGCATCTGGGCGGTGGACGGGGCATACTGGACGGACGTGTCGGAAGGAGTGTCGTGAATGGCCTATGACGTCGCCCGGGTGAGAGGGCAGTACGTGTCCCTCGGAGACGGGTGGACCTACCTCAACGCGCACCAGTGCCCGCAGATCCCGGAGCGTGTGTCGGCGGCGGTGTCGCGTTCCTTCCGCCTGGCCACCGGCGTGGCCGAGGTGGAGAAGTCCTCGGGTTCCCATTCCCGGGTGCATGAACCCGGCCGCCTGGAGGGGTCGCTGCTTCTCGACGCCGCCCGCACCGCCGTCGCCGACCTCTGCGGCGCCACCCCGGACCGGGTCATCCTGGGGCCGAGCCTGCCCGCCCTCTACGTGTCGCTGGCCCGCGCGATGCGGCCGCTGCTGCGCGCGACGTCCTCCGTGGTGCTCTCGGGTCTCGACGAACCAGACCTGGTGGCCCCGTTCGAAGAGACGGGGGCGCGGATCCGCCGCGCCCAACCGGACCTGGGGACGGGCACGTTGCCGGCCTCGCAGTACAGCGAACTCGTCGACGGCTCCACCCGCCTCGTCGCCCTCTCCGCCGCCCAGCGTTATCTGGGCACCGTCGCGCCCGTCGCGGAGATCGTCGAGCACACGCGCTCGCGTTCCCGCGCCTGGGTGCTTGTCGACGCATCCTCCTACGCCCCCTACCGCCCCCTCGACGTCAGCGACTGGGACGCCGACATCGTCGCCCTCGACGTCGCGGCCCTCGGCGGCCCGCAGGTGTCGGCGCTGGTGTTCCGGGACACCGCGATGTTCCGACGCCTCAACCCGGTTCTGGAGACCCCCGTCGCTCCGGCGCTGGCGGGCGGTGTGCCCACCCTCGTGGACGTCATTGCCGACCAGACCAGCCCCGGCGGAACCCGCCGTACCCGCCTCCAGCGCGCCATGCGGGAGATGTCGGGTTACCTCACGTCCCTGACGGGTGAGCTGCAGCAGTTCCTCGGTGCTCTGCCGGCCGTGCACATCCTCGGCGTCACCGGCGAGGCGGGCGACGGCGGCCGCTCCGACCGGATCCCGCGCCTGTCCTTCGCCGTCCGCGGCGTCCCCGCCCGGACGGTCCACCAGCGGCTGCTGGACAACGGCCTGGTCACCACGATCCTGCCCCTCGCCCGGCTCTTCGCCGACATGGGCGTGGACGAGGTCGGCGGCGCCGTCACCATCTCCCTGAGTCCGTACACCGCCCGCCACGACCTCGAGCACCTCACCCGCGTCGTGGCCTCCCTCGCCTAGGCCTCCAGCACGATCTTTCCGGTGACCTCGCCGGAGTCCAGCAGATCGTGGGCCTTCGCTGCCTCGGCCAGCGGGAGGACGGCGTGGATGCGGTGGGCGATGCGGGCGTCGGAAAGCATCGGCCACACGTGCTCGACGGTGGAGGCGACGACCTCCGCCTTGCCGGCCAGGGAGCGGGCGCGCAGGGTGGTGCCGCGGACCGACAGGCGGCGCGGGAGCAGCGCGCCGAGGTTGATCTCCGTCTTCACCCCGCCCTGCAGTCCGATGATGACGAGCTGACCGTCCTCGGCCAGCGCGCGCAGGTTCTGCCGCAGGTATTTCGCGCCGATGATGTCGAGGATGACGTCGCAGCGCCCCTTGAGCTCTTCGGCGAAGTCCTGTTCGCGGTAGTTGATCAGGATGTCGGCGCCGAGTTCGCGGCACACCTCCAGTTTCTCCGCGGAGCCGGCGGTCACCGCGACGGTAGCGCCCAGCTGCCTGCACAGCTGGATGGCGAAGGTGCCGATACCGCCCGCGCCTCCGTGAATGAGCACCGTCTGCCCGGCGCGCACCCCGGCGAGCATCCCCAGGTTGGACCACACCGTGCACGCCGCCTCCACGACGCTGGCGGCCTCGGTCAGCGAGTAACCCGCCGGAATCGGCATGAGCTGACCCTCCGGCACAGCGACGTACTCGGCGTAACCCCCGCCGGCCAGCAGACAGGCGACCTCCTCGCCGGCCTTCCGCCCGGTGGCGCCCGGGTCCTCGATGACGCCCGAGCACTCCAGGCCGATGATGTCCGACGCCCCCGGCGGCGGCGGGTAGTGCCCGCGCGCCTGCAGCAGATCACCCCGGTTCACGCCCGCTGCGTGCACCTTCACCAGGACTTCGCCGTCCCTGAGCT
The DNA here is from genome assembly GCF_000835165.1 of Corynebacterium marinum DSM 44953. Lineage (NCBI taxonomy): Bacteria > Bacillati > Actinomycetota > Actinomycetes > Mycobacteriales > Corynebacteriaceae > Corynebacterium > Corynebacterium marinum. Next base: position 175,131 of record NZ_CP007790.1, read on the forward strand.
GCGGCAGGTCAGTGTCGACGAGTACCAGTGAGCGCGGATCTTCCGGATTGGTCAGTTGGATTGCCTTCATGCCATCCCAGGGTAGGGAAATTCCAGGCCTGGGGGTGGCTCAGGTATTGTGGAGGATTGTCGTCGGGGAGTTTTCCCGGGCGACGAGGAGATGTGGCAGAGCGGCCGAATGCACTGGTCTTGAAAACCAGCGAGGGTCAAACCTCCGGGGGTTCAAATCCCCCCGTCTCCGCTGCCAAGTGCCTTCCACCGCCGCCGGTGGGAGGTACTTCTTCCGTGGCGGACGTTTCCACTTCGTGCCCCCTCAAGACACCGTCGTGACCTCTCCGGACAGCTTGAGGGGGTACGAAGTGGAAAACCGGCCGCGGAGCCCGGCCCCCGGGTGAATACCGGAGGGTGGAGGTGGAGCAGATGACGCTCACCAGAATCATGGGGAACCTGGGGCCGGGGCTGGCGGGGTAGCATGCCCGCCGGCGGCCCGTCAGCCCTGCCGGTTGAGCCAGGCGTCGATGCCGCCGGCCAGGCTCACCGGTCCCGTCACTCCGCGTTCGGCCAGGGCCCGGACCGCGCGGGCCGAACGGATGCCGCCGGCGCAGTAGATGACCACGTCCTGGCCGGGGGCCGGGGTCGGGGGAACCCATCCGCCGGTGAGCACCTCGCCGAGGGGGACGTTGACGGCGCCCGGGATGCGGGTACCGGCGAACTCGTGGGGTTCGCGGACGTCGATGAGCAGCGGGGCGTCGGGGAGCTCGGTGACCTCCGGTACGGGGGGAAGTTCCGGGGAGGTGACGGGGCCGTTCCCCCGCACCCGGGTCAGGGTCTCCTGCGTGCCGACGACCGGCACGTACTCCCACGTGCCGTCCAGCCCGGAGAACACGGCGAGACGGCCGATCAGCGGGCGGCCCAGACCGGTCAACAGCTTGATGGCCTCCAGCGCCATGGCGGAGCCGACCACCCCGACCACGGGTCCGAGCACGCCGGCCTGGGCGCAGTTGGGCACCACTCCCGGGGCCGGCGGCTGGCGGTAGATGTCCTCGTAGATCGGGCCGTGGCCGGCGTGGAAGACGGAGAGCTGCGCGTCGTGGCCGAGGATCGAGGCCCACACGTGGGGGATGCCCAGGCGGGCGCAGGCCCAGGAGGCGAGGTGGCGGGTGTCGAAGTTGTCGGCGCCGTCCAGGACCACGTCCGCGCCCTGCAGCACCTCCAGCGCGTTGGCGAGGGTCAGGCGCCCGGGGGAGGCGGCGACGGCGATGTCCGGGTTGAGGGCCCGCATCGCCTCGGCGGCCGACTCCGCCTTGGGGCGGCCGACGCCGGCGTCGCGGTGGATGACCTGGCGGTGGAGGTTGGAGATGTCCACGGCGTCGTCGTCGATGACGGTGATGCGCCCGACGCCCGCGCCCGCCAGGTAGAGCAGCGCGGGCGAGCCCAGGCCGCCGGCGCCGATGACGGCCACGTGCGCGCGGGAGAGGGCCTCCTGGCCGGCCAGGCCGAAGTCGGGCAGGGAGATCTGGCGGCGGTAGCGGGAGACCGGGGTCATTCCAGACCCACCCACTGGGAGGCGCCGTCGGGGAGCTCCTGCTCCTTCCAGATGGGCACCTCGGCCTTCACCCGGTCGGCCAGCTCCGCGGCGGCGGAGAAGGCGGCCCGGCGGTGGGCGGCGGCGGCGACGACCACGAAGGCCAGGTCCCCGATGGACAGGTCGCCGGTGCGGTGTGCCGTCCACAGGCGCGCTGCCGGGTGCCCGTTGCTCACCTCCCGGGCCACGACGGCGATGACCTCGCCGGCGGTGGGGTGGGCGGTGTACCGCAGGCTGGCCACCTGGTGTCCGCCGTCGTGGTCGCGGACCACGCCCTCGAAGGTGACGACCGCGCCCATGGCGTCGGTGGCGGTGGCGGCGCGGGCGTCGGCGAGCAGGGGCTCCAGGGGAGCTTCGGTCATCGTCGCGGAGATGACCAATCCGGTCTGTTCGGCGACGTAGGCGGGGTCAGTGCTCATGGTGTCCCTCCAGCTGGTCGAGGAGATGGGTGAGGATCGGCTCCAGTACGGCCGCGCCGTCCCGGGCGCCGCCGGTGGAGCCCGGCAGCGTCATGACGAAGGTCGAACCCGCCACACCCGCCACCGCCCGGGACAGCACCGCGGTGGGCACGGCCGCCAGCCCCCGGTTGTAGAAGGCGTGCACGATGCCGGGCAGCTCCCGGTCCAGGTGCGGGGCGACGACGTCGACGGTGCGGTCGTCGGGGGTGACGCCGGTGCCGCCCGAGGTCAGCAGCACCGAGGGGTCTTCGGCCAGGGCCCGGCGGAAGGCCTCGTCGATGTCCGCGTCGGCGACCACCCTGGCGTCCGGGGTGTCCACGCCGACAGAACGCAGGAAGTCGACGAGAATCGGGCCGGAGCGGTCGGCGTACTGTCCGCGGGCGGCCCGGGTGGATGCGACGAGGACGAGGCCGGTTCTGGTCATACCCATCACCTTAGAACGGATGGACCCGGACGCGGTCGCCCGCGGGCAATCCGCCCGGGGCGGGGATCCGGATCACGCAGTCGGCCTCGAGAGCCTGGGCCAGCAGGTGGGAACCGGGGCCGCCGACCGGCCGCACGCCCTCCGCGGTCACCTTCCCCCGCAGGAACTGGTCGCGATCGGGCAGCCCCGGGGCGTCCTGCGCCAGCGGGAGGGTGAGCGGTGCCGGCGCGGACCCCAGGACCGGGGCCACGAAGAGGAGGAAGCTGACCAGCGTGGACACCGGGTTTCCGGGCAGGCAGATCACGGGCACCCCCCGGAAGGAGGCCAGCCCCTGCGGGCCGCCCGGTTGCTGGTCCACGTGTCCGAACCAGCCGGAACCCTCGAGCACGCGGCGCACCACCTCGAACTTGCCGGCGGAGATGCCGCCGGAGGTGATGACGGCGGTGGGCGAGTGCGCGTCCACGGCGGCGGCGAGGTCGGCGCTCAGTCGCGCCGGGTCGTCGTCGGTGTGCAGCCGGGCCGCGACCTCGATGCCGGCGCGGGCGCACAACGCCTCGAGCATCGGGCCGTTGGCGTCGGGGATGCCGGCCGCGCCCGTCCCGCCGATCTCCGCACCGCCGGTGCAGAGGATGACCCGGGCCCGCGCCAGGACCTCCACCTCCGTGATCTCCTGGCCCGCGAGCACCCCGACCGCCACCGGGCCGAGCACCGCGCCGGCGCGCAACAGGGTCTCCCCGGCGGCGATGTCGGAACCGGCGGGGCGGATGAACTGGCCGGGGGTGGGGGAGACGGTCACCCTGACCGTGGCGCCGGCCTCGGGGAAGGCAGGCGGATCGCAGGCCTCGACGGGCACGACCGCCGCGGCGCCCGCGGGCACCTTCGCGCCGGTCATGATGGGGACGATTTCGCTGAGGATGCCCTCCGGGTAGGCGGCGTCGGGGTCGGCTCCCGCCGCCAGTGTCTCGCCCACCCGGAACTCGCCGGGTGAGGCGGCGATCTGCTCGGGGGAGAGTGCGAAGCCGTCCATCTGCGAGTTGTCGAAACGCGGCGAGGGGTGCCCGGCGAGGAGTTCGCCGGCGAGGACGCGCCCGGGGGCGTCCGCGAGCGCGACGGTGACCGCCCGTCGGGCGGGAACAGCCTCGAGGACTGCGGCCAGGTGATCTTCGGGTGAACGCATGCCGTCCATGCTATCCCCGGTGATGGCATGCTGGACAGCGTGGAAATTCATTACTTTGCCGCTGCCCGCGCCGCTGCGGGGGTCGAGAGGGAGAGCGTCACCGCGGCGACGCTCGGGGAGCTTCTCGACGACCGCGCGGCCCATCACCGCGGAACCACCGACGCCGGAATGTCCCTGGGGGAGATTTTCGACCGCTGCACGTTCCTCGTCGACGGCCGCAACAGCGGCCGCGACACGCCCCTGGCGGGGGCGGCCCGGGTCGACGTGCTGCCGCCCTTCGCCGGCGGCTAACGCTTGAGGCCGACGGAGCCCAGGACGAGCCCCATCACCCACGTCGCGATCCCCATGACGACCGCGCCCATCAGCGCCGGCACAAATCCGTCGACCCTCAGGCCCAGGCCCAGCGCGCCCGAGAGCCAGCCGGCCAGCAGTAAGAGGGCCGCGTTGATGACCAGCGCGAACAGTCCCAGCGTGAGAATGGTGAAGGGCGCGCCGAGCAGCCGCAGGACGGGGCCGACGACGGCGTTGACGACGATGAACACCAGCGCCACCCACATGAAGGCCCACGGGTCATCCGGCGGGGTGACGGACACACCCGGGACGAACTGCGTGACCACGTAGAGGGCGATGGCCGTGACGATGATGTTCAGGAGAAAGCGGAGCATGCCTCCATCATGGGTCACAGACCCGCCGCGCGCCACGCCTCCAGCAGCCGGTCGGTCTCCTCTTCCGTGGTCACCGTGATACGCACGCACTCCGGGAAGGCCCGCACCAGGACGCCCTGATCTGCGAGACGGTCGGCGATGTCCTGCGAATCGACGCCCGGCAGCCACACGAAATTGCCCTCGCTGCGGCGCACACCGAGCGCGTCGGCCACACGGTCGCGCTGCACGACGGTCTCCTCGGTGCGCTCCAGCAGCTCGTCCGCGGCGTTCAGGCTGGCCAGTGCGCCTGCCTGGGCCACGGAACTCACTCCGAAGGGGACGGCCATCTTGTCCAGCGCCGTGATCAACTCCGGGGACCCGAAGGCGTAACCGATCCGCACTCCGGCCAGCCCGTAGGCCTTGGAGAAGGTGCGCAGGCCCACGACATTGGGGTAGCGGGTGATCGCCTCGGTGCCCACGACTGTGTTCTCGGCCCGGTTGTACTCGAAGTAGGCCTCGTCCAGGCCCACCACCACGTCCGCCGGGACCTTCGCCATGAAGCGGTCGAATTCATCCTGCGTGATCACGGCCCCGGAGGGGTTGTTCGGGCTGCACAGGAAGATCAGCCGGGTGCGCTCCGTGACGGCGTCGGCCATGGCGTCGAGGTCGTGGCGGCCGTCGTCGAGAAGCGGGATCGCCACCGGGGTGGCCCCGACGATCTGCACGAAGATCGGGTACGCCTCGAAGCTGCGCCACGGGAAGATCACCTCGTCGCCCGGGGCGGCCGTGATCTGCACCAGCTGCTGGCACAGCGCCGAGGAACCGCAGCCGACGGCGATCTGCGCCACGTCCAGCTCGAGGTGCTCCGCCAGCGCCTCCTTCACGTCCCCGGCGAACATGTCCGGGTAACGGTTGGCCCCTGCGGCGGCTTCGGACATGGCCCGGACGGCGGCCGGCAGCGGGGTCGCGGCGACCTCGTTGGAGGAGAGCTTGAGGGCATCCGGCCGGCGGGTGCCGGGGACGTAGGCGGGCATGGCGGCGAGGTCGGGGCGGATCATGACACCGGAGTCTATCGCGGTTTAAACGCGGTTTGATCGCGGGGCTGTCCGGCAGGTACGATACCGGGAGTCTCACCACTGCGAAGTGGCGGACTGGAGACGTGCCAGAGTGGCCGAATGGGACTCACTGCTAATGAGTTGCCTGCTTAACGGCGGGCCGGAGGTTCGAATCCTCTCGTCTCCGCGCGCCCGTAGCTCAACGGATAGAGCATCTGACTACGGATCAGAAGGTTGGGGGTTCGAATCCCTCCGGGCGCACCAGTAGCTACCCCAGGCGAAGTCTTGTATGCCTGGGGTTTCTGCATTGCCCGGAAAATCCTTCCCCGGGTGGACCCGGGGCCGAGGTCCATGCGACGGCGGAATGGCCGCCTCCCGGGAAAGGGTCTACCGTTGACCAGCGGATAAGCCTGCCGGACGGCGGGCGCCGCAACCCCGGGAGGTGTCATCGTGACCGACGTCGACGCACTGGAGAGAATTCTGCGTTCCGCCGAGGACATTCCGCCGGAACGGGCGGCCGAAATAGCGGCGCGGCTCGAAAAGACCCCGATCCAGGAGGTCGTGCGGCTGGTCGAGCGGTCGACGGCGACGAGGGCGGCCGTGGTGCTGCGGCTGCTGTCGCGACGTCGCTCGATCGCGGTCTTCGACGCCCTGGACGCCGCGCACCAGGCCGATCTCATCGATGCGTTGGGGGACCGGGCCGTCTACGAGTTCTTCGCGGAGCTGGACCCGGATGACCGGGTCTCGCTTCTCGACGAACTGCCGGCCGAGATCGCCGGCCGCCTCCTGCGCACCCTCGACGGCTCCGAACGCGAGATCACGGGCGTGGTCCTCGGTTACCCGAAGGGTTCGATCGGCCGCCGGATGTCGCCGGAGGTGCCGCACCTCTACGAGGACATGAGCGTCGACGAGACGATGGATAAGCTGCGCCGGGTGGCCGATGACGTGGAGACGATCTACACCCTGCCGATCATCTCCCGGGACCGGACGCTGGTGGGCGTCATCTCCCTGCGTGAGCTGTTCACCGCGGAAGGGTCCGCCGGTGTGGCGGAGTTGATGGCCGAGCCGGTGTTCGCGAGCGCGCACGATGAGGCGGAGGAGACCGCCCGCTGGTTTCTCCCCCTGGACATTCTGGCGATGCCCATCGTGGACGACTCCGGCCGTCTCGTCGGCATCCTCACGTTCGACGACGCGGTGGACATCGTCGAGGACGCGGATTCCGAGGACACCGCCCGGTCCGGTGCCCACGAGCCGCTCCAGCAGCCCTACCTGTCGACGCCGCTGCTCAGGGTCGTGCGCTCGCGCATCGTGTGGCTGCTGGTCCTGGCGGTGTCGGCCCTTCTGACGGTCCAGGTGCTGGACACCTTCGAGGACACCCTGGCCGCTGCGGTCGTGCTCAGCCTCTTCATCCCGCTGCTCACCGGCACCGGCGGCAACACGGGCAACCAGGCGGCCACCACCGTCACCCGCGCCCTCGCGCTCGGCGACGTCCGCCCGCGCGACGTCCTCTCCGTCGCGTGGCGCGAGGTCCGCGTGGGCATGCTCCTGGGCGCGCTGCTGGGGACGATCGGACTCGGGTTGGCGTCGTTGGTCTACGGTCTCGACATCGGAATCGTCATCGGGTCCACGCTTTTCCTGGTGTGCACGATGTCGGCGACGGTGGGTGGAGTCATGCCGATCATCGCGAAGAAGGTGGGCGCGGATCCGGCGGTGTTCTCCAATCCCTTCATTTCGACTCTCAGCGACGCTACGGGTCTTATTGTGTATTTCCTCATCGCAAAGACAGTTCTCGGTCTGTAAAATCCGGCGCCTCAGGAATTAATCACCCCTGGACAGGGGTGACCTTCGGGTTGGTGTTGCGCCCGTCTCCGCAGGTGGCGTGCGGCAGGCGCACCAGTGACCCTCACCGCCCAATTGGCGCATGGTGGGGTACTGCACTTAGGTATCTCCGGGTAAGTACCACCACCTCCGTTCCCGACCGGGAACTCCGACGGAAGGATCGTGCATCATCATGAGCACTCCTCAGACCCACGAGGCCGAGGTTCTCGTCGAGCCGGCGCCCGGCGACCTCGCCGAGGGGCGCGACCCCCGCGAATGGCACCGCCAGGCGTTCGGCATCGTCATCGGCGTGCTGCTGGCCGCCCTCGTGTATCTCTTCTTCCCCGCTGACGCCGCGGAAACCGTCCTCCAGTCCGCCGGTGCGGACCCCGAGGCGGAGTACTCCCACCAGGCCATGCGGATCGTCGCCGCCACCACCGTGCTGATGGGTGCATGGTGGATGACCGAGGCCATCCCGCTGGCGGCCACCGCACTGCTGCCCATCGCGATCTTCCCGCTCTCGCAGGTGGCGACCTTCGCGGAGGTCGGGTCCCCCTATGCCAGCGCCACGATCTTCCTGTTCCTGGGCGGATTCCTCCTCGCGTTGGGCCTCCAGCGCTGGAACGTGCACCGCCGTATGGCGCTCGCCGTCGTCCTGGCCGTGGGCACCAGCCCCAAGCGGCTGATCCTCGGATTCATGATCGCCACCGGTTTCCTCTCCATGTGGGTCTCCAACACCGCCACCGCCGTGGTCATGCTGCCCATCGGCATGTCCGTCCTGCACCTCACCGCCGGCCTGGTGGGCGGCATGCACCACCAGAAGAAGTTCGCCACCGGCCTCATGTTGGCGATCGCCTACTCGGCGTCCATCGGTTCGCTGGGCACCCTGATCGGCACCCCGCCCAACGCCCTGCTCGCCGGCTACATGGCGGAGGCGCACGACATCACCATCGGCTTCGGCCAGTGGATGATGGTCGGCGTTCCCATCGCCGTGGTGTTCACCCTGATCGCCTGGCTGGTGCTGATCACCGTGTTCAAGCCTGAGATGGACGAGATCCCGGGCGGCCGCGAGCTGATCCGCGGAGAGATCGCGAAGATGGGCTCCTGGTCCCGCCCGCAGATCATTGTGACGGTCATCTTCGTGCTCGCCGCCCTGTCGTGGATCTTCGTTCCGCTGATCATCGACTGGACCGGTGCGGAAGTCGGCTACAACGACGCGCTCGTCGGCATCATCGCCGGCCTGCTGATGTTCGCCATCCCCGCCGACCCGAAGACCGGCGTCCGCATCCTCGACTGGAAGACCGCCAACGAGCTGCCCTGGGACGTTCTCCTGCTCTTCGGCGGCGGCCTGGCGCTGTCCGGCATGTTCACCGCCACCGGCCTGTCGCTGTGGATCGGTGAAGTGGCCAAGGGTCTGGAGGTCCTCCCGACCTTCCTGCTCATCGCCGCGGTCGCCGCGCTGGTCCTGATCCTCACCGAGTTCACCTCCAACACCGCCACCGCCGCGACCTTCCTGCCCATCATGGGCGGCGTCGCGGTCGGCATCGGGCTGACGGCCTCCACCGACATGAACATTCTCCTGCTGACCATCCCGGTCGCGCTCTCCGCCACCTGTGCGTTCATGCTGCCGGTGGCCACCCCGCCGAACGCCATCGCCTTCGGTTCGGGGTACGTGAAGATCGGCGACATGATCAAGGGCGGCGTCTGGCTCAACCTCATTGCTGTCGTGCTGATCACCCTGGCGACCTTCTTCATCGCCGTCCCGGTCTTCGGCCTCGTCCTCTAGAACTCGCCTGACCTGCGAATTTGTTTGTTGTCGTCGGCCTGATGTAATGTTACATCTCGTTGCACAGCAGCAAACCTGCGCCCGTAGCTCAACGGATAGAGCATCTGACTACGGATCAGAAGGTTGGGGGTTCGAATCCCTCCGGGCGCACAAATGAAACCCCAGGCAGATTTTCTGCCTGGGGTTTCTGCGTTGCGCGGAAATCCGCCGCCGGAGGGCCCCGGGGCCGGGCATCTAGAAGATGTCGATCCGCCCGCCCAGGGATTCGGCCTGCTCCAACTGGCGGACCCAGCCCGGGGTGCCCGGGTGGAGGCGCAGGAGCGGGCGGGAGGAGATCTTCACCGGCGACACGGACTCGCCGCGGGCACCGTGGCGGGCCTCGAAACGCACCCGGGCGGCGTAACCGGTCTCGGCGAGGGCGGTGAGGTCGGGGCGGTCCTTGGCCAGGGAGTCGCGGGCGTCGTGAAGCAGCTCGAGGGCCTCGTCGAGGGCGGCGACGACAGCGTCGGCGTTGGTCTCGCACATGGCCTGCACGAGAGAGGGCTGGGTGCCGGCGACGCGGGTGGAGTCGCGGAAGCTGCCGGCGGCGAGGGACTGCGCCAGAGCGCCGCCGTTGTCGCCGACGATGGCGAGGGTCTCGGCGAATACGTGGACGAGGTGGGAGACGCGGGCGACGGCGGCGTCGTGGCGCCCGACCCGGGCGGGGATGGCGTCGGCGCCGACCCCGAGGATCATGCGGGCGACCTCGGTCCACAGGGCGATCCACTCGGGGGATGCGTCGGGGGCGTGGTCGTAGGTGATCACCCAGGCCGCGCGGGTGAACAGGCCCTCGCGGGAGGCGTCCCAGCCGGAGTCTGCGGTGCCGGCCATGGGATGGCCGCCGACGTAGCGGTCCTCCAGGCCCCGTTCCTTGACCAGGTCGTAGACGGCGGCCTTGACGGACACGACGTCGGTGATGCCGCAGGAGGGGGCGTGCTCCATGATGGCGTCGAGAAGCCCGGGGATGGCGGGCATCGGCGTCGCCACGACGATGATCGCCCGGTCCTGTTCGGCGCGCTGCAGGGTGAGCGCGAGGTCGTCGGAGGCGTCGAATCCGGCGGCGGAGGCGGCGCGGGCGCCGGAGCCGGAACGGTTGTAGCCGTAGACGTGCACGCCCTGAGCGGCGAGGTCGCGCAGGAGCGAACCGCCGATGAGGCCGAGACCGAGGATGCAGATGGGGCGGGAAAGGTTCGTCGAGGTCACCTGACAAGTGTGGCACAAGCAGACTAATCTCACCCGTATGGAACACGAGGAGTACGGCCAGAGCTTCGCCGTCACGGTCGCCAGCCAGGATGGCGGGTGGGTGGTGCGTACCTTCGACGATGATTTTTCTGCGTTGGCCACCTCCATCCGCGCCGTCCGGGCCCTGCGCAGCGAGGGTCCTGCGTTCGCGCTGCTGTGCGTCGAGGACGAGTATTTCGTCATCGTCCGGCCCATCCCCGACGGGGTGCAGGCGTTGGTGTCGGACGCGACGATGGCGGTGGACGACGATTTCGCCGCCTCGGTGCTCGGGGAGCTCGACGCGGAGATCCCCGATCTCGACCCGGACGAGCTGGACGAGATCGACGGCTGGGCGGACGGCGACTTCGAGGTGCTCGCCGACCTGGGGCTGAGCGCGGAGGTGCTCGGGGTCATCGTGGACGACTCCGACATGTGGCCCTCGGAACAGCTGGTCCGGATCGCCGAGGAGCTGGGATTCGCCGAAGAACTCATCGATGCCGCAGGTCTCGACGATTAACGTCCTGCCCCGCGAGGAGGGTCTGGTGCGCGCCGAACGGCTCATGCGGCGCGCCCTCGAGGTCGCCCGTTCCACACCTGCCGGCGACGTCCCCGTCGGCGCCGTCCTCTTCGGCCCGGACGGGCGGGAGCTGGCGGCGGGCACGAACCGCCGGGAGGCGGACCGCGATCCCACCGCGCACGCGGAGATGCTGGCGATCCGGGAGGCCGTGAAAAAGCACGGCGATTCCTGGCGCCTGACGGGCTGCACGCTCGTGGTCACCCTCGAGCCCTGCACCATGTGCGCCGGTGCGCTCCTCGGCGCCCGCGTCGGCGAGCTGATCTTCGGGGCTTTCGAGCCCAAGACCGGCGCCTGCGGCTCGCTTATCGACGCCGTCCGAGCCCCCGGCCAGCTCCACCGCCCGGCGGTGCGCGCCGGGGTGCTCGAGGGGGAGTGTGCGGCGCTGATGGCTGGATTCTTCGGATCGTTACGGTGACGTTATGCGAGGTTCGTCACATATCACTACCGTGGGAGGGGTACCTGCACCGACCGAAATCACGAAAGCGAGTGACCATCATGAGCACATTCGAGAACAAGGCGAAGGACCTCGGCGGCAAGGCCAAGGAGGCCTTTGGCAAGGCGACCGACAACGAGCGCCTCGAGGCCGAGGGCAAGGCGGACCAGACCAAGGCCGACATCAAGGAAGGCGCCGAGAAGGCCGGCGACAAGGCCAAGGAGGCCGGCGACCGGGCCCTCGGCGCGTTCCAGGACGACGACAAGCGCTGATCCGGCCCCGCTGATTTGGCGCGTTCGGACCCGCTCGATTACTCTTGCCGGAGGCCGTTTATCGGCCTGAACAAGGTGGCGTGTCCGAGCGGCCGAAGGTGATCGCCTCGAAAGCGATTGTTGGGTAACCCCCAACCGAGGGTTCAAATCCCTCCGCCACCGCCAGCTGAAGGCCCCGACGACAGTCGGGGCCTTCTGTTATTTCCGGCTACCTCGGTAGACTGACCCTGTTTGATTGTCGACAGTATTGAGGAAGCCCATACCCCGTGGCTAAATTTCTGTTCAAGCTGGGACGCTGGTCCTTTCACCACAAGTGGATCGTCATCGTCTTGTGGCTGTCGGCGCTGGCCGGAGTCGCGGGCGCGGCGGCCGCATTCCAGAAGCCCTTCTCCAACGAGTTCTCCATCGGCGGCACCCCGTCCATCGATGCGACCTACACGCTGGTGGAGAAGTTCCCGGACGGCGGCAACCCCGTCAACGCCGCCGGCGTGAACGTGGTGTTCGCGGCGCCGGAGGGGCAGACCCTGGCGGAACCCCAGAATTTCGCGGCGGTCGACCGGGTGGTGGGCCACATCGAGGACAATCTCCCCGACCTGACCGGCACGGAGCGTTTCGGTAACCCGGTGGAGGTGTCGCCCGCCCTGCAGGAGGGCGTCGTGGCCCAGATGACTGAGCAGGGGCTGCCGGAGGAGACGGCCCGCGCGGACGCGGAGAACCTCAAGATGCTGTCCGACGACGGCCGCATCGGCTACACCACCTTCACCATCGACGTCGACTCGTCGATGGACGTCACCGACGAGCACCGCCGGACCGTCAACGACGCCATGGACCTCGGGCGCGACGCGGGCATCGAGGTCGAGGCCGGCGGCGCCGGTTTCGGCGACCCCATCGCCATCAAGACATCCAGCGAGATCATCGGCCTGGTCATCGCTTTCGTGGTGCTCATCGTGACCTTCGGTTCCATGGTGGCCGCGGGCCTGCCGGTGCTCACCGCCGTCATCGGTGTCGGCATCGGCGCCTTGACGATCATGATCGCCACCGCCTTCGTGGAACTCAACAACATCACCCCGGTCCTGGCGGTGATGATCGGCCTGGCGGTCGGCATCGACTACGCGCTGTTCATCCTCTCCCGCTACCGGGTGGAACGCGAACGCATGGCCGCCGACGAGGCGGCCGGCATGGCGGTGGGCACCGCCGGGTCGGCGGTCGTCTTCGCCGGCGCCACGGTCATCATCGCGCTGGCGGCGCTGGCTATCGTCAACATCGAGTTCCTCACCGCCATGGGCCTGTCGGCCGCCTTCACCGTGTTCGTGGCCGTGCTCGTGGCGCTGACCTTCATCCCCGCCCTGCTGGGCGTGCTCGGCGACCGGACCTTCGCCGGCCGGGTGCCCGGCGTGGCCGGTAACCGGCGCAGGAAGCACGTCCGGGAGGAGCGCCCGCGCAGCCAGAAACCCACGATCGGCAACCGGTGGATCCACTTCGTCCGCCGCGCTCCGGGTCTGGTCATGGCCGTTGTCGTCCTCTCCCTGGGGGCGATGTCCTACCCGGTGCTCAACATGGAACTGTCCCTGCCCTCGGACTCCACCTCCAACCTGGACACCACCCAGCGCAAGTCCGCCGACCTCATGGCGGAGGGCTTCGGCGAGGGCGTCAACGCGCCCTTCCTGGTCATCGTCGACGCGGACGACGTCGACGTCGACGCCCCCGCGCTGCAGCCGCTCGTCCTGGCACAGGAATCGATGGCGGCGGAGGATGCGCCGGTCGACCGTCGAGAAGCGGCCGTCACCAGCTCCTTCCTCTACACGGTCGGCCAGCTCAAGAACGTCGGCGGCGTGAAGCACGCGCAGCTGATCGGCATCAACGTCGACACCAACGCGGCGCAGATCCTGGTCACCCCGCAGACGGGGCCCGACGACCAGTACACGTCGCAGGTCTCCCACGCCCTGCGCGAGCAGGGGACGCAGATCGCGGACGCCACCGGCGCGGAGATCGGCCTGACCGGCCTGACGGCTGTGCAGATGGACATCACCGAACGGCTCTCCGGCGCCATGCCGATCTACCTGGCCATCGTCGTCGGCCTGGCGATCTTCCTGCTGCTGGGAGTGTTCCGTTCGGTGATGGTCCCCGTCGTCGCCGGGCTGGGCTTCCTGCTCTCGGTGGGCGCGGCCTTCGGCGTGACGGTGCTTGTGTGGCAGGAGGGCCTGTGGGATCTGGTGAACACGCCCTCCCCGCTCATCTCCTTCATGCCGATCTTCCTCATCGGCGTCACCTTCGGTCTGGCCATGGACTACCAGGTCTTCCTGGTCACCCGCATCCGCGAACACTACATCGCCCTGCGGGTGAAGGAACGCGCCAACCCCGATTCCGACACGCCTCGGGCCATGTCGAAGCTGGACGCCGTGGAGGAGTCGACCATCATCGGTTTCACCCGCGGCGCACGCGTGGTCACCGCCGCGGCGCTGATCATGATCGCCGTGTTCGTCGCTTTCATCGACCAGCCGCTGCCCTTCATCCAGATCTTCGGCTTCGCCCTGGGCGTGGGCGTGTTCTTCGACGCCTTCTTCATCCGCATGGCGCTGGTGCCCGCCACGATGTTCCTCATGGGCAACGCCACCTGGTGGATCCCGCGCTGGCTCAACCTCCTCATCCCGCGGATGGACATCGAGGGCACCGCCCTGGAGAAGGAGTGGGAGGCCAGGCACGCCGCGGAGGAGGAGCACCGGAAGCAGATGGGTACGGTGGCATCATGACCGACCTCTCCTTCTCCCTGGGCACCGAACTCGAATCCGGCCCCGGCCGGCACGGCCGCACCGGCGTCATCCACACCCCGCACGGCGACATCGCCACCCCGGCCTTCATCCCCGTCGCCACCAAGGCCACGGTAAAGACGCTGACCCCGGAGCAGATCAGGCAGACCGGCGCGCAGGCCATCCTGTCCAACGCGTACCACCTCTACCTGCAGCCGGGCGCCGACATCGTCGACGAAGCCGGGGGAGTGGGCCGCTTCGAGAACTGGTCCGGTCCCACCTACACCGACTCCGGCGGTTTCCAGGTGATGAGCCAGGGTTCCGGCTTCCAGAAGACCATCTCCATGGACGCCGCCGAGGCCATGGCGAACGGCCATCTGCCGGCGAAGAAGAACATGGCCAAGGTCGACGAGGAGGGCGTGGACTTCACCAGTTTCATCGACGGTTCCCGCCACCGTTTCACGCCCGAGGTGAGCATGCAGATCCAGCATCAGCTCGGCGCGGACATCATCTTCGCCTTCGACGAGTTGACCACCCTCATGGACGCCCGCGACTACCAGGAGTCCTCCGTCGAACGCACCCGCCGCTGGGCGCAGCGCTGCCTCGTCGAGCACGACCGTCTCACCCACGAGCGCGCGGACAAGCCCCTGCAGTCCCTGTGGGGTGTCGTGCAGGGCGCGCACTACGAGGATCTGCGCCGCCAGGCCACCCGCGGCCTGGTGGAGCTTTCCGACGCCGCCGTCGACCAGGGGCGCCGCGGTTTCGGCGGTTTCGGCATCGGAGGTGCCCTGGAGAAGGAGAACCTGGGCACCATCGTCGGCTGGGTCTGCGATGAGCTGCCCAAGGACAAACCCCGCCACCTGCTGGGCATCTCCGAGCCGGACGACATGTTCACCGCCGTCGAGGCGGGCGCCGACACCTTCGACTGCGTCGCCCCCACCCGCCTGGCCCGCCGAGGCGGCGTCTACACCCTCGACGGACGCATGAACCTGGAGGGCGCCCGTTTCAAGAGGGACTTCCGCGGCATCGACGAGGAGTTCGGCGGCTACGTCTCCGAGAACTACTCCCGCGCCTACCTCCGGCACCTGTTCAAGGCGAACGAGTTCCTGGGCATGACGCTGTGCACCATCCACAACCTCAGCTTCATGATCCGGCTGGTGGACAATATCCGCGCCTCCATCGACGGCGGTTACTTCGAGGAGTACCGGGCGGAGTTCCTGGGCCGCTACTACGCGGGCAAGGGGTAGGCCAGCTGAGACAGGGCCGTCATGACGTGCACTCGTCAAATGTGACATCTGACGGGTGCGCGTCTTCCGATATGCCCAGGTCGGAGACCGGATCCTTCTTGGCGCCCGTCCGTCATGACGTGCACCCGTCAGAATTGTCCAGGCCACGTCAGGCCAGGTAACCCTCCCGCTTCTTCACCCACCCGATCACCGCGTAGGTGACCGGCAGCAGCAGCACCTCGAGCAGCGTCTTCCACAGGAACCCGACGACGACGAAGTTGATCAGGTCCGGCAGCGTCGAGATGCCGATGACCGGGGCGGCGATGAGGCAGAACAGTAATGTGTCGCCGAATTCGCCGACCACGGTCGAACCGATGAGGCGGGCCCACAGCGACTTCTCGCCGGTGCGCTGCTTGATGGCCACCAGCACCCATGAGTTGAGCAGCTGCCCCACCACGTAGCCGGCCAGCGACGCCACCACGATCTGCGGCACCAGACCCAGCACGTGGGCGAATTCTTCCTGCGACCCGTAGAAGTCGGCGGGTGGCAGCCAGATGGCGACGTAGAAGGACGCCACGGCGAGGACGGTCACGGCGAAACCCGCGAAAATGGCGCGCCGGGCTGCCTTGAAGCCGTAACACTCGGCCAGCACGTCGCCCAGGATGTAGGCCAACGGGAAGAGGAAGAAGGCGCCGTCGGTGATCAGCGGTCCGACGGCCACGCCCTTGGTGGCCAGAATGTTCGAGATGAGGAACACCGCGACGAAGAGCGTCACGATGACGGGGTAGTAGGTGCGCTGCAGCGGAATGAACTGCGCCTCGGTTGTGCTCATGTGAGACATGGTCGCACATGGTTATCCTGGGGTCATGACTGAGCACGCTGGCCGATACGCCCCCTCGCCGAGTGGAGACCTGCACTTCGGTAATCTCCGCACCGGACTCATCGCCTGGCTCTTCGCCCGCCAGAGCGGCCGGAAGTTCCTGCTGCGCGTGGAGGACGTCGACACGCAGCGCTCCACCATCGACTCCGCGCACCGCCAGATCGACGACCTGCTCACCCTCGGGTTGACCTTCGACGGGGACATCCTCTACCAGTCGGAACGCTCCCACGCCTACCAGCGGGCGCTGGACCTGCTCACCTCGCACGGCCACGTCTACGAGTGCTACTGCTCGCGCCGGGAGATCCAGGAGGCGCCCCGCGCCGCGCACCACGTCCCCGGCAGCTACCCGGGGACCTGCCGGGAGCTTTCCGACGCCGAGCGGGACGAGCGTCGGGAAGCGCTCGCCCGGGAGGGCCGCAGCCCCGCGCTGCGCCTGCGCTCCGAGGTGGACACCTTCACCATCCGGGACTTCTACCACGGGGACTACACCACCGAGATCGATGATTTCGTGCTGCGCCGCGGCGGGCAGAACACGGACTGGGCCTACAACCTCGCTGTGGTCGTCGACGACGGTTTCCAGCACATCGACCAGGTCGTCCGCGGAGACGACCTGCTGCCCAGCACCCCGCGCCAGGCGTATCTCGCGAGTCTGCTCGGCCTCTCGGCGCCCGAGTACGTGCATGTCCCGCTCGTGGTCAACCAGGCGGGCCAGCGCCTGGCCAAACGTGACGGCGCCGTCACTCTCCGCGAAATGCTGCTTCACGAGCCCGTCCACCACATCATCGAGAAGCTCGCGGCATCGCTCGGCTACCCCGGGGTGTCCACGTTGAAGAAGCTCCTCGAGGTGTTCCGGCCCGAGGACCTGCCGCGCGAACCCCTGGTGTGGCGCTGACCGCTTGGGTATCTTCGGCCCCAACCGATCAAACGTGAGGAAGGGCACCATGGACTCGAACGAGACAGCCGCTCGCATCGTCGCCGGCACACAGGACGCCGTCATCTACGCCGACCGGGACGGCGCCATCCAGTTGTGGAACGTCGGTGCCGAGCGGATCTTCGGCTGGAGCGCCGAGGAAGCGGCGGGGGAGAGCCTGGACATCATCGTCCCCGAGAAACACCGTAAACCGCACTGGCGGGGCTGGTACCGCGTCATGGACACCGGCCTCACCCGCTACGGCGCGGACCCCCTGGCCGTGCCCGGGCTGCGCAAGGACGGCAGCATCGTCTCCCTGGAGTTCTCCATCACTATGCTCAAGGACGCCGAAGGGAGGATTGAAGGTATCGCCGCGATTCTCCGCGACGTGAGCAAGCGTTGGAACCGGGAGCGGGCGCTGAAGAAGCGGGTGGAGGAGCTGGAGGCGGCGCAGCAGGCGTAGGCACAGGTGCGGCGGCGGCGCCCGAATCCTCCGCAGGGTGGACCTCGGGCCCGTTCCGGGCGGTTTCTCCTCGCGACGTCCACCCGTCGGCGGATTTAGACGCCCCCGCCCCGCACCCTTACCCCGGAAAAGCGAAGAACCCCCAGTCTCCCGGGGGTTCTCGCTGTGGCGGAGGATAAGGGATTTGAACCCTTGAGGGGATTTCTCCCCGCACGCGTTCCAGGCGTGTGACATAGGCCGCTAGTCGAATCCTCCTGGCCGAACACATCAGCATGGCTGTTGTGTTCTCGCAAAACAATACACAACGACGTCTGAAAAACACAAATCGCAGGTCACGTCCGGGGAACCTCGGGAAACCAGGGCGGGGGAGTTGGCCTGAGGGTGCCGGGATGGTCTAGAGTGGTCGGCAGGATCCCGTGCGGCGTCCATCTTGTGAACTCCCCCAGGGCAGGAATGCAGCAAGGGTCAACGAGCTCTGGCGGGTGCGCGGGATCCCCTTATTTTCTCTTTGCGTCTAACATTGTGGCCGTACACTCCCTTTGGAAGGTAGGCCCTCAACATGACGCTCCTCGACTTCGATTCCGACCGCCTGGCAGAGTTCGCGACGCAGGTCCGCGGTGACTATGAAGAGCTCAAGGCGAAGAACCTCAAGCTTGACCTCACCCGGGGAAAGCCCTCCTCCGAGCAACTCGACGTCGGTGAGGCCCTCCTGGCGCTGCCCGGCGAGGGCGACCACAAGGACGCCGACGGCGCGGACGTGCGCAACTACGGCAACCTCAAGGGCATCCGCGACATCCGCGAGCTGTGGGCCGACGTGCTGGGCATTAACCCGGAGTACCTCGTCGCCGGTGACGCCTCGTCCCTGAACATCATGTTTGACCTGGTCTCCTGGTCCTACGCCTTCGGCAACAACGATTCGGAGCGCGCCTGGAAGGACGAGGAGAAGGTCCGCTGGATCTGCCCCGTCCCCGGCTACGACCGCCACTTCACCATCAGTGAGCACTTCGGCTTCGAGATGGTCTCCGTGCCCATGCTCGACGACGGCCCCGACCTGGCGGCGATCCGGGAACTGGTGCAGGATCCGCAGGTCAAGGGCATGTGGGCGGTGCCGACTTTCGGCAACCCGACCGGCATCACCTTCTCCGAGGAGGTCTGCCGGGAGCTCGCGTCGATGGAGACCGCGGCGCCGGACTTCCGCATCGTGTGGGACAACGCTTACGCGGTGCACACGCTGACGGACGAGTTCCCGCCGATCCACGACGTGGTGGCGTTCGCGGAGGAGGCCGGCAACCCGAACCGTTTCTGGGCGATGTCCTCGACCTCGAAGATCACCCTCGCCGGTGCCGGTGTGAGTTTCTTCAACTCATCGAAGGCGAACCTCGACTGGTACCTGGCGACCGCCGGCGTCCGCGGCATCGGCCCGAACAAGGTCAACCAGCTGGCGCACGCCCGTTACTTCGGTGACGCGGAGGGCGTGCGGGCTGTGATGCGCAAGCACGCCGGTTCCCTGGCGCCGAAGTTCACCCGCGTGCAGGAGATCATGCGCGAGCGCCTCGGCGAGTACGAGGTCGCCCGCTGGACCGAGCCCGAGGGCGGTTACTTCATCTCCCTCGACGTCATCGACGGCACCGCGTCGCGCGTCGTGGAGTTGGCGAAGGAGGCGGGCATCGCCCTGACCGGCGCCGGTTCCTCCTTCCCGCTCAAGGATGACCCGAACAACCGCAACATCCGTCTCGCCCCCTCGCTGCCGCCGGTGGAGGAGCTGGAGGTGGCGATGGACGGGGTGGCCACCTGCGTGCTGCTCGCGGCCGTCGAGAAGCTCGGGGCGTAGGTGCGGCGGGAGGAGATCGTCCAGTGGCTCGGCGGGCTCGTCCCCGCTGAGCTGGAGTTCCGGGAGGATTCGGCGGCGGCGGACCTGGGCGACGATCAGCGGATGGCGCTGACGGTGGGTTTCTCGGACGTTGATACGGGGCTCGTCGCGGTGGACGGCGGCGCGGATGTGCGTTCGGAGCTGATCGCGGTTGCCCGGGCGGAGAAAGAACAGCTCAGGGCCATCGTCGAGGCGGCCGCGCGGATGCTTGCCGACGCCGCCGGCCTTCTCCCCGCCCAGCCCGGCACCATGATGCCGAACCTGGCGGAGCGGGCGGGCCTGCAGGACGTCACCGTCGCGCACGGCCTGTTCGTCCCGCCGTACCTGTGGGGCGGGGAGACCCCGCGGGTGACGGAGGAGGATCGGCTGACGGTCGTGCTGCAGCTGGTCATGCTCACTGACGCCGAGTACGCCTACGCCGTGGAGGAGGGGCCCGGCGGGCTGCAGCAGGCGCTGGGTGAGGCGGGCATCGATCTTCTCGACTGGCGGCGCTGACTCCCCGGGTAGGCTGTTCGACGTGGCTCTCTACCGGAAGTACCGTCCCGCCTCCTTCGCCGAAGTCGTCGGACAGGAGCAGGTGACTCGTCCCCTGTCGGTGGCCCTGGATTCGGGCCGCATCAACCACGCGTACCTCTTCTCGGGGCCGCGCGGTTGCGGTAAGACATCCTCGGCGCGCATCCTGGCACGTTCGCTCAACTGCATCGAGGGGCCGACGTCGACTCCCTGCGGGGTGTGCCCCTCCTGCGTGTCGCTCATGCCCGGGGGGTCGGGCAACCTGGACGTCACGGAGATCGACGCCGCGTCCAACAACGGCGTCGACGACATGCGTTCCCTCCGGGAAAGGGCCCAGTTCGCGCCCGCGGAGTCCCGCTACCGCGTGTACATCATCGATGAGGCGCACATGATCTCGGGCGCGGGCGCCAACGCGCTGCTCAAGATCGTGGAGGAGCCGCCGGCGCACGTCATCTTCATCTTCGCCACCACCGAACCGGAGAAAATGATCGGCACGATTCGGTCGCGCGTCCACCACTACCCGTTCCGCCTGCTCACCCCGCAGGCGATGCGTGGCCTGCTGGAGCGCACCGTCTCAGCGGAGGGCGTGCACGTCGACGATTCCGTCTATCCGCTGGTCATCCGCGCAGGCGGCGGCTCCCCGCGCGATTCTCTCTCCATCCTGGACCAGCTCATCGCCGGTTCCGGCCCCGAGGGTCTCACCTACGACATTGCGCTGCCCCTGCTGGGTGTCACGGACCTCTCGCTTATCGACGCCGCCGTCGACGCCCTCGCCGCCGGCGACCGGGCCGCGCTGTTCACCACCGTCGACGACGTCATCGAGGCCGGCCACGCCCCGCGCCGCTTCGTGGAGGACCTGCTTGAGCGTCTCCGCGACCTGATGGTCCTGCAGGCGGTCCCGGAGGCCTTCGAACTCGGCCTCGTCGACGCCCCGACCGACCGTGCGGACGTCCTCCGCCGCGAGGCCGCCTCCTTCACCGCCGCGCAGCTGGCGCACCTGGCCACCACCACCAACGACCGGATCGCCGACATGCGCGGCGCCACATCCCCGCGCCTGCTCCTGGAGATCCTCTGCGCCCACCTGCTCCTGCCCGCCGCCCCGGTCCAGAGCGCCGGGGGAGTGGCCGCCGCGGCCGCCACCGCGGCGTCGGCCGCCCCTGCCGCCCCGGCGGCTGCTCCGGCAGCGCCATCCGGCGGCAAAGTCTTCGAACGGCCCTCCGTCCGGCGGGCCCGGGAAGCCGTGGTCAACAAACCCGTCGAACAGCCCGGGCCGGAGGTCCCCCAGCCGCCGTCGCCGTCGCCTGCGCAGGTACCTGCGTCGGCCCCTGCGCCGACGAAGCCTGTGCCCACCCCGCCCCCGGCTCCGGAGACACCGAAGCGGCCGGAGCCCGCCGATCCGGTTGATCCGGTTGATCCCGTCGACATGCTCCGTGCCCGCTGGTCGGAGATCCGTCAGCTGGTCTCGGGGCGCAACAAGGTCGCCGGCATCATGCTCGCCGAGGCTCGCGTCCTGGGCCTGCGGGACGACACCCTCATCCTCGGCCATAACACCGGCGCTCTGGCGGAACGCCTCAACGCGGAGTCGAACAACAAGGACATCGCGGCAGTGGTGTCCGAGGAGGCGAAGCGCGAGCTCAAGGTGCATTGCGTCATCGGCACGGATCCAGCGGCCGCGGGTTTCGGGGCGCAGCCGGCCAAGAAGGAGGCGTGGAACCCGCAGCGCGAATCCCGCGACGAGGCTGAGTCGCCGTCGACGCAGCAGCCGGCGCAGCCGGCCCCGGCACCCGCACCTGCGGCAGCCCCTGCCCCCCAACCTGATCCTGCGCCCGCGCCGATGTGGGGGCGGCCGCGCCCCCTGGGCGGGGAGCAGGCTCCAGTTCCGGCTCCGCCTACCCCGGCCCCGGCCCAGCCGAAGCCGGAACCTTCCCCTGATCCGGCGCCGGAAGGGGCCGGGCCCAGGTCATGGGAGGCCGCCGCCGAGCGCGGCCGCGTGAAGATGGCCGAGCGTGCTGCGCGCCCCTCCTTCGGCGACGGCGTGCCCCTGCCCCCCGAACCCATGGACGACGACTCCGAGCCGGCCCCGCCCGAGGAGCCTGAACCTGCGCCACAGTCACAGCAGGTCCCGCAGCCCGCGCCGGAGCCGACCCGCCGCGAAGAGGAGGAGAAGATGATGGTCGAGGCGGCCCGGGAACCGGGGACGTTCGACCGTCGCGACGCGACGACGATTGTGGTCGAACTGCTGGAGCAGGAGCTCGGCGCGCGGCGGCTGTGAGCCGGTAGACTTGCGCGCGATCCTTCCCCACAACGAAAGGCCAGTCATGACCCAGCCGGATATGTCCCAGATTCTCGCCCAGGCGCAGGAGATGCAGGCCAAGCTGCAGCAGGCGCAGCAGGAGATCCTCGCTTCCGAGGTCACCGGCACCGCCGGCAACAACCTGGTCACCGTCACCATGACCGGCGGCGGCGAGGTCACCAACGTGAGCATCGATCCGCAGGTCGTGGACCCGGAGGACGTCGACACGCTGCAGGACCTGGTCATGGGCGCGTTCCAGGACGCGCACGCCAAGGCCGGCGACCTCGCCGCGCAGAAGATGGGCCCGCTGTCCGGCGGCGGCGGCGACCCGTTCGGCGGAATGCTCGGCTGACAACCCTCCGAATCGGGTAGCGTGGCTTCACCGACACATAAGAGGTGAGCCATGTTAAGTCGAATCGACGACCCCTTCTTCCTGGATTCCGCCGGCCCGGAGCGCCCCCTCGTGGTGTTCCTGGGCGACGGCACCGACGACGAGGACCACGACATCCTCTTCCCCGCCCTCCGCGACCGCGGTGTGGCTGTCATCCGTGTCCACCCGGAGGAGCTGGTCGTCCGCCTCGACCGCGACCGGGTCACGTTCGCGGTCCGGGGGCGGGAGATGG
Source organism: Corynebacterium marinum DSM 44953 (assembly GCF_000835165.1). NCBI lineage: Bacteria > Bacillati > Actinomycetota > Actinomycetes > Mycobacteriales > Corynebacteriaceae > Corynebacterium > Corynebacterium marinum. The sequence continues at coordinate 198,145 of NZ_CP007790.1, forward strand.
CGCCGGACCTCGTGGTCGGCTGGGTGCTCGACGAGCTGCTGTTTCCCGGCATGACCCAGCTCGACGTCTTCGCCCGCGCCGGAGTGCCGGTCATCAACGACGCGATCACCCTCTTCCGCGCGCAGAACAAGCTGCTCGACAGCTCCATGCTCGCCGCCGCGGGCGCGCTGCGCTATCCGGTCATCTCCGGCCGGGACACCGCGGAATTGGGCACGTGGCTCGACGGCCTCGACGGCGCGGCCGTGGTCAAGCCCCTGTACGGCCACGGCGGCCGCGGCATCGAGCGTATCGACACCCCCGCGGCCCGCGCCGCCCTCATCAGCCGGATCGAGAACGACGGGCGGCCCTATTACGCCATGCCCTGGATCGAGAACCCCGGCCGCGACATCCGCGTGTACACCGTCAACCACCGCGCGGTGTTCGCCATGTACCGCTACGCCCCGCCGGGGAAGTGGATCACCAACGTCCTGGCGGGCGGACTCATCGCGATGTGCCCGCTCACCGAGGACATCGCGCATCTCGCGGAGCGGGCGTCGCGCGGGGCGGGAACCCTCATCGGCGGCGTCGACATCGCCGAGAACCTGCACACCGGCGAGCTGGTCGTCTACGAGGTCAACTCGTGCCCGACCTGCGAGCCTCCCGTGCTGGAGATGATCGCGGACTTCCTCGCGGCGGCCGCCGAAGATCTCGACGCCGCCTTGGAGACCTGGCGGCCGTCCCACGTCCACACCGATTTCGACGGCTCGCCCGACCTCTTCCACGCCAGCAAACGCGGACGTCTGCACCAGCCCTCCTGAGGGGCGGTCGGGGAGGTCCGGCGGGGCAGGCACTATCCTGGACCGGACGGCGCGGCGGGTTATCCGCGGCGCATGAACCGGACGGAAAGGTGTCGGAAGGCAACGTGTTTGAAGGACCGCTCCAGGACCTCATCGATGAGCTCTCCCGGTTGCCCGGCGTGGGCCCGAAAAGCGCCCAGCGCATCGCCTTCCATCTGCTCAGCGTCGAGCCGGACGACATCAGCCGGCTCACCGCGGCGCTGGAGGCGGTCCGGGACGGGGTGACCTTCTGCCGCATCTGCTGCAACGTCTCCCGCGAGGAGGTCTGCCGCATCTGCGCCGACTCCGGCCGCGACCGCGGCATGATCTGCGTGGTGGAGGAGCCGAAGGACATCCAGGTCATCGAGCGCACCGGCGAGTACAACGGCCGGTACCACGTGCTCGGCGGAGCCCTCGACCCGCTGGCCAACGTCGGCCCGAAGGACCTGCACATCGCGGAGCTGCTGCAGCGCATCGGCGGGGTGCGGCCGGACCGCGAGCTCGCGGACTCCACCCCGGCCGCGCCGATCCACGATTCGGTCCCGGACATCCACGAGGTCATCCTCGCGACCGACCCCAACACTGAGGGGGAGGCGACCGCCTCCTACCTGGCGCGGCTGCTCCGGGACTTCCCCGGCCTCACGGTCTCCCGGCTGGCCTCCGGCATGCCCCTGGGCGGCGACCTGGAGTTCGTCGACGAGCTGACCCTCTCCCGCGCGTTGAGCGGCCGGCTGAAGCTGTGATTCCGGTGCCGGCTCAACCCCGCAGAGTCTCGTCCGCCAGAAGGTAGCCGGGGAGGGAGCCGACGGGGATGACCGCGACGTCGTGGAGCTTCCAGTGCAGGTCGAGGATCTGCCGGCGCGCCTCCATCAGCTGCGCCAGGCTGGGATCCTGCCCGGGTTCCGGGATGACGAACATCTCCACGTGGAAGACGTGGCCCTGGTCGCGCACCCGGGCGGCGGCCTGCCGCACCCACGGGATCGCGCGGGTGACCTCCTCGGCCTCGTGGATGAGGGGGTGCTCCTCGGAGTCGTCGAAGCGGGTGGCCCGGGTGTCGGTGAGATCCCCGACGGCGGCCTTGACGTTGGTCACGCCGTCGAAGACGATCGACCCGGCGACGAGGATGGCGGCCGCGGAGTCCAGCCACCACAGTCCGACGCCGATGCCGAGAACACCGATGATGGTGGCCACCGCGGTGGTCCAGTCGGCCTTGTTCATGTCGGCGTCGGCGCGCAACACCTTATCGTGGAGTTCCTCCGCCAGTTTCAGTTTCATGCGGCCGAGGATCACCGGAATGACGGCGGTGGGGATCATGACGGCGATCATGAGCCAACCGGCCCAGAACTGCCGGCCGAAGATCACCGTCGTGCCGACGGGCGGCTTCTCCAGGCTGATCAACCCCAGGAGGGAGGAGATCAGCAGAATGCCGCCCATGAGCAGCAGGGCGGTGCCCGCGACCAGGTGGGCCACGCCGATGGAGCGGTGATGGCCGTAGGGGCGCCGGATGCTGGGCCGGATGCGGATGATCCGGGCGGCGATGAGGAAGGCGACCGGCGGCAGCAGGGACAGCGCGTCCTCCGCCCAGGCGGCCTGCATGGCCTGCGACTGGCCGGCGACCAGGCCCACCGCGACCAACGAGACGAGTACGAAGCCGACGGTGATCCACTCCAGCCGGATGGCCCGGGCGAGCGCCTGCTGCGGTTTCTCCGGCAGCGGACCCCCGAGCGGACCCGCGTCGGCGTCGTTGACCCAGTTCATCGGACCTCCCCCTGCGCGCGGGCCAGGTGGCGTTCGAGTTCCACCAGCAGCTCGTTCTCGCCCATCCGCACGCCCATGACCATCTTCTCCTCGTTGCCGCCCGCGGACGGCACGGACGCGTAGGGGCGTGTCAGAGCCATGTGCGAGGACCACGGCGCGGAGGTGGTGAGTCCGCCGATGACGAGGTCGAGCTGGCCGTCCTTGATTCCGGTCGCCAGCACCGACTCCGGACCGGGCCGCCATTCCACCTCGGCGTCGATCCCCTCGGCGAAGCTGGTGACCAGATCCGCCTCGATGCCGGTGGCGCGGCCGCTCTCTTCGTCGATGTCCACCCAGGGCGGGTGTTCGGAGACACCGACCACCAGGGTGCCGCCCCGGGCGCGGTCGTAGGTTCCGTCGGCGTCGACGGGAATAGCGGACAACACCCCGCAGGCGCCGAGCACGGGGGCGGCCGACAGTGCCAGGGCCACCAGGGGTACGACGGGTCTCATGCTGCCTCCTGAAAGAATCCCACCGGATATGAGGCAATGCTAGGCCGGACAAGCGGTTCCCGGCACGCGAGGATCGGGAGGCGTGTCAGGATTGCGCTGAAATTTCCCGGAGGCGCCGCGCTGACCTGGGGAACCTCCCGCCCCCAGGGAAAGTTCAGCCCGATCCCGACACCGCGGAGGGGGGCGGGTTACTTCAGCCGCTCCAGGCGCAGGCGGTCGATGACGGCGATCTCCAACGGCTCCAGATCCGCCAGGGCGATGCCCAGCGCATGGGCCAGGAGAAGGTCCGCGAGCTGCGGATTCCGGGCCAGGACCGGCCCGTGCATGTAGGTGGCGATAACGCTGCCCTGCACCGCACCCTCCGCGAAACGCTGGCGGGAGCCGTCGGCGACGTCGGCGGAGGCGGCGACGTCGCAGTTTCCGGTGCCGCGGTTGACGCGGCCGAGCGGCTCGGCGCCCGGGCCGAGGAGGGTGGCGCCGAGGTGGTTCTCGAAGCCGGTGAGCGGCTCCGTCAGATCGGCGGTGATCCCCGCCTTCGTGGGGGTGGCCGCGACCTCGCCGATGGCGCGCTGCTGGAGGCCCACGGTGGTGGCGTCGATGAGCCCGAGCCCGTCGACGACCCGGCCCCCGGCCCGGAAGGACTCGCCGAGGACCTGCAGGCCGGCGCAGACTCCCAGGATGGGGCGGCCGGACCAGGCCGCGCGGGTGAGTCCGCCGTCGGTGATGAGGTGCTCCGCCGCCAGCGTCTGGGCGGTGTCCTCGCCGCCGCCGAGGCAGTACACGCCCAGGTCGTCGGGGATGGCGTCGCCGAGCTTGAACGCCAGGATCTCCGCGTCGAAACCGCGCATGCGGGCCCGCTGGCGCAGGACGAGGGCGTTACCGTCGTCGCCGTAGGTGCCCAGGACGTCGGGCAGGACGAGTCCGATGCTCAGGTGCTCAGCCACGTTCAGTCTCCTTGCTCAGTGCGCGCTTCAGATCGCGGAAGGCGGTGTAGTTGGCCAGGACCTCGATGCGTCCCGGCGGGCAGGCGAGAACCGCCTGAAGGGGGTCGGGGAGGAGTTCGTGGGTGATGTCCGCGTAGGTCAGGCGAACGGCGAGGTCGGTGCCGCGTTCGCCGGAGGCCTTGACCTCGAGGCCCTCGAAGTCCTCGAAACGCACGTCCCACAGCCAGGAGAGGTCCTCGCCGTCGGCGACCTGGCCGTTGACGGCGATGACCAGCCCGTCCGCGGAACGGTCGATCATGGACAGCGCCTCCTGCCAGCCGGCGGGGTTCTTGGCCAGCAGCAGGTGGATGTCGCGGTCGCCGAGCCGGACGGTGGAGTAGCGGCCGGCGACGTTGTCCACGCCTTCGGTCGCGCTGATTGCCGCGTCCAGCGGAACGTGGAAACCCTCGACGGCGGCGGCGATCGCCTGTGTGGCGTTGCCCCGGTTGGCGCGCCCCGGCAGCTTCAGGTTCAGCGCGGACCGGCCGTGCGGAGAGACGAGGCCGTCGTCGGTGACGGTCCAGGTGGGGGTGGGGCGGCGGAAGACGCGGCCGTCGGGAAGGGGCTTGACGGCCCACCAGTCGTCTCCGTCGCGGACGACGTGGCCGCCGGTGCGGGGGCAGGAGACGGAGTCGCCGATCCAGCCGGCGCCGGCGGCGACCCACACGACGTTCGGGGTGTCGAAGGCGACCGAGGTCATCAGCACGTCGTCGCAGTTGGCGATGACGAGCATGTCCGGGTGGCTGTCCACCGTCTCGCGCAGGGCGCGCTCGATCTTGTTGATCTCGCCGACGCGGTCGAGTTGGTCGCGGGTCAGGTTGAGCAGTACCAGCGCCTCGGGGTTGAGCCGGTCGGCGACCGCGGGGACGTGGAGTTCGTCGACCTCGAGCACCAGGTGGGTGGCGTCCTTCCCGGCCAGGAGGGCGGAGATGAGACCGGCGTCCATGTTGTCGCCGCCGTCGTTGGTGGCCACGGCGTACTTCGACCGCATCGCCGCGGCGAGCATCCGGGTGGTGGTGGATTTGCCGTTGGTTCCGGTGACCAGCACCGTGGGGCGGCCGCGGCCGAGCTTCTCCATGATGGTCGGGTCGATGGCGTTGGCCACCAGCCCGCCGATCATGCCGCCGGCGCCCCGGCCGGACAGGCGGGAGGCGGTGGTGGCGAGCCGGGCGGCGGTGGTGGCCGCGGTCGACCGCAGACGGCGCAGGACACCGGAATCTCTGGAACTCATGCCACCACAGTAGTACTAGCGCCCGGGCTTGCTCTGCACGCGGGACACGGCGTCGAGGAACTCGGCGTCGGAAAGCAGGGGGATGTCCTTGCGCGCGGCGTGCATGGCCTTGCCCCGCAGATCGCTGGTCTGGTTGCAGACGACGACACTCGTGGTGCGGGTGAGTTTCTCGGAGTAGACCAGCTCCGCCTTCAGGGCCGCCTCAATGAGGACGTCCGGGTCCACCTCGACCTCGGGGGCGATGACGACCTCCATGCCGCGCGCCAGGTTGCGGCCCGGCACAAGGGGGCCCGGGTTGGGGTGGGGGCGGGGTGCCTCCATGGCGTCGACGCGGATGTGGGAGCGCTGCAGGCCGAACCGGTCGGCGCGCAGGTCCTCGGGGACGGCGCTGGAGAGCTCCCCGTGGTCGCGGATGGCGAAGAAGATGTCGATGAGCATGTCGTTCGTCTCCCGCGTCGTCTCGTGCTCCGACTGCCGGGCGCGCTCGACGGTGGCCACGGGCGACTCTGCGTCCACCCCGAGGGTCAGGGCGAGCCCGGCCGGCCGGGTGTCCTCCAGCAGGATCTGCTGGCGGCGCGCGGAAGCGAGCGTATCGACGATCGCGGCCGGCTTCGGTACGTGCCCCACCCGCTGGCGGCGCCGCCCCCGGCCGCGCCCCCGCCCGCGGGAGCGGTTGGTGCGGGCGGCGGCGTTCATGGCGCGCCGGGCCTCGGAGACGAGGAAACCCCACACGCGGGGGGCGTTGTGGACGACGAGGGTGCGGTCGTCGAGAAGCCGGTTCAGGGTCCGCAGCACCTGGGAGAAGCGCTGGCCTTCGGCGACCTGCTCGTGGGTGAGGCCGTGGTAGTGATGCGGGCCGGGGTCGCCGCCCGGGTTGAGCACGGCGTGGAACTCCTCGCCGATCTCCCCGTCCTCGTTGAACGTGAGGGCATCGACGGCCACGAGCCGGGCCGTCGTCGGGTGGATCCCGGTGGCCTGGACGGTCACGGCGACGAAGGGGAATTCAGTGACTTCAGCGGCGCGGCCGTCCTGCTCGGTGTCACCGTTGGTCATTGTCATTGTTCAGAGTCTAGTTCACGGGCCCGTGCGATCAGGACGGCGAACCGGACGGGGCGTCGGGAAGCGGAAAAAAGGGGGGTGCGCTGCCGCGCACCCCCCTTCAGCCGTGGTCGGCGGGGGCTTAGACGCCGCCGGCCAGGACGGAGACCTTGCTGGCCAGGGCGCGGTTGACCGCGGAGGTCAGCGCCTTGAGGGAGGCGCGGGTGATGGAGCCGGCGATGCCCACGCCCCAGGCGGCGGAGCCGTTGACGGTGGCGTAGATGTAGCAGGCAGCCTCGGCGTCATCGCCCGCGGAACGGGACTGCTGGGAGTAGAACTGGACCTCGGCGTCGATGCCCAGCTGCTCCAGGGCGTTGGCGAAGGCGGCCACGGGGCCGTTGCCGGTGCCGGTGATCTCCTTCTCCTGCCCCTCGTGGATGACGGTGGCGGTGACGTTGGCCTGGTCCTCGTCGGTCTCGGCGTTCTCCACGTGGACGGTGATCTGCTCGACCGGCTCGCGCACGTCGAGGTACTCGGTGGCGAAGATGTCCCACATGTTCTTGGAGTTGACCTCGCCACCCTCGGAGTCGGTGACAGCCTGGACGACGTTGGAGAACTCCACCTGCATCTGGCGCGGCAGGTTGATGCCGTGGTCCGTCTTCATGATGTAGGCGACGCCGCCCTTGCCGGACTGGGAGTTCACGCGGATGACGGCCTCGTAGTCGCGGCCGACGTCCTTCGGGTCGATGGGCAGGTAGGGCACCTCCCAGGTGGTCTCGCGGAGCTCGTCCCAGGTGACCTCGGTGCTGTCGGCGTTCGGCTTGACCTGGGCAGCCATGGCGTCCAGGCCCTTGTTCACCGCGTCCTGGTGGGAACCGGAGAAGGCGGTGAAGACCAGATCGCCGCCGTAGGGGTGGCGCTCAGGGACACGCAGCTGGTTGCAGTACTCGACCGTGCTGCGGACCTGGTTGATGTCCGAGAAGTCGATCTGCGGGTCGACGCCCTGGGTGAGCATGTTCAGGCCCAGGGTGACCAGGTCGACGTTGCCGGTGCGCTCACCGTTGCCGAAGAGGCAGCCCTCGATGCGGTCCGCGCCGGCCAGGTAGCCCAGCTCGGCGGCGGCCACGCCCTCGCCGCGGTCGTTGTGCGGGTGCAGCGAGATGATGATGGAGTCGCGGCGGGCCAGGTGGCGGTGCATCCACTCGATGGAGTCGGCGTAGACGTTCGGGGTGATCATCTCCACCGTGGACGGCAGGTTGATGATCATCGGGTTCTCCGGGGTGGGCGCCATGACCTCGGTGACGGCGTCGCACACCTCGCGGGCGAACTCCAGCTCGGTGCCGGTGAAGGACTCCGGGGAGTACTGCCAGCGCCAGTTGGTGCCCGGGTAGTCCTGGGCGATGGACTTGATCAGCTCGGCGGCGTCGACGGCCAGCTGCTTGATGGCCGGCTTCTCCTTGCGGAACACCACGCGGCGCTGCAGCTCGGAGGTGGAGTTGTAGAAGTGCACGATGACGTTCTTCGCGCCCTCGCACGCCTCGAAGGTGCGGCGGATCAGGTGCTCGCGCGCCTGGACCAGTACCTGGATGGTGACGTCCTCGGGGATCATGTCCTTCTCGATGATCTCGCGGACGAAGTCGAAGTCGGTCTGGGAGGCGGAGGGGAATCCGACCTCGATCTCCTTGTAGCCCATCTGGATCAGCAGGTTGAACATGCGGCGCTTGCGCTCCGGGCTCATCGGGTCGATCAGCGCCTGGTTGCCGTCGCGCAGGTCAACTGCGCACCACTGCGGGGCGACGGTGATCTTCTTGTCCGGCCAGGTGCGGTCCGGCAGCACGATGTTCTCGACGGCCTCGGCGAAGGGGCGGTAGCGGTGCACCGGCATGGCGGAGTTGCGCTGCTTGTTCCAGGCGGGCTGGCCCTCACGGCGGGGTCCGTCGGGGGTGCGGATCTCGGAGGGGGCGGAGATGAAGGAGTCGTTCGGGGACATGGAGTTTTCCTTTTCGGGTCTTCGTGCGGCTATCAGGGGCCGTCAATGGCCTTCACTGTAGTAGCCGGGGAGGTCTCGCCGCTGATGATCAGCGGGAGAAGCGACCGGCAACACCGAACCCCGCGGCGGGCTGCCGGTCGCTTCTCAGTGGACCTGGGACCCGCCGCGGCGAAGAAGAAGGAGGTTCGCGCGGTAGAACATGCAGTGAAGTCTACACCGGAAAGTGTTCGGGGCAACACTTTCTTGCGAAGAATCAGGAAAACCCCTGGCCCCGCCAGATGTCGGCGGAGCCAGGGGGTCGGACTGTCGAGCTAGAAGTGGGCGAGGAGGGTTCGGAACGGCCAGGTGAAGAAATCCCAGGCGAACACGAACGGGCTGGAGAGCCAGGTACCGATTTCTGCGGAGCCGTGGAGCATGATTCTTGTCCTTTCGGGTGATGGATGAACCAGGCCTTATTTTAGCCTCCGGGGCAACGGGTGGCCAGGGTCCGGAAAAATTCAGGGCCCCGGCCCGGCAGCAGAAAACCCCGCCCGGGCCGGATGAACGGCTCGGGCGGGGTGGTCAGACTCGAGAAGTGCTCGAGCTGAGGGGTTCCTACTCGGAGGAGCCGGAGGACAGCAGGCCCTCGAAGGCGCCGAAGATGCCCTTGACGAACGCGATGACGCCGTCGAAGAGGCCCGCGGAGGTGGAGGACAGGGCGGTGAAGAAGGTCTCGATGGACTCCATGGTGGTGCCTTTTAGTTGAATGGTTGAACTGGCATCCACCTTAGTCAGGAATGTCTCAGAACAGCAACATTTAGATAAATTATTTGACTGTGGGGCCTCCTGGGTGGGCGTCGAGAATCGGGCGGCCAGCCGGGCGGAATCGACGAGAAGAAATCTTCGATGAGCAGCGTGAACGGCAAAGGAGTGAAACTGAGCGTGAGATCTCCTTGTGGTCGGGGTGGCGGCACGCCCGTTCGTAGTTAGGATGACGCGGTGACCACCCGTGATTCCAGGCTGCGCCTGCTTGTCGACGCCGCATTCATCTTCCTCGTCGGCGCCGCCTTCCGCATCGCCGCACTGGCCGTCCTCGCCCGGGCGAACAATGATTCGCTGGGCGGCCTGCTGAACAAGTGGGACTCGGATTATTACCTGGGCATCGCGGAGGCCGGCTACTTTGCCGCGGACCTGAACACGGACGTTCCCGTCCACCACCGGACGCTGGCCTTCTTCCCCGGATTCCCGGCGCTGGTCCGGTTGGTTCACGAGGTGACCCGGCTGGACGTCGTCACGGCCGCGGCCACGGTCAACGTGGTGGCCGGCGTTGCCATGACCGCCGGCGCTATGTCGATCGCCTGGCGCATGGGGGCAGGCCGGGCGGGCCAGATTGGGGCGGGCGTCCTGGTGTCCTCGGCGCCGATGTCCATCACGTACTCCATGCCGTACTCGGAGGCGCTGTTCGGGGCGCTGGCGTTCTGGTCGATCGTGTCGCTCATGGACCGCCGGTGGGGCCTCGCGGCCGGCTTGATCTTCCTGCTCGGCTTCACCCGGTTGACCGCGGTGGCGATGATCGGGGTGTTCGGTCTGGTGCTGCTCCTGCAGGCCCGCCGGGACCGGCGTGCCTGGGCTTGCCTGGCGCTGACCCCGTGGTCCCTGCTGGGCTACCTCGCCTGGGCGAGCTGGCACACGCGCGATGAGGGAGGGTATTTCGGAATCCAGGAGGCGGGCTGGCACTCAGGCTTCGATTTCGGCGCGGCGACGGTGCGTTGGGTGTGGGAGGTCCTCACCACCAGCGCCGAGGGCGGCTACCTGCTCAGCGTCGGCGTGATGGCGGCGGCCGTCGTGGCGCTGGTGGCTGCATGGGGACGCACCCCGCTGGAGGTGTGGTGGTTCTCGGCCGCCATCCTGGCCACCGTCCTGCTCTCCGACGGCATCATGCACTCCCGCCCCCGCCTGCTCCTGCCGGCGGTGATCCTGCTGCTGCCGTGGGTGCTCCGGGCCGCGGAGAGGCTCCCCCGGGGTTGGCAGCTGGGCGCCGCCGCCGGGTGGGTGGTGTTCGGGGCGTGGTTCTCGGCGTACATGCTCGCCGTATTCGAGTGGGCGATCTGAACCGGTTCTGGCCAACTTGGCGCGAGATTCCCCCCGCAATGGGGTGGTTTCCGGGGAATGTAGTTGCGCCCGACGTGCGCCTTCCGCTTCAAGTTGTATTGAAGCCACAATCAGTTAACGAAGAGCCTCACACTGTCCGAGCGCCTCTGATTTTCCGGGGATAAGTCTCATATTTCGCCGGGAGATCTCGATAGAACGGACGGAAACAGGCACTGCTTCTGGTCTCTGGGGATTGTCTGGCGCGGTTTCGATCCATATCGCGTCCTTCTGGCTCGCCCAGATTGATGACCTGGACAGCCAGGAGAAAACCGTGGCCCATCGCAACCCCCTCGGGGTCGCGTGGGGCCGTACAGCCCCCGGTGTCTCGGGTGCGCTCCCGCAGGAACGGGCAGTAACCATGGACAACCGCAACGCCGACACCTTGGAGAGGAGATAGACCATGCTCTTTCTTCCGCTTCCCATCGTGATCGAGAACTTCCAGTTCGCCGGATCGTCCCTGCTCGACTTCTTCGTCGGCAGCTCCATCTGGCTGTACGACATCGTCGCTGGCACCGGCAGCTCCATGACGGAACTGTTCACCGTGACCTCCTCCTGATCGGAGGTCACCCGCAGACACCACCGTCGCGGCGACCATGGCGAGGAACGCCAGCGCCATGAACAACCAGCCGGTCACCGTCGACACCTGGAACTTCTCGCCCAGAACGAGGTAACCCAGGGAAAACGCGACGATGGGTTCAGAGATCGTCATGGCGGGCAGGGAGTTCTTCAGCGCGCCGGCGTTGAAGGAGTACTGCTGGACGATGGTGCCCAGGGTGGCGCCGAGGATGAGGGCGTAGGTCTCCCAGTTGGTGATGATCGCCCACACCCCGCCGTAGATGAAGATGTCCACGAACGCCTTGCTCAGCACGGCGACGTAACCGAAGAGGGCGCCGGTGACGATGCCCAGGAGCAGCGCTTTTTCCCGGCGGATCTGCTTCTGCGCCACCCGTTCCAGGGTGATGAGCACCACGGCGCCGACAGCCAGCGTCGGCAGCCAGCGTTCCAGCGGGGGCTGCGGATCGCCAGGCAGGGGTCGGCCGAGCATGACCAGCACGGTGACGCCGATGGTGAGAGTACCCGCCCAGAACATCTCGTGGGCGGAGATACGGCGGCCGTCGTACTTCGCGGCCAGCGGCAGCGTGAACATCAGGGACAGGACGAGCACGGGCTGCACAACCAGCAGGGTGCCGAAGCCCAAGGCGACTACCTGCAGCCCGTAGCCGAGCAGGGCGGTGCCGGTGCCGGCCCACCACAGGGGGCGGCTGATGGCATTCCAGAACGGGGAGCCTCTGAGGGAACCGTCCGCGGGGGCCTCCTCCGCGATGCGGTGGCGCACCACGGTTCCCCACGCGATGGTGAGGGCGGAGGCCAGTGCGAAGAGCACGGCCAGCAGATTGCTGTGCACGCGCTCAACCTTAGTGAAACTGAGCCTTTGCGCAGGATCAGACGCCCGTGGACACCTGCGACTCAAATGCTGCCCGAGCGGGGTTGACAGGTACGATAGGGCAGAACTTTGTGCACCCTAGACGAAAGGCGACCTGCCGGTGGCTCTGATCGTTCAGAAATATGGAGGCTCCTCCCTGGAGAGCGCGGAACGTATCCGCGCCGTGGCGGAGCGGATCGTGGCCACCAAGAAGGCAGGCAACGACGTCGTGGTCGTCTGCTCCGCAATGGGTGACACCACCGACGAGCTGCTGGACCTGGCGTCCCAGGTCAACCCGGTCCCGCCGGCCCGCGAGATGGACATGCTGCTCACCGCCGGTGAGCGCATCTCCAACGCGCTGGTCGCCATGGCGATTGAGTCCCTCGGAGCGGAGGCGCAGTCCTTCACCGGTTCGCAGGCGGGCGTGCTGACCACCGAGCGGCACGGCAACGCGCGCATCATCGACGTCACCCCGGGCCGCGTGCGGGAGGCCCTCGACGAGGGCAAGATCTGCATCGTCGCCGGTTTCCAGGGTGTGAACAAGGACACCCGTGACGTGACCACCCTGGGCAGGGGTGGCTCGGACACCACCGCGGTGGCCCTGGCGGCGGCGCTGGACGCTGACGTCTGCGAGATCTACTCGGACGTCGACGGCGTCTACACCGCCGACCCGCGCATCGTGCCCAACGCCCAGAAGCTGGAGAAGCTCTCCTTCGAGGAGATGCTCGAGCTGGCGGCCGTCGGTTCGAAGATTCTGGTCCTGCGCGCGGTGGAGTACGCGCGTGCGTTCAATGTTCCCCTGCGAGTTCGCTCGTCTTACAGCAATGATCCCGGCACCCTGGTGGCCGGTTCGATGGAGGATATCCCCGTGGAAGAAGCAGTTCTCACTGGCGTAGCTACCGACAAGTCCGAGGCCAAGGTCACCATCCTGGGCATCCCCGACAAGCCGGGCGAGGCGGCCACCGTGTTCCGCGCCGTCGCCGACGCCGAGATCAACATCGACATGGTGCTGCAGAACGTCTCCTCCGTGGAGCACGGCACCACCGACATCACCTTCACCTGCCCGCGTTCCGACGGACCCCGTGCCATGGAGCTGCTGAAGAAGATGCAGGCCAAGCACGGCTGGTCCAACGTGCTCTACGACGATCAGGTGGGCAAGGTCTCCCTGGTCGGCGCGGGCATGAAGTCCCACCCGGGCGTCACCGCCGACTTCGCCGAGGCGCTCCGTGACGCCGGTGTGAACATCGAGCTCATCTCCACCTCGGAGATCCGCATCTCCGTCCTCATCCGCGAGGCCGACCTCGACGATGCCGCCCGCGCCCTGCACGAGAAGTTCGAACTCGGCGGCGATGCCGAGGCGACCGTCTACGCCGGCACCGGCCGCTAGATCCCCATTCCTGAAGGAGAAATAACAGCCATGACCACTCTTGCTGTCGTAGGTGCCACCGGCCAGGTCGGCCGCGTCATGCGTTCCATCCTCGAGGAGCGCAACTTCCCCGCGGACAAGGTCCGCTTCTTCGCGTCCCCGCGTTCCGCCGGTTCCGTCCTGGAGTTCCGCGGCGAGGACATCACCGTGGAGGACCTCACGCAGGTCACTCCCGAGTCCATCGCGGACGTCGACATCGCCCTCTTCTCCGCCGGCGGCTCCACCTCCCGCGAGTGGGCCCCCGTGTTCGCCGCGGCCGGCGCCACCGTCATCGACAACTCCTCCGCCTGGCGCAAGGATGAGGATGTCCCGCTGGTCGTCTCCGAGGTCAACGGCGCGGAGGCGAAGACCCCGTCCAAGGGCATCGTCGCCAACCCGAACTGCACCACCATGGCCGCGATGCCGGTGCTCAAGCCGCTTCACGACGCCGCCGGCCTCATCCGCCTCCACATCTCCTCCTACCAGGCGGTCTCCGGCTCCGGTCTGGCCGGCGTGGAGACCTTGGCCAAGCAGACCGCCGAGGTCGGCGACGACAACGTCAAGCTGGTCCACGACGGTTCCGTCGAATCCCCGGCGGACTTCGGTCCCTACGTCGCCCCGATCGCATACAACGCTCTGCCCATGGCCGGTGCGCTTGTTGACGACGGCTCCAACGAGACCGACGAGGAGCAGAAGCTGCGCAACGAGTCCCGCAAGATCCTCGGCATCCCGGGCCTCAAGGTCGCCGGCACCTGCGTCCGTGTGCCCGTCTTCACCGGCCACACCCTGACCATCCATGCGGAGTTCGACCGTCCCATCACCGCCGATGAGGCCACCGCTCTGCTTGCCGACGCCCCCGGCGTCGAGCTCGTCGACGTCCCCACTCCGCTGGACGCCGCCGGCAAGGACGTCTCCCTGGTCGGCCGCATCCGCCAGGATCAGTCTGTCGACGACAACAAGGGCCTCGTGCTCGTCGTCTCGGGTGACAACCTGCGCAAGGGCGCCGCGCTGAACACCGTGCAGATCGCCGAGCTGCTGGTGTAGCTCGCTCCCCGGCTCACACCACCCCCGGCTTTGAGTCCGAGGGGTGGTTTTTCGTTCCCCGGTTGCTATTCTTCCCCAGAATTCGCTGCGGTCGCCTCGATGAGGTCCTTCCGTGCTCGCGCCACCCGGGAGCGGATGGTGCCGATGCGCACGTCGGCGATCTTCGCGGCCTCCTCGTAGGTGTAGCCGAGGACCTGGGTGAGGATAAGGGCCTCGCGGCGTTCGACGGGGAGGGCGTCGATGAGGGCGCGGGCGTCGATCCAGTCGGACCAGGAGGAGGCGTTGGCACCCGCGACGGGGGTCGTGGCGGCGGCGTCCTCGTACTCGGTGATGGATTTCCGGGGGCGGGCCATGTCGTGGCGGATGTTGTCCACCCATACCCGTCGGGCGAGGGAAAGCAGCCACGTGCGGGCTGAGGAGCGGGCGGCGAAGCGGGGGAGCGCACCCATGACTCGGAGGTAGGTCTCCTGCGTGAGGTCGTCGGCGGTGTCGCGGCCGCCCAGGTGGGCGAGGAGCCGCCACACGTCGTCCTGGGTGGCCCGGATGAACTCCGTGAGTGCCTGGCGGTCACCGCGGCCAGCGCGAAGGGCCAGGTCGGTGACGCGGGCGTCGTCACGAGCGGAGTGCATGGTCACGGTCAAAGACGTTACCAGTGCAATCTGCGGGATCTTCCCTGCGCGACTAGGTTGGGGTTGCGCGGGTCACAAAATGGACCTAAGCTATCAATTATTCGCCTCTGATAGGCGAGATGGATTATGAATCAGAAAGAGGAGCCCATGAACGACCAGAACTCCGCCGCAGACAACATCCTCGACCGTGGCAAGCGCCCCGCCGCCACCGGCCAGACCACCCGCCACAACGGCGCGCCGGTGGCCTCCGAGAACATCTCCGTCACGGCCGGCCCGCAGGGCCCGAATGTCCTCAACGACATTCACCTGATCGAGAAGCTCGCCCACTTCAACCGCGAGAACGTCCCGGAGCGCATCCCCCACGCCAAGGGCCACGGCGCCTTCGGCGAGCTGCACATCACCGAGGACGTCTCGCAGTACACCAAGGCGAAGCTCTTCCAGAAGGGCACCGTGACCCCCATGGGCGTGCGTTTCTCCACCGTCGCCGGCGAGAAGGGCTCCCCGGACACCTGGCGCGACGTCCACGGCTTCGCCCTCCGCTTCTTCACTGAGGACGGCAACTACGACATCGTGGGCAACAACACCCCGGTGTTCTTCATCCGTGACGGCATCAAGTTCGCCGACTTCATCCACTCCCAGAAGCGCCTCCACGGCAGCGCGCTGCGCGATGCTGACATGCAGTGGGATTTCTGGACCCGAACACCCGAATCCGCCCACCAGGTGACCTACCTCATGGGCGACCGCGGCACCCCGACGACCACCCGCCACATGAACGGCTACGGTTCCCACACCTTCCAGTGGCTCAACGAGGCCGGCGAGGCATTCTGGGTGAAGTACCACTTCATCTCCCGCCAGGGCGTGGAGAACTTCACCAACGCGGAGGCCACGGAGATGGCCGGCAAGAACGCCGACCACCACCGGCAGGACCTCTACGAGTCCATCGAGCGCGGCGACTACCCGATCTGGGACGTCAAGGTCCAGATCATGCCCGTCGCCGAGGCGGAGGAGTACCGCTGGAACCCCTTCGACCTGACCAAGGTCTGGTCCAAGAAGGACTACCCGCGCATCGACGTCGGCCACTTCGTCCTCAACCGCAACCCGCGCAACCACTTCGCCCAGATCGAGCAGATCGCCCTCGATCCCTCGAACCTGGTGCCCGGCGTCGGCTTCTCCCCGGACCGCATGCTGCAGGCGCGTATCTTCGCCTACTCCGACCAGCAGCGCTACCGGATCGGGCCGAACTACCGCGACCTGCCCATCAACCAGCCCGTCAACCCGGTCAACACCTACAGCAACCGTGGCCCGATGGCGTACTTCTTCGATGACGCAGACCAGCCGACCTACACCCCGAACCGCTACAGCAAGGGTGCCGGCTACCTGGACAACGGTTCGGACTCCTCCTCCGGCCAGTCCTACGGCAACGCCACCGACCTGTACGTGAACCCGGACCCGCACGGCACGGACCTGACCCGTTCCGCTTACGTCCGGCACCCCGAGGACGGGGACTTCGTCCAGGCCGGCATCCTCTACCGCGACGTCTACGATGACGCGGCCAAAGAGCGCCTGGCGGACAACATCACCGACGCCATGCAGGGCGTCTCCCCTGAGGTGGAGGAGCGTGTCTACTGGTACTGGACCCAGGTGGACGAGAACCTGGGTCAGCGCGTGAAGGAGCTCTTCGCAGAGAAGAAGTAGGTTTCTCCATCACCTGAATCGCCCCGCCGCGCCGAAAGGTGCGGCGGGGCGATTGCTTGTCGACGCCCCGCGTCTCAGACGATCCGGAACGTTTGTTCGGTCAACTGGATGGCAGTGTCTGGCGGGCAGCGCATGATGGGGCCAGATCCCGTGCCCCAAGGAGGCCCTCATGTTCACTCCCACCCGCACCGCGCTGCTCGTCGGTGCCGTCGCACTTTCGCTGACCGCCTGTTCGCCTGCTGAGACGGAGACCGTGGTGGTCACCGAGACGGTGACGGCGGTGGCAGCGGAGTCCAGCACGGCGTCGTCGACGAAGGACTCGGCTCCGGAGACCGTCACCTCCACAGCGGTCGCTGAAGCCCGGGAACCCCAGAAGCGTGAAACGACAACGCGGGAGACCAGCACCCGTGAGACCAGCACCCGCGAGACCTCCACCCAGGTGGCTGCCAGCGCTGCAGATGACGGAGTGCCGTCCCAGTACAGTGCCGCGCTCAGCGTCGCGTCCGATTACCTCGATTACTCCGCCTTCTCCAAGCAGGGCCTCTACGACCAGCTGATCTTTGAGCAGTTCACTCCGGACGCGGCACAGTACGGCGTGGACAATGTGCAGGCCGACTGGTCGGCGAACGCCCTACGGACCGCCAACGACTACGTCGAATACTCCGGATTCTCGAAGCAGGGCCTTTACGACCAACTCATCTACGAGGAGTACACCGCAGAGCAGGCGCAATACGGTGTGGACAACCTGCAGACGGACTGGAACGCCAACGCACTGCGGACAGCGCGCGAGTACCAGTCCTTTTCTCCGATGTCCGAGGCGGGCCTCTACGACCAGCTGATCTACGAGGGCTACACCCCCGACCAGGCCGCCTACGCCATCGCCAACCTCTGACTCAGGCACCCGGCTGGTAGGCGCGGTCCTCGGCGTGCTTCTTGTCCACGACGGTGACGCCGTAGATGGACCTGCCGATGTAGTAGGAGCCGACCGCGCCGACGATCCATACCCCGGCGATGGCCAGGATCGCCCGGATGAAGTTGTTCAGGTCGAAGCCGGTGGTGGACCAGTCGATGATGAGTTTGCTGAGCAGGAGCAGGGGTACGCCGACGCCCACGACGGGGCCGATGAGGTTGGCGCGGGTGAGCGCATCGGGGGCCCGCCACATAGCTACGGCGGTGGCCACGACCATGACGGTGGCCAGGATGACGATGGCGGAGACGACAATTTCGACGATGCTCATGGCTACCTGCGTCCCTTCGAGATGATGCGGGCCATCGACAGGGTGGGCAGTACGCCGCCGGCGATAGCCGCGAGGAGGGCCACCTCGTAGCCGATGGAGGTCGGATTGGTCAGCGTCCAGGTCAGGAAGATCGCGATCATGGTGTAGAAGACCAGGTCGCTCAGGACGGCCTTCGTCAGGACGTCGGAGGTGCGCAGCACCAGTACCAGGCCGGAGACCAGGCAGGCCGTCATGATGGCGATGCAGACCGCGAGGATCCACTCGAAGGGGGTCACCGGTTCTTTTCCTTCCGGTCGGTGGGGTAGGCGTAGAAACGGGGGTCGAGTTCCACTGCGGAGCCCTGGCCCGGGACGCCGTGGTCGATGGAGCGGACGTGGGGGGCCATGCGGGCCTCCATGTCCGCCAGGCCTTCGACCACTTCCGTGGGGTCGGAACCGAAGGCGGCCTGGACCAGCAGGATGCGGGGGTCACCGGGCACGGTGGGTTCGCGCAGGCCCAGCGAGAGGGTGGAGGGGGTGGCGGTGATGGAGGTGGTGAACCAGAAGATCTGCCACTCGCTGGTCACCCGCAGCGGGTAGCGGACGACGACCGGGTCGTATCCGGCGTCGGGCCGGAATCCGGCCCAGGCGACCTGGAAACCGGCGACGAAGATCTCCTTGATCCACCAGGGAATGTACAGGAACAGGTGCATGTCAGCGGCCTCCCTGGAGGTCGGTCATGTCGGGGACTCCCACCGGATCGTCCCCGAGGACGGCCGATGCGTAGCCTTCGGTGTCGAGGAGTCCGCCGGTGGCGGTGAGGGTGGCGTCGATGAGCGGGCCGGCGAAGAGGAACATGGCCACGGAACCCGCGATGAGCAGGGCGGACGGCGCGACCAGATGTTTCGCCACGCGAAGATTGGAGGGGTAGCGCTGCATGGGCTGGCCCCAGAAGACCTCGCGCCACACGCGCAGCATGCTCAGCAGGGCGCCGACGGAGGCGACCACGATGACCGCGATGACCAGCCACGACCACCAGTTCGCGGCGCGGGCGATTTCGAAGACGATGAGAATCTTGCCCCACATGCCGGAGAACGGCGGGAAGCCGACGAGGGAGAACGCTCCGGCGGCGAAGAGGGCGGCCACCAGCGGATCACGGCGGGCCAGGCCGGAGAGCTGCGAGAGCAGGCCGGTGGCGTAGGTCTCCTCGATCGCGCCGGAGGTGAGGATGAGCGCCGCGACGGTGACCATATGGTGCAGGGTATAGAGCAGGCCAGCGGCGAGGGCACGCTGCGGGTCATCGGCGGTGAAGGCCAGCATGACCAGGATGAAGGGCATGCCGTTGATCATCTGGTAGCCCAGGACGCGGCGGATGGAGTTCTCGGCCAGGCCGGCGAAGGCGCCGATGACCATGGAGACGAGCATGAGGGCGATGATCAGCCAGTTCCATCGGTCCTCGAGGTCGAAGATGTTGACGTAGATCCGGAAGAGCATGTACACCGCGACCTTGGTGTGCAGCCCGGAGAACAGGCCCATCACGGCCGCGGAGGTGCCCGGGTAGGTGCGGGGCAACCAGGTGTGGGCGGGGAAGACGCCGGCCTTCGCGCCGATGGCGATGATGACCAGACCCATCGCCACGACCGCCGGGCCGTTGCCCGCTGCCGCCCCCTGCAGTGCCGCGATGTTCACGGAGCCGGTCACACCGTAGAGCACGCCGACGCCGATGAGCAGCAGGGTGGAGGCGGCCAGGTTGACCAGCACGAAGGTGCGGCCCCCGGCCAGTCTGGCCCAGGTGCCGGACATGGCGATCAGGCCGTAGGAGGGCAGCAGCATGACCTCGATGAACACGAAGAAGTTGAACAGGTCCGCGGTGAGGAGCGCGCCGTTGACGCCCGTGATCAGGATGAGCGTGAGGGAGGCGTAGTAGCGCGAGACCGTCTCGCCGGAGATGGTGGCGAACCAGTTGGCGGTTGCCGCGATGATCATCGTGGTGATGATCATGATCGCGGAGAACGTGTCCGCCGCAAAGGGAATCGCCACGCCGCCGACGTACAGTCCCACGTTGTGGGCGATCGTGCCGTTGTCCGCGGTGTGGGCGAACAGCCAGCCACCGGCGAGGACGCCCGCGACGGGAACGCCGATGTGCAGGATGTCGCGTGCCCGGCGCCAGGGCAGCAGCACCGCGACGGCCGCCGCGAACAGCGGGACCGCGGCGAAAAGGGGGAGTGTCCAGTCCATCTAGATTTCTCCGTTGCTTCTCGACGCCGCCCGGCCCAGCGTCTCCACCGGGTCGGCGCCGATGTTGTCGTCGGCGGGCTCGGGGATGTCGGTGTCATCGTCGTGGCCCAGGGCCGCGAGGGTGAGCAGGATGGTGGTGGTGGCCATGGCGATGACGATGGCCGTCAGGACGAAGGCCTGGGGGAGGGGATCGGCGGCGTCGGCCAGGGGGGTGCGGTCGGGGAAGGGTTCTCCACGCCAGGCGCCCACGCCGCCGGCGAGCAGCGTCAGGTTCCCGGCATGGCCCAGCAGGGACATGCCGAACACGATGCGCACCATCCCACGCTGCTGGATGAGGAACACCGAACCGGTGACCAGGACGGCGATGGTCAGTGCGAGGATCATCGGTTCGTCTCCCTGTCTGTCTCGTTGAGCACCGACAGCGGTGCGGAGGCCGGGTTGATGGGTGCCGGGTACGGGTCCGCGGAGCCCTCATCGACGGTGACCTGCGGGGTGACGGGCAACGGGCCCGCCTGGGCGCGGGCCCAGTCGAGGTCGTTGAGGTCCACGCCGGGGCGCAGGTATCCGCCCAGGGCGTTGATGGCCATCGTGAGCATGCCCAGCACCGCGAGGTAGATGCCCAGGTCGAAGATGAGCGAGGTGGTCATGTGCTGGCCGAGGATGTAACCGTGGATGGCGTAGAGGAAGGAACCCTCCAGCAGACCGAGGAACCCGGCGCCCACGGCTGTCATGATGCCGATTCCGGTCAGCCAGATCGGGGTGGACTCCCGGAAGACGATCGAGTCCTGGCCCCTGGACAGGTACCCCAGGCCGATGGCGGCGCCCATGATCAGGGCCGCGACGAAACCGCCGCCCGGGTCCTGGTGGCCGCGCATGAACACCAGCACGCTGAGGACAGCCAGCACCGGGATGACCAGGACGATGACCTTGCGCATGGGAATCGAGTTGAGCTGCGACTGGCCGAACGGCGCCGGGCGGGTGCCGTCCTTGAAGGGGTGTCGCGGCATGGACTTGGCCACCGCGGCGATGACGATGGCCGCCATACCCAGGACCGAAAGCTCACCGAGGGTATCCAGTGCCCGGAACTCCACCAGGATGGTGGCCACGACGTTCTGTCCGCTGGTGATCTCGGGGGCCTCGGTGAGGTACCACATGGCCAGCTCGGAACGCTCGCGGCGGCCCAGCAGGGCGTGGACGCCGGTGAAGGCCACGGCGCCGGCCAACAAGGCGATGATCAGGGCTCCGATCTGCCGCCTGCCGGACTTCACCTTCGGGAACAGGTTGGGCTGGTAGCGCAGGACCATCATGATGACGATGACCGTGAGTGCCTCGACCGTCAGCTGCGTCAGCGCCACGTCCGGTGCGCCCAGCAGCATCATCTGCAGGCTCATGCCCACGCCGACGGTGCCCAGGAGCACGGCGGCCGTCAGTCGCGAGTTGGTCACGGCCAAGCCGACGACGGAAACGGCGATGATCAGCAGCGGGATCAGGTCCCACGGATTGTCCAGCCCGGGAGTGCGCGGTGCGGGGGTGATGCCGTCCACTCCCGGGGTGAACCAGGTGGCCACGCCGAGGACGATGACGCTTAGCACCAGCGGCAGCAGGTGGCGGGAGGGGTTGAGAGTGTTGGCCATCGCGCCCAGCGCGCGCCCGAGGAGCGTGGCGCCGTGGACGAGGGCGGAGAGCAGCTCGTTGCCGGAGGCGGGGGCGAGCTTCCGGCCCTCGAGCAGCGGCCAGATCCGTTTGCGTGCGACGACCCCGAGCGTGCCGACGACCAGCACCGCCACGGAGATGAGCAGCGGGACGTTGACGCCGTGCCACAGTGCCAGGTGCGATTCGTGCGTGGCGCCGACGGAGGCGACGACGGCCTCGACGGGGGCGTCGAAAAGCGGGAGCATGAACGCCAGGGGCAGGGAGAGCACGCCCGGCAGGGCGGCGGGCAGCCAGAGCCGCACCGGGGCCTCCTTCACCCCCGACATGTCCCGGGGGCCGTCGAAGAACGCCCCGAAGACGATCTTCGCGGAGTAGGTGAACGTGAGCACGGCGCCGATCGCCGCGACGAAGAGGAGCAGGCCGGCGGCGGGTGCGTCCTGGAAGGCGCTGAGCATGCCCTCCTTGGAGACGAATCCCAGCAGGGGCGGCACCGCGGCCATCGACGCCGCGCCCACGACCACCGCACCGAAGGTCCACGGCATCCGGTTCCACAGCGGGCCCAGGCGGCGGATGTCGCGGGAACCGGCCTGATGGTCGATCACACCGATGAGCATGAACAGGGAGGACTTGAACAGAGCGTGCGCCGCGGTGTGCACCACGGCCGCGGCGAGGGCGTAGGGCGTGCCGACACCGATGGTGGCGACGATCCAGCCCAGGTGCGAGACCGTCGAGTACGCCGTGAGCTGCTTGAGATCCGTCTTCTGCACGGCGAACAGGGCCGACATCACGGCCGTGGTCATACCGACGATGATGAGCAGGGCGTTCCACACCGCCACGTCGTGGAAGACCGTGGAGAAGCGCAGCAGCAGGTAGATGCCGGCCTTGACCACCGCCGCGGCGTGCAGGAACGCGGACACCGGGGTGGCCGCCGCCATCGCCTCCGGCAGCCAGAAGTGGAAGGGCAGCTGCGCCGACTTGGTGAACGCGGAGACCGCCACCAGCACCGCCACCGGAACTGTCAGCTCAGGTCGCTGCGACCAGAAATCGCTGGCCAGGATCTCCTGCAGGTTGGTGGTGCCTGCCGCGGTGGCCGCGATGGACACCGCCGCCAGCAGAGTCAGTCCGCCGATGAACGTGAGGATGAGGGTGCGGACCGAACCGGCCTCGCCCCCGGAGCCCGAACGTGCGATGAGCATGAAGGACGCCAGCGAGACGAGCTCCCACGCCAGGAAGAGCATCACCACATCGTCGGCCAGCACCAGCAGCAGGATCGACAGCGTGAAGGCGGTCATGATGGTGTAGAAGCTGGTGTTGCCCTGGCGTCTGGGCAGGTAGGCGGCCGAGTAGATGAACACCACCGCGCCGATCACGAGCGCCAGCAACGCGAAGAACAGCCCCAGCGCGTCGCCCCGCAGCGAGAATGTCACGTCCATCCCCGGCGCGACCACGTCCGTGACCCACACCCGGGAGAACTCCAGCGGACGACCGTCCGACACGCCGGGAAGCTCCCTGGCCAGGAGCACAGCCCCTGCCAGGAACAGGGCCGCCAGGGGCCAGCCGGCATTTCGATCGAAAAGTCGCACCGCGAGTGGGGCCGCTACAACCGCCAGCGCCGCGAGCGAAATGACAAGTATCAGTGTCACGGTGGGGTACCACGCTCAATCAGCTCGGGGACATGTGGGAATCACATAGAATCCCGAATGACGTTACCAGTCACACATTACGGTGCGCCTACCACATCTCCACCCGGCCGGAGCAGTACTTTCTTAAGGCATGAGCCTGCCCACCACCCGCACCCGCCACTGGGTCACGGCGATACTCCTCCTCGTGCCGCTGATCGTCGGCACCATCGTCGCCGCGGCCACCCACCTCGACGCCGCCCGCAGCTGGAGCAGCGCAGAGGAGCCCGCCGCCGCCCCCGTCGCGGCCCACGGAACCGAGCTTGTCGACGCCCGCCGGGCCGCCGGCGAGGCCGGTGCCCAGGCTGGTTTCCTGGCCACCGGGACCGGGGAACTCGTGGACGGTGTCGCGGAGATGCGGGAGCAGGCCACGGTTCTGCCGGAACAGTTCGACGAGGCGGTCGTCGGTGCCCAGCAGCTCCATCAGGGGCTCGTGGAGCTCCAGGCCGGAGTGGGGCAGCTCGGCGGCGGGGCCACCGAGGTCGCCGACGGCGTGGGCGGGGCAGTCGACCAGGTCGTCGGCCTCGGCGCCATCCAGGGCCAGCTCATCGAAGCCATCGACCGTACGACCCGCGAACTCGACGGAGCTGAGGATCCCCGGCTCATCGAGGCCCGGACTCAGCTCCTCGACCTCCGGGGGCAGGTGGAGAACCTGCAGCTCAACGGAGCCGTCGCCGACCAGCTCCGCGCACTCAAGGACGGCTCCCGGGAGATCGCCAACCAGCTCAGCGTCCCCGGATACGCCTTCCACGACGGCGTCTACTCCGCCACCAAGGGCGCCCAGGACCTCTCCTACGGCCTCTCCCAGGCGCAGGGCGGCGTCGGTGAGGCAGTCGCCGGTGTCGGCACCCTCGACGAAGGCGCCCAGCGTATCGACGACATGGCCACCCGCACCCAGGACCGCATCGGTGCCGTCCAGCGTGCACTCCCCGTCACCCAGACCGCCGTCACGGAATCGACGGCCGGACCCGTCGCCGCGCTCACCCCGATGTACGCCCTGCTCATCGCCGCCCTGGTGATGCTCGGCGGAGCCTTCGCCGGAGCTACCCGCAACTGGTGGATCCTGCTGGGCGCCGTGCTAGGCCTCACCGGCCTGGGCGTGATGCTGCTGTGGTTGACCGCCACCGGTCTGACCGCCACCGTCGCGGCCTGGTCCGCCCTGGTCCTGGTGTTGGCAACGGTGGCCGCCGCCGTGGCTACCCGCGTCCTGCTCAGCCTGGCCGGCCCCGCCGCCGGCTGGATCGCCGCGGGCGTGCTCGGCCTGGCCCAGATCGGCCTGGTCGGCTGGGTGTGGAAGTCCCTGTCGGCCACCGACGTCGCCGGAGGGTGGCAGATCCTGGCCAACCTCTCCCCACTGAGCTGGGCCACCGCCGGCCTGACCACCCTGGGCAACGAAGGCTCGCCCCAGATCCTCTGGCTCGCCCTCGCCGTGCTGGGCGCCATGGCGGTGGCCGGGGTGTCTGGTGTGGCGCTGGGCGGGCGCCGGGCGGCCGCCGCCACGGCGTAAGTACCGCCGGAGTTGTTTAGGCTGGGGGCTGATCTTCGTCGGGATGGGAGCCTCACATGCGTGCGCTGTGGACGACCGGACTGTCAATCGTCGCCGCACTCGTCATCGTCGTGATCGTTGCGGCCGCCGCCATATACCTCTGGCCTCACCGGTCCCGGGAGCTGCAGAACGCCGATTCCGCATCCATGTCCTACGGTCAGGCCATGGAGGCGGTCCAGGAACAGCGGGTATCCGACGCCGCCCGCGGAGTAACCGTAGAATGCCGCAGCCGGGCGCTCACCCACGATGGCAAGACGGAAGGCGCCGACGTCTTCCTCCACGGGATCCGCGTCTGCCCGAGTCAATTCGATGGGCTGGCCCGGCACTTCTTCGAGGCCGGTTACAACGTGTATCTCCCGGTCGCCCCGGCGCACGGAACAGCGGACCCCAAAGCGCATGCCGAGGTGGAGGCCGGGGAACTCGTCGATTACGTCGATGAATCGATCACGACCGCCACGGGGCTGGGCGAGGATGTCGGCGTGGTCGGGCTCTCCGGAGGGGGACTGCTCGGGACGTGGGCGGCGCATCAGCGCCCCGAGGTGGAACGGCTGCTCGTTCTCTCCGGGTTCTATGAACCAGCGGCCTCGGAGGCCCCGAAATGGCAGCTGCCTCTGCTGAAGACCCTGTATGGGAAACATCTGGTCGCGGACTCCTTCAGCAACGGCGCCGACAGCGCGGACCCGGGTTTCTCCTATCGGGCCCTGGCGCAGTACCTCATCATCGGCGACAACCTCCGGACCGATCCGGAGTCCCCGGCGCTGAGGAGCGTGGCGACGGTGACCGCAGAAGACGACGCCCGTATCGACCACGAGTTGGCGGTGTCCATTCCCGGGACACTCGCCGAAGCGAATGGGCTCGAGCTGCTGGAAGCTGTCATCCCGGGGGAATGGGGGGTGGGCCATGAGGTCGTGAACACCTCCGTTCCCGGGGTGGCGGAGCATCGGGAGGAGCTCTTTCATCTTTACCTCGACCTGTATGCGGGCCGCCCGGCTGCAGGTCTTGCATGAGGCCCGTGTGCCCGCGTCGAGTTCAGGGGGAGGAGATCACCCCTGCTTTCGACCGCGTGGGCAGTCCTCTCCTCTCCCTGAACTCGACCGGGCGGAAGGGACGGAGGGGATGGCAGACGGAGACACCCCCTGACTGAAAACAGTCAGGGGGTGTCTCTGTGGTCGGGATAACAGGATTTGAACCTGCGACCTCCTCGTCCCGAACGAGGCGCGCTACCAAGCTGCGCCATATCCCGGCGTACCGCGTGGGTACCTGGAATACCATAGCCCACATTCTCGGTGGGGGACAAAACGCCAGTTCAGTCGGAGGTTTCCGTGATCCGCAGCAGGGTCGCGGAGGGGCGGCAGAACAGGCGGAACGGGACGAACCTGGAGGTGCCGAGGCCGTTGGAGACGTGCATCTTCATGGGGCCGAAGTCATGGAGTCCCTGGACGCGGGCGCGGTCAATACCGCAATTGGTCACGATGGCCCTCGAACCCGGCAGGCACAGCTGGCCGCCGTGGGTGTGGCCGGAGAGGGAGAGCTGGTAGCCGTCCTCCGCGAAGCGGGACAGGACCCGCGGTTCGGGGGAGTGGAGGAGGGCGAGGGAGAGGTCGGCGTCGGGGTTGGGCGGGCCGTCGATAAGCGGGTAGTCGTCGAGGGCATGGTGCGGATCATCGACGCCGGCGGCGGCGATGCGCACGGTGCCCACCTGGAACTCGACGCGCTTGTGGGTGGCGTCGTGCCAGCCGCGCTCGAGGAACGCCGCGCGCATGTCGCGCCAGGGGAGATCGACGTAGGAGGGCGCGTGCTTGCGGCCGAGCAGGTAGGAGAAGGGGTTGGGCAGCCGCGGGGCCCAGTAGTCGTTGGTGCCGAAGACGAACATGCCGGGGCGGGCCAGCAGCGGCCCGAGGGCGCGGAGGACGTCGGGGACGGCGCGCTCGTCGGAGAGGTTGTCGCCGGTGTTGACCACCAGGTCGGGGTTGAGGGAGTCCAGCGCGCTCACCCACGCGATCTTGGTGTCCTGGCCGGAGATCATGTGCAGGTCCGAGACGTGCAGCAGGCGGAACTCGGCCTTGCCGCGCAGCGTTCCCGGGGGAAGCAGCGGCACGGTGACGTCCTTGAGCTCGAACTTGTCCAGCTCGGAGTGTCCCCAGGCGGCGATTCCCGCGGCGGCCAGGGCGCTGACGCCGGCCAGGCCTGCGAGGGGGAGGATACGCTTGGTCACCTTGGCTGTCTCGTTCACCCGGCCCACCCTACCCGGCGGGTACCGTGGGGCCCATGAGCGAACTCAAGAGCAGGATCCGGGACGACCTGAAGACGGCCATGAAGGCGCGGGAGAAGGGGCGGACGGGCACGATCCGTATGCTGCTCGCCGCGATTCAGGCGGAGGAGACGACCGGAGCGAAGCACGAGGTCACGGATGAGGAGATCCTCCGGGTGATCGCCCGGGAGATCAAGAAGCGCCGGGAGTCCGCGGAGATCTACGCCGCGAACGACCGTCCCGAGCTGGCGGAGACGGAGCTGGCCGAGGTGGCCGTGCTGGAGGAGTACCAGCCCACTCAGCTGGATGACGCCGCCGTGGCCGCCCTCGTCGACGATGCCGTCGAGTCCGTCGCCATTGAGCTCGCCGTGGCGCCGAATGAGGTCTCCATGAAGCAGATGGGCCAGGTCATGAAGGTGGCCACCGCCGCGGCCGCCGGCCAGGTGGACGGCAAGCGTCTGTCGGCCGCGGTGCGGGCGAAGCTGGCCTAGCTAGATTCCCAGGGCCTCGCGGATCTGGGAGGCGACCTCGTCGATGTCCTCCTGGGTGACCTCCGGCAGGGCCGGGGCGGGACGGGTGGCGCGGCCGGTTGGGGCCGGAGCTGAGGGGGCGGGCGCCTGACGTGCGGGTGGACCGGCGGAAATCTCCAGGGTGACGGTCCCGCCCGGCCGCAGCAGACCATCGGGGACGGCGCGTTCGACGCGTCCCCGCGGCTGCGTTCCTTCGACGGTGCGCACCTCGACCCGGTATCCGTCGGACTCGAGGACGTGGCGTGCGTCCGCCTCGCTGAGGCCGACGACCTCGTCCAGCACCGCGTGGGTGGTTCCCAGCTCGTAGCGCCCGTCGAGGGCGGGGAGAGTGCCGTTGAGTGCGGCGGGCGACAGGTTCGCGGTCTGGAACCAGGACCGGGCCGCCTCCTGGCCGCCGAAGAGGTTGCCGTCGGCGCACTGGCGCACCGGCGACGTGCACAGCGGGGAGGTGGTCGTGCCGTCGTTGTAAATGTACGGCGCGGCGGCGAAACCGCTGTTGAAGCCCAGGAATGCCGAGGACTGGTGGGACTCGGTGGTGCCCGTCTTGGCGGCGGCCTGGCCGGACCAGCCGCTGGTGCTCGCGGCCTGCGCTCCGGTGCCGATGGTCAGGTCGTCGGCCATGCCGACGGCCAGCGCGTCAGCCACTCCCTTGTCCACCACGTTCTCGCAGTCGGGGCGCTCCAGGTAGACCTCCTGGCCGTTCCGGTCGGTGACCGAGGCGATGGGGTCGGGTTCGCACCACCGGCCGCCGGAGGCGACGGTGGCGCCGACGTTCGACAGTTCCAGCGGGTTCACGGGCGTGGGGCCCAGGGTGTAGGAGCCCAGGTTGGCCGCCTTCATGTATTCCGCGATGGAGCGTTCCCCGTCGTGGGTGCCGGGCTGCGCGTAGCTGCGCAGGCCCAGCTTCACGGACATGTCCACCACCGCCGGCACCCCGACCTGCTCGATGAGCTGGATGAAGGTGGTGTTGGGGGAGAAGGCCAACGTCTCGCGCAGCGTCATCCGCGGCTGGTAGGTGCCGGCGTTCTCCACGCAGTAGATGTTGGGCGGGCAGTTCTCCGCGCCGCCGGTGCCCAGGCCGCTGGCCTCGTAACGGGCGGGGACGTCGAGTTCGGTGTCCAGGCCCATGCCCTGTTCGATGGCCGCGGCGGCGGTGAAGATCTTGAACACCGAACCGGCGCCGTTACCCACCAGCGAGCTGGGCTGCGGCAGGAGGGTCTCGCCGTTGTCCAGGTTGAGGCCGTAGTTCCGGGAGGAGGCCATGGCGAGGATATCGCGGGAATCGGAGCCGGGTTCGACGACGTTGAGCACCTCGGCCACTCCGGCGGCCATGGGGTCGACGTTCCCGGCGACGGCGGCGCGGGCCGCGTCCTGGGTCTGCGGGTCCAGGGTGGTGGTGATGGTGTAGCCGCCCTCCTGCAGCTGCTCGCGGCTCAGGCCCTTCGAGTCGAGGTAGGTGAGGGCGTAGTCGCAGAAGAAGCCGCGGTCGCCGGCGGCGATGCAGCCGTTCGGCAGGGTGGCGGGGGAGTCGAGGACTCCCAGCGGTTCTACGATATAAGCGTCGGCCTCCTCTGCGGAGATGTAGCCGTGGGCGGCCATCGCCCGCAGTACGGAGTCCCGGCGGAGGGTCGCACCCTCGGGGTTGGTGTAGGGGTTGAGCCCCTCGGAGGACTGCACCATGCCCGCGAGCAGTGCCGACTGCGGCACAGAGAGCTCGGCGGCGCTGACGCCGAAGTAGGTCCGGGCGGCTGCTTCGATGCCGTAGGAACGGTTGCCGAAGGGCACGAGGTTGAGATAGCCGGTGAGGATCTCGTCCTTGCTCAGGTCGCGGTCCAGATCCGCGGCCAGGCGCATCTCCCGCAGCTTGCGGGGGATGGACTGTTCGACTGCGGCGGCCTGCTCCGCTTCCGTTTTCGCCTCGATGTGGAGGAGGTAGTTCTTGACGTATTGCTGGTTCAGCGTCGAAGCGCCCTGTTCGACGCCGCCGGCCAGCAGGTTGGTCGCCATGGCGCGGATGGTTCCCTGCATGTCCACGCCGTCGTGCTCGTAGAACCGGTGGTCTTCGATGGCGACGATCGCGTCCTTCATGGGTTGCGCGATCTGATCGCCTGGCACCTCGTAACGGCGCTGGTCGTAAAGCCACGCCATGGGCTGGCCCGTGGCGTCGGTGATGGTGGTCACCCCCGGCGTGTCACCGTAGCTGAGGTCGGAGAGGCTGGATTGCATCGTCTCGTTCGTCCGGGTGATGCCGACCCCGGAGATACCCGCCACGGGGGCGAGGGCGAGGGCACCCGCGACACCGGCGACGGTGGTGGCGGCAACCAGATTGGCCAGGGATTTCCAAACAGACACGCCCTTTACCCTACGCAGATATGGGGTAGCGGGAAACTAATGATTGCCCCCCGGAAGTGTGACGTACTCGACTTCGTGTTAAGACTGTGAATAGACTTACATGCATATGGCCGGGCGGCCGGATGCAGAGTCTGATCGCAAGGACTGTTTGAAAGGAACGAATGATGGCTACCCCTCTCGTCGGAGACACCCTCCGTTCTCCGTTTGACCAGCAGCCTGTCTGCTATGAACGGGGTGAGTGGATTACGCAGGCAAAGTGCCGCACCGGTGATCCGGATGCCCTCTTCGTGCGTGGTGCGGAACAGCGGAAGGCGGCTGTCGTCTGCCGCCACTGCCCGGTTCTCACTGAATGCCGCGCCGATGCGCTGGACAACAAGGTGGAGTTCGGGGTGTGGGGAGGTCTGACCGAGCGTCAGCGCCGCGCACTGCTGCGCAACAATCCGCACATCACCAACTGGGCGGAGTACCTCGCGTCCGGCGGGGAGCTCACCGGCATCTGATCCCGGTACGCTGGTGCGTATGACTACTTGGGAATACGCCACCGTTCCGTTGCTCACGCACGCCACCAAACAGATCCTCGACACCTGGGGCGAGGATGGTTGGGAGCTCGTCACCGTCGTGCCCGGGCCGAACCCGGAGAACGTGGTGGCGTACATGAAGCGGGAGAAGAACTAGATGACTACCGTGTCCGAGCGGCTCGCCGAGCTGCAGATCACCCTCCCCGCCGTCGCTGCCCCCGTCGCGGCCTACGTGCCCGCGATCCGGACCGGCAACCAGGTCTGGACCTCCGGTCAGCTGCCCTTCGTCGACGGTCAGCTGCCGGCCATCGGCAAGGTCGGTGCGGAAGTGACCGCCGAGCAGGCCGAGGATCTCGCCCGCACCGCGGTCCTCAATGCTTTGGCCGCTGTCGACGCTCTCGTGGGCATCGACAAGGTCGCCCGCGTGCTCAAGATCGTGGGCTTCGTGGCCTCAGCCGAGGGTTTCACCGGCCA
Source organism: Corynebacterium marinum DSM 44953 (assembly GCF_000835165.1). NCBI lineage: Bacteria > Bacillati > Actinomycetota > Actinomycetes > Mycobacteriales > Corynebacteriaceae > Corynebacterium > Corynebacterium marinum. The sequence goes on from NZ_CP007790.1 coordinate 229,234, forward strand.
GCCCGCAGTGGTCAACGGCGCATCCAACCAGATCGGCGAGATCTTCGGGGAGGCCGGGGAGCACGCCCGTTCCGCGGTGGGCGTCGCCGAGCTCCCCCTCGGTGCGCCGGTGGAGATTGAGCTCGTCGTGGAGATCGCGGATTAAGCTGCTCCCCGGTTCGGCAGGTCACGTAAACCGGGCTAAGCTGGTGCGCATGGAGCATCCTGCCTACAGCCAGCTTCGACCGGTCACACCTTCCGTCTCTGTGGTTCTCTGCCCGAATCCGGGCTACGCGGCCCTGGAGGGGACGAACTCCTGGGTCATCCGTGCGGAAGGGGACCCCCGCAGCATCGTGATCGACCCGGGCCCGGAGGACGAGGGCCACCTCAACGTACTCGGCGCCAAGGCCGAGGAGGTGGCGCTCGTTCTGCTCACCCACCACCATCCCGACCACGCTGACGGGGCGCACCGTTTCCGGCAGCTGACCGGCTCGCCGGTCCGGGCCTTCGACCCGACGGCCTGCGCCGGCGAGGTCCTGCCGCTGGCTGCTGCCGAGGTGATCGCCGTCGAGGGGGTCACCCCCCAGATCGAGGTCGTCCACACCCCGGGCCACACCGCCGACTCGGTGTGCTTCTTCATCTGGTCGGGTGTCCCGGGCGAGTCGACGCTGGAGGGCATCGTCACGGGCGACACCATCGCCGGCCGGCACACCACCATGATCTCCGAGACAGACGGCGACCTGGGCCAGTACCTGAAGACCCTGCACCTGCTGGAGACGCGGGGCAAGGACGTCACCCTGCTTCCGGGCCACGGCCCGGAAGGCGCGGACCTGTCGGCCTACGCCCGCAAGTACATCGACCGTCGTGATCACCGCCTCAACCAGATCCGGGAGATCCGCGGACGCCTGGGCGGGGACGTCGATCTGAAGACCCTCATCGATGAGATGTACGACGACGTCGATCCGGTGCTGCGGCACGCTGCGGAGCAGTCCACGCGCGTCGCGCTGCGCTACCTCGACGCGGAAACGCCCGCCTAGCACCTCGGGGACGGAAGAACCCGCCGGTCACCATCAGGTGGGCCGGCGGGTTCTCTGCCATCCGGGGACCTAGCGGGCGCGCTTGGCCAGGGACTCGGTGTCCACGATGAGGACGGACTTGCCCTCGAGGCGGATCCAGCCGCGGTGGGCGAAAGTGGCCAGAGCCTTGTTCACGGTTTCGCGGGAGGCGCCCACGAGCTGGGCGATCTCCTCCTGGGTGAGGTCATGGTGGACGCGCAGCGCGCCGCCCTCCTGGGAGCCGAACCGGTTCGCCAGCTGCAGGAGAGTCTTGGCCACGCGGCCGGGGACGTCAGTGAAGATGAGGTCCGCCAGGGAGGCGTTGGTGCGGCGCAGGCGGCGGGCCAGAACGCGCAGCAACTGCTGGGCGATCTCCGGGTGGTCGGAGACCCACTGCTTGAGCATCTCCGAGTCCATCATCGCGGCCTGGACCTCGGTGACGCACACGGCGGAGGAGGTGCGCGGGCCCGGGTCGAAGATGGACAGCTCGCCGAACATGTCGGAGGGGCCCATGACTGTGAGCAGGTTCTCCCGGCCGTCGGAGGCGTGGCGCGCCAGCTTCACCTTGCCGGCGGTGATGATGTAGAGACGGTCGCCCGGCTCGCCCTCATCGAAGATGGTCGTTCCCCGGGGGTAGCGGACCGTCTCCATGTCCTGGATCAGGTTGGCCACAGCCACCGGATCCACCCCCTGGAAGATTCCGGCGCGGGACAGGATCTCCTGTACACCTTCCACTTGTGCTCCTCTGTCATGTTTCGGTATGCGTAGACAGCGCGCCGGGACCGTTCTCGATGTCACACGAGGTCCCCCTGCGGGGTGCAGCTGTGACTTCCGGCGCAATGTGTTCCCCACCACCCTACCGTGGAACTGGTCACTAGTAGGCGGGGGGAGGGAAATTTGTCACATTACCAGCTCGTCGGCCCCCCGGTCACTCGAGGGCAGACTCGTCGCCCGTGCGCAGGATCACGGACTCGAGCTTCTCCATCTGCAGCGCGAACAGGGCCAGTAACAACGGGGCGGCCACCACGAGAACGACAATCATGTCTGCCCATCGTAATGGCTAAGCTGTCCACTATGCCGGTCACGTCTGATCATCCCCGCCCTCCCGCCCGCGGCACGGAGACTGACCTGGGACGCACCCGGCGGGCCCGCCGCATCAACCGGGCCCTGGCCCAGGTCCACCCGGATGCCTGTTGCGAGCTGGACCACCGGAACCCGCTGGAGCTGACGGTCGCGACGGTCCTGTCCGCGCAGACGACCGACGTCCGCGTCAACCAGGTCACCCCGGAATTGTTCCGCCGTTTCCCCACGGCCGCCGCCTACGCCGCCGCCGATCCTGCGGAGATCGAGGAGATCATCCGCCCGACCGGCTTCTTCCGCGCCAAGACCCGCCACCTCATCGGGCTGGGGGAGGCCCTGTCCGCGCGTTTCGACGGCCAGGTGCCCCGGGACATGGAGGACCTGGTGTCCCTTCCCGGGGTGGGCCGCAAGACGGCCCTCGTGGTGCGCGGCAACGCCTTCGGGCTGCCGGGCCTGGCGGTGGACACCCACGTCGCCCGGCTGGCGAACCGGCTCAAGCTCGCCGAGGGCCGGGATCCGCTGAAGGTCGAGCAGGCGCTGTGCGCGCAGATCGAGAAGAAGGAGTGGACGATGTTCTCCCACCGCCTCATCTTCCACGGGCGCCGGGTCTGCCACGCCCGTCGCCCGGAGTGCGGCGCATGCGCCATCGCGAAGGACTGCCCCTCATACAACCCGACCCCCGGAGCCTGGTCATGAACCGACAGAACGTCTGGACAATCGTCATCGGCGCCATCCTCACCCTCGCGGTCTTCGCGGCGGCGTTCGTTATGCTGAGCACCGTCAACGAACCCGCCGGGGCGCCGCAGGCGGCGGACCCCACGGCGTCGACCACAGGGGCGTCGCAAAGCGAAGTGGCCGACCGGCCGGACTGCCCCTCCACCGGGGCGGGCGGCGTCGCCCTGGACTGCCTGGGCGGCGCCAACTCGGCGGCACCGGCGGAGGGCATCACCGTGGTCAACGTGTGGGCCTGGTGGTGCGGACCCTGCCGGGACGAGTTGCCCTACTTCGACGAGTTCGCCGACGCGAACCCCGAATACACCGTCGTCGGAGTGCACGCCGACGCGAACCCGGGTAACGGCGCGGACATGCTGGATGAGCTGGGCATCCGCCTGGCCAGCTACCAGGACCTGGACAACACTTTCGCCGGCACCCTGGGCCTGCCCGGTGTCATCCCCATTACGGTGGTGTTCGACGGCGCCGAGCAGGTGGCGATGTTCCCGAAGACTTTCGGGTCGGCGCAGGAACTGGATGACGCCGTCGCAGAAGCCGTGGAGGGTACATGAGGACAGATTTCGGGCCGGATCAGCCCGGGGCCAACACGAAGCTGAATCCCGGGCAGGCGCCGCGCTGGATGCGGCGCCTGGTGTCGGAGGTCTCCGCCGCCCACTCGCACCCCGACGTCCGGGGCGTGGACGCCTGCATGACCAACCGGGAAGGGCCGGACCGCTCCGCCGCCGTCCTCATCCTCTTCTCCGGCGCCGACCACTTCGCGGCAAACCCGCCCGGCAACGCCGCCGTGCTACTGACCCACAGATCACCGTCGATGCGCTCCCATTCCGGACAGATCGCCTTCCCCGGGGGGCGCGTCGACTCCACCGACCTCAACCCCGTCGACGCCGCGCTGCGGGAGGCATGGGAGGAGACCGGCCTGGACCGCTCCACCGTCACCCCCGTCGCAGAGATGGAGCCCGTCCACATCCGCGCCTCCGGTTACCCGGTCCACCCGGTGCTCGGGCACTGGCACACGCCCGGCGACGTGGGGGTGGCCAGCCCCGCCGAAGCCGACGACGTCTTCCCCGCCTACGTCTCCGATCTCCTCGACCCCCGTAACCGGCTCATGGTCGGCTGGGCCGGGTGGAAGGGGCCGGCCTTCACCATCAACGACTACCTGGTGTGGGGGTTCACCGCGGGCCTCTTGTCCGCGATGCTGCACCAGGCCGGGTGGGAACGACCCTGGGACCGGGGCACCACCCTCGATCTCCAGGACACGCTGGCGAAGTCCCGCAACAACGAACCTCGCTATTCGGACCCGGGCAACCGGGTAAGATTTCTCCGGTAATCACCGGACGCCGCTTCCGGCACGCACACTGGACAGGAACACCGAACACTCGTGACCAACGCGCTCCTCGTCGACGGCCTCATTCTGCTGGCCGTATTGCTGGCGATCGCCACCGGTTGGCGCCAGGGCGCGTTCGCCTCCGTGCTCTCCACCGTCGGCGTGGTCGCGGGCCTGATCATCGGCGCCGCCCTCGCCCCGCCGGTCATGCAATTGACCGATTCCGTGGCCCTGCGTTTCCTGCTCGGCCTGGGCACGATCATCATGCTCGTCGGACTGGGCAATCTGGTCGGCGGCGTCCTCGGCTCCTCCGTCCGGGATCGGATGCGCATGCGCGCCTCCCAGACCGTCGACTCCGCGATCGGGTCGGTCTTCACCGCGGCCGCCACCCTCATCGTGGTGTGGTTGATCTCGATTCCCCTGGCCACCGGGCTGAGCGGTCCGGTCAGCCAGGGCATCCGCAACTCGGAGATCCTGGGTTTCGTCGACCGGAACACCCCGCCGGGGTTGGAGCAGCTGCCCGCCCGCGTCACGGTGCTCCTCAACGATTCGGGCCTCCCGCCGTTGTTCTCCCCCTTCGACGAACCTCCGGCCCGGGAGGTCGCGGCGCCGAACATCCAGATCGACGATTACGCCCTCGTCGAGGAGGTTCGGCCGTCCGTCATCCACATCCAGGGCGACTCCAGCGAGTGCCTGCGCCGTCTCATGGGTTCCGGCTTCGTCACCGCCCCCGACTACGTGGTGACCAACGCGCACGTGGTCGCCGGGACGGAGACGGTCCGTCTGGACACCGTCCTGGGGGTCCGGGACGCAGAGGTGGTCTACTACAACCCCGCCGTGGACGTCGCGGTCCTCCATTCGCCCGGGCTTGGGCTGCCGGCCGTGCCCTGGGCGGAGGTTCCGGCGGTCTCGGGTGACGACGCCGTCGTCATGGGCTTCCCCGAATCCGGCCCGTTCGAGGCTGCCCCGGCCCGCATCCGCGACAAGCTGCTCATCGCCGGGCCGGACATCTACGCCGCCGGCCGGGTGGAGCGCGAGGCGTACACCGTCCGCGGCACCATCCGCCAGGGCAATTCCGGTGGCCCGCTGCTGGACACCGAGGGCCGGGTGCTGGGCGTGGTCTTCGGTGCCAGCGTCGATCAGACCGACACCGGCTACGCCGTCACCGCCGCAGAGGTCCAACGCCAGATCGGCGACGTCACCTCACTGGTCTCGCCGGTGGACACGCAGGGGTGCGTGGCCGGCTAGATGTACTTCCCGGCGAAGTCGGCGACGGCGTCGACGAAACCGGCCGGGTTCTCCAGCTGCGGCAGATTCCTCGTCCCGGGCACGTGGGCGACCTCCACCGGGCCGGCGACCCGCTCTCGCGACCGGCGGGCCAGATGGTGCCAGGCCCGCTGCGGCGGCTGGACGAGCAGCGTGGGGACGGTGACCCGCATGCTCAGCCACCGCTCCGAGACTGCGGCGGTGAGCAGCCGGTTCGTGCGCACGATGGCCTGCTGGGCATTGCTGATCTGCGCGGACGTCAGGCGCAGCAGGAGCGCTTCCTCGAAGGCGGGGCCGCGGGCGAAGTCACCCGTGGTGTTGAGCCTGAGGTGGCGCCGGTAGGCGGCCGCGGCGAGACCGGGGAACAGCCGGAGGACGGACAACGGCAGGTGCGAGACCACTGAACGGGCGCACAGCCAGGGGAAGTTCCAGGGGCGCGCCGCGATCGCCCGGCGCAGGTCCACCGGATGGGCGGCGCTCACGGACACCAGCGCCGCGACCAGGTCCGGATACTTCGTGGCCAGCGCCCAGGCGACCGTTCCGCCCGTGTCGGAGCCGACGACCACCGCGGAGTCGTGGCCCAGCGACCGGATGAGTCCGGCGATGTCGCCCGCGGCGGTGCGCAGATCGCCGCCGGCGGTGGCCGGCGGCTTGTCGCTCATGCCGTACCCGCGGGCGTCGACAGCTGCGACGTGGAACCCCCGGGCGGCCAGCGGGGCGATGACCTCCCGGAAATCGAACCAGCCGGAGAACGCGCCGTGCAGGAGCACCACCAGCGGATCTCCCGGGTTGCCCGCCACCGCCGCGTGCAGCCGCACCCCGCGCGTATGGACCAGCTCATGGGTGAAAGGGCCGTCCAGCTCCACCACGGAGGGGGAGAGCGCGGGACGGTGGAGCTTGAACACGGTGGGGGTTTCCTTTCGGCGGGCCGTCGAGCCGGGGACGGAACAGAAACCGCCCGGCCGCTGCCGGGTGGGGGAGCGGTCGGGCGGAGAAAGCGGGAAAGGTCAGCTGTACATGCCGCGGTCGCGGCCCTCGATGCGCTTCGTGGCCTGGCCCGGGACCAGGTTCTTCAGTTCGTTGACCGACTTTATGGTGTGCTTCGGGGCACCGATCTTCTTCACCTTCCGCCATCCGACGAGGGCGAGCACGGCGGCGAGCAGGATCATCACGAGGAAGACGATGAGGAACGCGGCCCAGGGCTCCAGCCAGATCATCAGCAGCGCCGCGACGAAAAAGAAGAAGAAGAAAGAGGAGTAGAGAGCGATGACGCCGGCCACTCCGAACAGGCCGCCGCCGATCGCGCCCTTCTTCGCCTCACCGGCGATTTCGGTCTTGGCCAGCTCGATCTCCGCGCGGAAGAGGCTGGACATCTGGGCCGTGGCGTTGGAGACAAGATCGCCGACGGATCCCTCACCCGGGCGGGTGCTGTCGACGTCGCTGAGCGGGATCGAGCTGACCCGCGGAGTAAAGTCCTTAGGTCCGTCGGTGAAAAGTCCGTTGTTGCTCACGATGTGCCTTCCTGATGCGGTGTCATGCATTTTCGTCCATGGTGCCACGGATTCTCTGTGAATGCGCGTCTCTTGCAGCGCTATCGTAGTGGATATGTCTGCGGTTGACCCCCTGCAACCCCGCCTCTGGCTCGGTGACGTGTCGGCGCTGGCCGCCGAGGCGGGGTCCGCCGTCGCGGCGGTGCACCGTGGGCCGTGGGCGCGCCGACGCCGCGGGGGCGCGCACGGCCTTTTCGGCCGGGCTCATCCAGATGCTCCGGTGGATGCCTCAGGCGGAGCCGCGGCGGCCGCGCTGGGCCCACCAGATCCCGCCGGCGGCGGCCGCGGTGACGACGGCGACCACGCTCGCGCCGATGCTCACCTCGCGCGGGGAGGGCAACTGGAACAGTGGCACCGGGTGGCGGAAGCTGCGGATCTCCCAGCCGTTCTCCAGCGCGGCCTTCTTCATGGCCCGGTCGGGGTTCACGGCCACCGGGTTGCCCACGGCCTCCAGCATCGGGATGTCCGTCGCGGAATCCGAGTAGGCGTAGCTGAGTGAGAGGTCGTAGTGCTTCTCCGCGGCCAGGGCGTCAATGGCCTCCGCCTTCGCCGCCCCCTTGCAGTAGAAGAGGATCTCGCCCGTGAAGTGGCCGTCGGCGACCTCGAGTTCGGTGGCCACAACCTGGTGGATGCCCAGTTCCTCGGCGATGAGGTCCACCAGGTGGGAGGCCGAGGCGGAGATGATGATCACGTCGTGGCCGGCGTTGCGGTGGAAGGCGATGAGCTCGCGGGCCTCCTCATAGATGGCGGGGGTGACCACGTTGTGCATGGTTTCCGAGGCGATCTCGCGCACCTGCTCCACCGACCAGCCGGCGACCAGCGCGGCGAGCTGGTCGCGGGTGGTGTCCATCTGCTCGCTGGACTGCCCCGCGATCATGTACGTGGCCTTCGCCAGTGACATGTGCAGCGCCTCGGAGGTGGTGATGAGGCCGTTGTGCATGAACTCCCGGCCGAAGGCGAAGGCGGAGGACGTGGCGATGATGGTCTTGTCCAGGTCGAAGAAGGCCGCCACGCGGGGTGCATGTTGCGTGGTGGCCTGCTGGTTCGCAGGGGACCCGGTCGTCATGTGGACATAGTCTAGACCTCTGCCCTGTGAAGCGTAAGGGGAGAGTGTTTCTGGAGTGGCCGATGTTGCGGAAGGGGTGACAGTGTAGGTAAGTCTGGACATGGAAAACTCCCTCGAAAAGTTATTCGAGAAAGTCGGCGGGGCGGTATTGTCTTGGGCTGAAAGGTGTGCCATAATTCCACTTGCAAGGCCCCGATATACCGTGTGGCCTGCCCCGGCTATCCCCCCCGATGCCGGGTTACTGACGGCCCGCGCACACCCCCCCCGAGGCGCGGGCCGTCCCTTAATTTCCCTCCGCTTCGACGGCAGTCCATTGTGACGGCACCGGCTGAACGCTCCGGCCAATGACAGCGTCTCCCGCCCGGGCCCGCGCCGCCAGCGCCGCCGGAGAGTTGTCCACAGTTCCGCGGTGATATGTCAACCACATCACCGGTTGTCCACAGAAGAGGAACGCGACTCTTGTCCCGCCCCGTCTTCTCCGGCGATGGTGGGGCCATGAGCAGCACCTACATCCTCGTGGCAGTCGGCGATCCCGTCATCCACCCCGAAGCCACACACGTCGCGGCCGCGACCGGCCACGGGGTCGTCGACACCGTCGACCCCCGCGAGATCACCCGCCTGATGTCCCGCGCCCACGCCGTGCTCGTGGACGCAGACACCGCCGGCCACGTCGCCACACTCGACCGGCGGCCCGGCATCCACTTCCTCTCGGCTGACCCCGGCCCCGTCGACTGGCGCGCGGCCCTGCACTGCCACGCGGAGAACGCCTACGTTCTCCCCGCCCAGGCCGCCGACCTGCTCTCCGCACTGGGTCACGCCCGAGCGCCGGGCACCGGGTCCGGCCACGCCTCCGGCCGCGCGTCAGGGCGGGCGGCCGACCGTGCCGCGCAGGACCCGGCACCCGCACCCACGCAGGGCACCCTCATCGGCGTGTGCGGATCCGCCGGCGGGGCAGGCGTCTCGACCCTGGCGGCCGCCCTCGCCCGCACCGCCGTCCGCCACCACCCGGTCACGCTCATCGACGCCGATGACCGCTCCGGCGGACTGGACCTCCTCCTCGGCCTGGAGGACGCCGCCGGTGCCCGCTGGCCGGACCTGCGGCTCGGCGAAGGAACCGTCGCAGGCGCGGACCTGCGGGCGGCGCTGCCCGCCACACCCGACGGAATCGCCGTCCTGTCCACCGCCCGCAGCACTCTCGCCGACCCTTTCCGGCTCACCGGGGACAACGTGCGACCCGTGCTCGAGTCGCTGGCGGACTCGCCCGGGGTCACCGTCGTCGACCTGCCGGCCCACGGCCCTGCCACGGGGGCAATCACCGATGCCTGCGACAGGGTCGTCCTGCTCATCCCCGCCGAGGTGCGCGCCGCGGCGGCCGCCGCCCGCCTGGCCGCCGACCTCACGCGCACCCGGACGGCCACCGTCGGCGTCGCCCGCCACCGCGGCTGGTCCGGGTTGAGCGCCGAAGACCTGTCCAAGATCACCCGGTGCCAGATCCTCGGCGAACTCGGACACATCCCCCGCCTGGCCCGGGTCGCGGAACTCGGCGGGCTGCCGGAACGCCTCCCCGGCGCGCTCACGGCCACCGCCCGCCTGGTGCTGGCCGACGCGGGGGTGCCGCTGTGAGCATCCCCGCCGGCACCTCACTCATGGAGAAAGTGCAGCGCAGGCTCGTGGACTCTCCCGCCGCTGCCACCGACGCCGCCGAACTCGCCCGCCTCATCCGGGAGGAGGCGGGCGTCATCTCCGACGTCGACGTCCTCGACCTGCTCCGGCGCCTGCGCCACGACTCCACCGGAGTCGGGCTGCTCGAGGCAGTACTGTCCCTCGACGGCATCACCGACATCGTGGTCAACGGGCCGGACCAGGTGTGGTTCGACCGCGGCGCCGGGCTGGAACGCGCTGAGGTCGCCTTCGCCGACGACGCCGAGGTGCGCCAGCTGGCCACCCGCCTGGCCACCGCCTGCGGCCGCCGGCTCGACGACGCCCAACCCTTCGCCGACGGTCGGCTCACCCGCGACGACGGCTCCATCATCCGCATCCACGCGCTGCTCGCCCCGCCCTCGGCCCACCACACGTGCCTGAGCCTGCGGGTGCTGCGCCAGGCGACGACCACGCTCAGCCAGCTCGTCGCCCGCGGGACGGTGGGCGAGGAGATCGCGCAGGTGCTGCGCGGCGTCGTCAAGCACCACCGCGCCTTCCTCGTCGTCGGCGGCACCGGCACCGGGAAGACCACTCTGCTGGCGGCGCTGCTGGCAGAGGTCAGCCACAGAGAGAGGATCCTGTGCATCGAGGACACCGCAGAGTTACAGCCCCCGCACCCGCACGTGCTCAACCTGGTGGCCCGGTCCCGCAACATTGAGGGCAGCGGCGAGATCACCATGTCCGACCTGCTCAAACAGGCGCTGCGTATGCGGCCCGACCGCATCGTCGTCGGCGAGATCCGCGGGGCGGAGGTCGTCGACCTGCTCGCGGCGCTCAACACGGGGCACCGGGGAGGAGCCGGCACCATCCACGCCAACTCGCTGGCGGAGGTCCCCGCCCGTATGGAGGCCCTCGCGGCGCTCGGCGGACTCGACCGGGCGGCACTGCACTCCCAGTTGGCGGCGGCTGTCGACGTGGTCGTCGTGATGCGCCGGCTCGACGACGGCCGCCGCATCGTCCACCAGCTCGGCCTGCTCAGCGGCGTACCCGTGGCGGCGCACCCCGTGTGGGACAGCGACCACGGCGCGCTCCCGGGCTTCGAGGCTCTCAGGCAGGCCCTCCCATGACTGTCCTCCTGTTGACGGCCGCCCATCTGGCGTTGACCGCCCCCGCACCGGCCGGCCGGCTGCGTCCCGGCCCGCCGACGAAGCTCCGCGCGCTGCTTCCCCTGGCCGCGGGCGCGGGTCTAGCGGCCTTCCTGGTGCTCGGCCGGCTCAGCGTCGCGGTCGCCGCGCTGCTCATCGCCGGCACCGCGGGGTGGGCGGTCCGCGGCATGCGCACACGCCGCCGCACCCTCCGGCGTGAAACCGTCGCCGCATCCTTCCTCGGCCACCTCTGCGGTGAACTGCAGGCCGGCAGCGCCATGCCCGACGCGGTGGAGCACGCCGCCGCCAACCTGCCCGAGGACACCCCGCCCGAGCTCGCCCGCACCCTGCGCCGGGTCTGCGGTCACCTCCGGCGCGGGGCGTCGGGGGCGCGCATCCTGACGGAAAGCTCGGGCGAGGTACCCGAACTGGCGGGACTGGGGACGCTCTGGTCGCTCGCCGACCGCCACGGGCTGCCGCTGGCCCCGCTGGTGGGGCAGGCGCAGACGCGCATCGACACCCGCCTGCGCCACCGCACCGCCACGTCCGCCACGCTCCAGGGGCCGCAGGCGACCGCGGTGATCCTCACCCTGCTGCCTTTCGCCGGAATCGCGATGGGCACCGCGATGGGGGCCGACCCTGTCGGCTTCCTCCTCGGCGGGGGACTGGGCGGCATCCTGCTGGTCGCCGGCACAGCCCTGGCAGCGGCCGGATTCGTGTGGTCCCGCCACATCATCGGGAGGGCGGCCCCGTGACACTCGTCCTCCTCGCACTCGTGCTGCTCCTGCCCGAACCCCGCGCCGCCGACCGCCTGCGGGTGCGCGGTCCGAAGACCCCGCGCGACGGGCCGCGCGCCGGCGCCGATCCTGACCGCCTGGCGCTCGCCGCCGACATCGACCTCTACGCCGCGTGCCTGCGCGCCGGGTTGACCCCGGCCGCGGCCGCCGTGGCCCTGGCCGAGGCCGGCAGCGACCCCGTCACCGGGGAGGCCTGGCGTGCCGTGTCTGCGCTCCTGGCGATCGGGGTGCCCGCCGAACGTGCCTGGGCGGAGGTCGCTGACCTACCAGGCCTGGGCGACCTCGCCGGACTGGCCCGGATGTCCGGGCGCTCCGGCTCCGCCATGTCGGAGGCCTGCGGACGCATCAGCGCCGGCCTGCGGGCCGCCGCCGCCGACCGGGCCACCGCCCGCGCCGAACGCGCAGGGGTGCTCATTGCCCTGCCGCTGACGGCCTGTTTCCTGCCCGCCTTCCTCGTGCTCGGCCTGGCCCCCGTGGTCATCAGCCTGGGCACCGAACTACTCAGCTGACATCACTCACCAAGGAGAAGAACATGACCCTCTACCACCGAACCCGCACCCTGCTGACCAGCGACGACGGAATGTCGACGGTGGAATACGCCATGGGTAGCCTCGCGGCCGCGGCGCTGGCCGCCGTGCTCTATGCCGTCGTCAACGCCCAGGGCGTGGTCGACGCGATCGAGTCGATCATCACCGACGCTCTGTCCAGCGCCCCCTGATGTCCACGATCGAATCGGCACTCGGCCTGGCTAGCCTCGTCGCGGTGTGCGGGCTCATCGTGGGGGCGATCGCCACGATGGCAGCCCACCTGACTGCGGTCGACGCCGCCGGGGCGGCGGCCCGCGCCCACGCCATCGGCGTGGACTACCGCCCCGTGCGCGGAGAGGTGCGCGTCACCGAATCCGGCGGTCTGGCCACCGCTACCGCCACGGTGCCCTCGCCGTTGGGCGACCGTACCCACCGGGCGATCTTCCCGGTGGAGGCGCACTAACCGTGCCGACCATCGCCGCCGCCGGGTTCTCCGCCGCACTGATCAGCCTGTCGCTGGTGGTGGTCGGGGCGGCCGCCCAGGTCAGCGCCCACCATCAGGCCCGGGTGGCGGCCGACGTCGCCGCAGTGGCGGCCGCCGCCGCGCACTCCCGCGGCGAGGACGGCTGCGCCGTGGCGCGGCAGGTGGCGGGGCGCAACGGGGCCTCGATGAGCGGGTGCGGGGTGTCGGGGGCGGACGTCACCGTCACCGTGGCTGTCCGCGGAAGGGAGGTCACGTCGACGGCGGGGCCGGTGTAGCTCCCGTCATGGTCACCAGGGCGCCCAGCAGCTTCAACGCGCCGGCCTTGTCCAGCGGGTTGTTGCCGTTGCCGCACTTGGGCGACTGCACGCACGAGGGGCAGCCCGACTCGCAGCCGCAGGAGCGCACCGCCTCGAAGGTCGCCCGGATCCACTCCGGGAAGCGGGCGAATCCGGCATCGGCGAAACCCGCGCCGCCGGGGTGTCCGTCGTAGACGAACACCGTCGGCAGGTGCGTGTCCGGGTGCAGGGCGGTGGACACCCCGCCGATGTCCCAGCGGTCGCACGTGGCGATCAGCGGCAGCAGCCCGATCGCCGCGTGCTCCGCCGCGTGCAGCGAGCCCGGGGCGTCGGCTGCGGCGATGCCCATCGCCTCGAGCGCGAGCGGGTCGACGGTGTAGGCGACCGCGCGGGTGCGCAGGCGCTGCTCCGGCATGTCCAGGGGGACGAGATCGGAACTGCTGCCGTCGGCGAGTGTGACCAGGTAACCGGTCACCCGGTCGGTGACCTCCACCTCCACGTTCGCCGCCCACAGGCCGGGGGAGTAGTTGACCAGCTCATCCCCGCCCGGGGAGTCGAGGATGCGGATGTCGGTCGTCGAGCGGGCGACGGTGCTGTAGTCGGGGAGCTCCGGACGGGCCAGGGCGATGTGGTCGTCGAAGTCGAGCTCCTCGACGACGAAGCTCTCGCCCTGGTGCAGGTACACCGCGCCGGGATGGACCTGGGCGGCGGCGCGCGCCGCGTCGACGGTGCCGAGCAACCGGCCGTCCGAGACATCGACGATCATGACCTCCTGCCCGGAACCGCCGCGCAGGTTGACGGAGGAATGGGCGGTGTCGGGGGTGAGGGGGGCGTCGCGGAGCGGGGCCGGGAACCAGCCGCGCGGGCGGCGGCGCAGAAAACCTTCGGCGGTGAGTTCGTCGACCACCTCCTGCGCCCCGAAAGCGACGACGTCCCGGTCGCTCAGTGGCTTCTCGACGGCTGCGCAGTAGACGTGTCCGCGCAGCACGTAGGGGTTGCGGGGGTTGAACACCGAACGCTCCACCGGCCGGCCCAGGAGCGCGTCGGGGTGGTGGATGAGGTAGGTGTCCATCGGCTCGTCGCGGGCGACGAGGACCACGATCGAGCCCTGCCCGCGCCGGCCGGCCCGCCCGGCCTGCTGCCAGAAGCTGGCGACTGTGCCGGGGAAACCGGCGGTGACCACGGCGTCCAGGCCGCCGACGTCGATGCCCAGCTCGAGGGCGTTCGTCGTGGCCACACCCAGCAGGGTGCCGTCGTCGAGTTCGTGCTCCAGCCGGCGGCGGTCCTCCGCCAGGTAACCCGCCCGGTACGCGGCGATCCGACGTGCGAAATCCGGGCGGCCCATCGCCGACAGTGCCTCCCTGGCGCTCATCGCCACCACCTCTGCAGACCTGCGGGAACGTACGAAGGTCAGGGTGCGCGCGCCCTCCGCCACCAGGGTCGCCATGATGCCGGCGGCCTCCGTCGTGGCGGCCCGGCGGACCGGGGCACCCTGCTCGCCCTCCACCCCTTCGAGGAAACCCGGTTCCCACAGCATGACCGTCCGGGCCCCGGCCGGGGCGCCGTCCCCGGTCACCGCGGTGACCGGCCGGCCGATGAGGTTGGCCGCGTGGCCGGCGGGGTCGTTCGCCGTCGCAGACGCCAGGATCACCGTCGGCCGGGCCCCGTAGTGTGCGGCGATGCGGAGCAGTCGGCGCAGCACCAGGGACACGTTCGCCCCGAAGACCCCGCGGTAGGTGTGACACTCGTCGACCACGATGAAACGCAGGTGCCGCAGCAGCCGGGCCCAGCGGGCATGGTTGGCCAGCACAGACATGTGCAGCATGTCCGGGTTGGTGAACACGAACCGGGTGGCGTCGCGGATGCCGGCGCGCGCCTCGGAGGGTGTGTCCCCGTCGTAGGGGGCGGGGTGGATGGTCTGCAGTCCCCCGACTTCGCGGGTGAGGCGGCTCACCGCCGCGAGCTGGTCGGAGCCCAACGCCTTCGTCGGGGTCAGGTACAGGGCGCAGGCGGTGGGGTCGTCCGCCAGCCGGGTGAGGATGGGCAGGAGGTAGCCGAGCGACTTCCCCGAGGAGGTGCCGGTGGCGAGAACGACGTCGTTTCCCTCGTGGGCGAGGTCCGCGGTCTGCGCCTGATGGCTGTAAAGGGCGGTGATTCCGGTCTCGGCGAGAAAATTCTTCAGACCGGGGTGAACCCAGCCGGGCCATGCCACCGTGGCGGCGGGGCGGGCGGCGAGAGTTGTGGAATAAGTGCAGGTGGAGTCAGGAAAGCGGCGGATTATCTCGGCGGCGAGTTCTTCGCCCAGGGGGTTCGGCGTGGTCATTAAGTACACCCCTTTCCGTGGGAGAACGGTGGGTATTTCAGACCGGAAATGCCGTAAGACTATCGCGGAGGGAAGATTCATGACACACTGGGACCTGGTCAAGGTTCTGTGCGTTACGTTTACGTGCTCGCAAGGGATTTATGCGCGAGCACCCGAATCACCTCTCCTAATCAGGGGTTTGTGGTTTATCGGGGGTTCGATTACGACCCGGTTGCCGGCATGTGTCGGCGCCGTACCTCCACATCAAGAAAAAGGTTAAAAACATGGCACAGGGAACTGTGAAGTGGTTCAACGCTGAGAAGGGCTTCGGCTTTATCGCTCCGGCCGATGGCTCCGCTGACGTCTTCGTCCACTACTCCGAGATCCAGGGCGCGGGCTTCCGCACCCTCGAAGAGAACCAGCAGGTCGAGTTCGAGGTCGGCGAGGGCGCCAAGGGCCCGCAGGCCCAGGCTGTTCACCCGCTCTAAATCTCTCTGAGCACTTCAAGGAAACTTTCGGCTCTCCAGTAGAGCCGGAAACAGTTTTCTCGCATGACCGTCCACCGCGTTTCGCGGGCAGGGCGGTCATTGTTGGTTTTCAGCCTGTTTCCGGTACACGTGTTCCTGCGCCCGCTGGATCACCAGGCCGACGAGCGTGCCCAGGGTGATGCCCACAGCCATGCCGATGAGGGGGTAGTCGGAGAACATCCGGCCCCCCAGGTAGCCGATGAGCGTGGCCTGGGTCGCCCAGATGAACACCCCGATGGTGTCGTAGAGGAAGAACCAGCGCCAGGGGTAGCGGACCGAGCCGAGCATGATCGTCATGAACCAGCGTGCCCAGGGGATGAACCGGGCGACGATGATGGTGGTGCCGGCCCTCCGGCGGATGTTGAGGCGCACCCACGAGACTGCCCTCCCCCGGGCGGAGTCGTCGGGGACGCGCTCGACGAACCCGATCAGGCGGGTGCCCAGGAAATAGCAGAGGTTGTCGCCGATCATGGCGGCGGCCACGGCAATCTGGATGACCGTGAACAGGTGCGGGACTCCCCGGGCCCCGGACCAGGATCCGGCCAGGGTGAGGACCGCCTCGCTGGGGATGAGCGGCAGCAGGGAATCCAGGATGACCAGCAGCGCGAGGACGGGGTAGAAGGCCGGAAGCGTCAGCAGGGTCTCCACCCAGGTCACGATCTGGTCCGTCATTCAGGCGACGCTATCCGCCGCGCCGGACAGGACGCCGTGCATCCAGCTGTGAGTTTCCGGTGAGTCGGGCGGCCACAGGAGGGCCATTAAATACTGTGTAACGTGTTACCCAGTCCCGGGTGTCAGCTAGAGTCACCCGGAAAGGACGGGTTCACCCGTCGAACCGGCAGTGGCAGCAGGATGAGAGGGAAGTTTCCCCGTGGCAGAAGCTAAGGGATCAGGGAAGAAGACCCTGGTCATTGTGGAGTCGTCGACCAAGGCGAAGAAGATCCAGCCTTATCTGGGCAGCGACTATATTGTCGAGGCCTCGGTCGGCCACATCCGTGATCTTCCCCGCGGTGCCGCCGACGTGCCGGTGAAATACAAGAAGGAACCCTGGGCCCGCCTCGGCGTGGACACGGAGAACGGTTTCGCCCCGCTGTACGTGGTCAGCCCGGACAAGAAGAAGAAGGTCGCCGACCTCAAGGCGAAGCTGAAGCTCTGCGACGAGCTGCTGCTGGCCACTGACCCCGACCGCGAGGGCGAGGCCATCGCGTGGCACCTGCTCGAGGTCCTCAAACCGACGGTGCCGGTGCGCCGGATGGTGTTCAACGAGATCACCAAGCCGGCGATCCTCGCCGCCGCGGAGAACACCCGCGAGCTGGACGAGAACCTCGTCGATGCCCAGGAGACCCGCCGCATCCTCGACCGCCTCTACGGCTACGAAGTGTCCCCGGTCCTGTGGAAGAAGGTCATGCCGCGGTTGTCGGCCGGCCGCGTCCAGTCGGTTGCCACCCGCGTCATCGTCGAGCGGGAGCGCGAGCGCATGGCGTTCATCTCCGCCGAGTACTGGGATCTGAGCGCCGACCTGGACACCGGCAACGAGGCCGAGGACCCGGAGAACCCGCGGAACTTCCAGGCGAAGCTGGCGACGATCGACGGTCGACGGGTCGCCCAGGGGCGCGACTTCGATGACCGCGGACAGCTCAAGGGGGAGGCGGTGGTCGTCGGCAAGCAACAGGCCGAGGCGCTCGCCGAGTCTCTCCGGGGCGTGGACATGCAGGTCTCCGGAGTGGAGGAGAAGCCCTACACGCGCAAGCCCTACGCGCCGTTCATGACGTCGACCCTCCAGCAGGAGTCCGGCCGGAAGCTGCACTACACCTCGGACCGCACGATGCGCATCGCGCAGCGGCTCTACGAGAACGGCCACATCACCTACATGCGTACCGACTCGACCTCGCTGTCCGCGCAGGGCATGGAGGCGGCGCGTCAGCAGGCGAAGGAACTCTACGGGGACGCCTTCGTCGCCGCCACGCCCCGCAGGTACGACCGCAAGGCGAAGAACTCGCAGGAGGCGCACGAGGCGATCCGCCCCGCCGGCGAGCGCTTCGCCACCCCCGGCGAGCTGCACGGACAGCTCGACGCGGAAGAATTCAAGCTCTACGAGCTGATCTGGCAGCGCACCGTCGCCTCGCAGATGTCGGACGCGAAGGGCACCTCCATGAAGGTGACCATCGCCGGCACCGCCCGCACCGGCGAGCGGACCGAGTTCTCCGCCACCGGCCGTACCCTCACCTTCCCGGGTTTCCTGCGCGCCTACGTGGAGACCACCCGGCTCTCCGACGGCCGCGACGTCGCCGACAACGCGGAGAAGCGCCTGCCGAACCTCGCCGAGGGCGACCGGCTCACCGCCACCTCGATCAACGCCGACGGACACTCCACCAACCCGCCGGCCCGCTACACCGAGGCCAGCCTGGTCAAGAAGATGGAGGAGCTCGGCATCGGGCGCCCGTCGACGTACGCGTCCATCATCAAGACCATCCAGGACCGCGGTTACGTCGTCCCCCGCGGCAACGCGCTCGTGCCCAGCTGGGTTGCGTTCGCCGTCGTCGGCCTGCTGGAGAACAACTTCGGCCCGCTGGTGGACTACGACTTCACATCCTCCATGGAGGACGAGCTCGACAACATCGCCGCAGGCGAGGAGGACCGCACCGAGTGGCTCACCGGCTTCTACTTCGGCGACGCCGAGGCCGATGACAGCACCGCCGAGTCCGTCGCCCGCCACGGTGGCCTGAAGGCGCTGGTGGGTGAGAACCTCGAGCACATCGACGCCCGCTCGGTGAACTCGCTGCACCTCTTCGACGACGAGGAAGGCCGACCCGTCTACGTCCGCGTCGGCCGGTACGGCCCCTACATCGAGCGCAAGGTCGGCGAGAACGCCGACGGCGAGCCGGAGTACCAGCGCGCCAACCTGCCCGAGACCACCACCCCGGACGAGCTCAGCCTGGAGTTCGCCGAGAAACTCTTCGCCACTCCGCAGGGCGGCCGCGAGCTGGGGGTCAACCCGGCCAACGGCCGCACCATCGTGGTGAAGGAGGGCCGCTACGGCCCCTACGTCACGGAGGTCGTGCGCGACGACGAGCGCGCCACCGCCGAGGCCTCCGCTGAAAAGGTCGTGGTGAAGGAACGCGCGGAGGAGGATGCCCAGCGCGCCGCCGAGGGCAAACGGGCCAAGAACTGGGAGACCAAGACCGCGGCCGCCCAGAAGGAGAAGCGGATCGCCGCCCTGGTGGAGGAGAACCTCAAGCCGGGTACCGCATCGCTCTTCAAGACGATGGAGCCGGCGTCGGTGACCCTCGAGGACGCCCTCCGTCTGCTCAGCCTCCCCCGCGAGGTCGGCGTCGACCCCGCAGACAACGAGGTCATCACCGCCCAGAACGGCCGCTACGGCCCGTACCTGAAGAAGGGCACCGACTCCCGCTCCCTGACGGACGAGGACCAGATCTTCAGCGTCACGCTGGACGAGGCCCGCCGCATCTACGCCGAGCCCAAGCGCCGGGGACGAGCCGCCGCGCAGCCTCCCCTGAAAACGCTCGGCGACAACGACGTCTCCGGCAAGCCGATGACCGTGAAGGACGGCCGTTTCGGCCCCTACGTCACCGACGGCACCACCAACGCCTCGCTGCGCAAGGGCGACAACCCGGAGACCATCACCGACGCGCGCGCCAACGAGCTGCTCTCCGAGCGCCGCGCCAAGGAGGCCGCGGACGGCGGTGCCCCCGCGAAGAAGGCCCCCGCGAAGAAGGCCCCGGCCAAAAAGACGACCGCGAAGAAGACGACGGCGAAGAAAACGACACGCAAGGCGCCCTCCCCGGGCACCAAGCGCGTGGTCAAGGCGGGCACGCGGAAGAAGTAGGCCGCTTTTCGACGCCGCCGGTGGCGGGCCCGCCGGCTGACTACTCTGGGAGGCATGAACCAGATGGTCAACCATACCCGCGACGGGGTCGACGCCCTGGTCGCCTCCGTCACCGTCGCCACGCGGGAGCCCGAGCGCCTCGCCTACCTCGGGGTCGGCGAGCTCATCGCCTGGTCGCAGGTCTTCCGCTGGCGCAAGGTGCGCAACGTGGTCACACCGTTCCTCCACCCCCTGCTCGCCGCCACGATCCTGCGCACCAACCGTGAACCCGTGCTGCTCGCCGGGATGGGCGGCGGGCTCGTGGGGAACCTGGCGAAGCTGAAGCACCCGGACACCACCCCGGTGCTGGGCATGTTCGGCATCGCCGCGAACCACGCCGCCTACTCCGCGGCGCTGGTCACCCACGGCGCCCGCCCCTCGCCGGTGCGGGTGGGCCTGCGGGCCGCGGCCTGGGCCTCGGGAATCGGGCTGGCGGTGTGGAAGAAAAAGCAGCTCATCGCTCCGACGATCGTGGCCGGAGTCTTCGTCTCCGCGACGTCCGCGCTTGCCGACGACCCCGCACTGCAGGACGGCTCCACCCCGGCGAAGGGACTCGGCCACGCCGGTAACCTGCTGTTCCTCTCCGAAGGCATCGCCCTGCTGCGGGAGACGGTGCTCACGGGTGATTCGCTCGGCCACCGGATCCTCGACGCCACAATGACCGTCGCGGGGGTCATCGGCCACATGCTCATGGTGGACGGACTGACACGTCGCTGATCTCGGGCGGCCGAGCGGTTGCGGCGCGGCGTCGAGAAACTAACTGTCGCGGAAGCGCGCCAGCGGCGGACCGAGCAGCGGCTGGAGACGCTTGACGGTGTAGCCGATGAGGAACGCCGCTGCCAGGGTGCCCTCCCGCACCCCCACGAGCTCGCCCAGGAAGGTCACCGCCAGGATTGCCGCGGAGGAGACCAGCAGGACGTCGAAGGCGATCTTCACGTAACCGAAGGCGAAGAGCCGCCGCTGGCCGAGGACCCGGGAGAGTTCGTTGGCGATGGTGAGCACGGCGGCCTCGCCGGCGAGCATGATCGACTGCCCGGCGATCTGGAAGCAGATGCCCACACCGAGCAGCCCGATCCCGGCGAGCACCAGCAGCCACTGCTGCCAGTAGGCGGAGTAGCCGACCCATTCCGTGGCCCACAGCGCGACGTCGTTGAAGACGCCGAAGGCGAGGAGAACCGGGATCTGCAGCAGCTGGATGGCCTGGAAGCGGCCGCGCAGGATGAGGATCTGCAGCAGCACCAGACCCGAGTTGACGATGATCGACGCGGAGCCCAGTGTCAGGGGGCTGATGAGGCTGAGCACATAGGGGAGCGAGGAGATGGTGGTGGTGCCCAGGTCGCTGCGCACCGACAGGGCGATGCCGAAGGCCATGATGACCATGCCGATGAACAGCAGGACGAGCCTGCGGGGTTGAAGAAGCGTCATGTCAGGAACGGTCCGCCATCGTCGCGCGGATCGGTCGGGCCAACTGGGTCATCTCCCGGCGTCCGCGCAGTTCCACCGACTTCATCACGGTCCAGCGGGCCTGTTCTGCCTCGTTGGCGCCGCGCAGCGTGGCCGCGTTGGTGAGCACCCGTCCCGGGGTGTCCTTGGCCAGTTCGGTGAGGCGGGCGGCGGAGTTCACGGCGTCGCCGATGACGGTGTACTCGAAACGGTCCGAGCCGCCGATGTGGCCGGCGACGACGTGGCCCGCGGCGACGCCGATGCCGGCCTGCAGGGTCATCCCCTTGAGCTCCTGGCGCAGTTCGCGGGCGGCGGTGAGGGCGTGCGAGGTGGAGTCGGGCAGTGAGATCGGAGCGCCGAACACCGCGAGCGCGGCGTCGCCCTGGAACTTGTTGATGATGCCCTTGTTGCGGTGCACCACCGTGACCACGTGCTCGAAGAACTTGTTCAGCTCCTCGACGACTTCCTCCGGGGTGTGGTTCACCGCGAAAGCGGTCGAACCGATGACGTCGATGAATAGCACGGCGACTTTGCGGTCCTCACCGCCCAGGGTGGGGCGTTCCTCCAGGGCGCGCTTGGCCACCTCGGTGCCGACATAGCGGCCGAAGATGTCGCGCACCCGCTGGCGTTCCTTCAGCCCGCGCATCATCTCGTTGAAACCTGCCTGCAGGACGCCGATCTCGGAGCCGTCGTAGATGTCGACCTCCGCGTCGGTGTCGCCCCGGCGTACCTTGTTGATGGCCTCCTGCAACTCCAGGATCGGGTCGACGACGCTCATGATGGCGAAGCTCGTGCCCACGAAGCCGGTGACCAGCGCGGCCACGGCCAGGGCGACGACGGCGGGGATGATCTCCGCCGCGTCCTCGGTGAAGAAGTTCTGGCGCTGGCCGAGGATGATCAGCAGGATGCCGATGAGCGGCAGCGCCGTGGTCATCACCCAGGTCATCCGCAGCCGCTGCGTGATCGGGGGTTCGAGGGTGGAGTCCTCGAAACGCCGCGCCAGGGCGGAGGCCGCCACGGGGCGCACGAGGCGTTCGGCCAGCAGGTACGTGATCAGCGTGACGATCATGCCCGCCAGCAGGGTCGCCAGCCCGATGACCAGCGACAGCCGCGTACTCGACCCGGCCGCCACCGCCACCGCGATCGCAATGCCGATCAGCCACACGACGGCGCACACCACCGCCTGGTAGACCGGCAGACGCATCACCAGGTTGCGAACCATGTTCGGGTCGTGTTCTTCGGGGTGGCGTTGCCAGTCCAGCACCGGCCGGAACAGGAACAACGTGGCCACCACCGCGACCAGCACCGCGAACGCCAGGTACGTCAGGCCGATGACCTCGAGGTGGGGGACGTCGGAAGTGAATCCGCGCACCTCCGGCATCGGGATGAGGAAGCGCACGAACAACATGATCGCCAGCGCCCCGATGACGTTGGCCGCGAGCACCACAGCGGCGTAGAGGGGCCACGATGTGCCCCACAGCCACTTCAGTGCGCGCAACAGTCGACTCATGGTTTCTTACTCTAACCGCACGGCCCCTCCCACGTGGGCACCGCTTGACCCCGGGGAATAGGGTGGGTGGGGTGAACACCGTCGCCAGCCGTCTCGCCGACACCCCAGCCGTCCGCGATGTGGTGCTCGCCGCCGCCGCAGCCGCCCGCGCCAAGGTGCGCGGGGAGGTCCCGGAACTGGGCAACGCCATGGCGCATGCCTGGATCATCACCGGGCCCCCCGGCTCCGGCCGCTCCGTCGCGGCGCTGGCACTTGCGGCCGCGCTCCAGTGCACCGACCCTGTCGACATCGGGTGCGGTCGTTGCCCGCACTGCCACGACGTGTTCGCCGACGCCCACACCGACGTCCTCCGCATCATCCCCGCGGAACTGTCCATCGGCATCGACCGCATGCGCGCGGTGCGCACCGAGGCTGCGAAGTTGCCGACCGTCTCCCCGTGGCGCATCGTCATCATCGAGGACGCCGACCGGCTTTCCGACGCCGCCGCCGACGCCATCCTCAAGACCGTCGAGGAGCCCCCGGAGCACACCGTCATCATCATGTGCGCCCCCTCCATCGACCCGGAGGACTTCTCGCCGACACTGCGCTCGCGCTGCCGGCACCTCTACGTCCCGTACCCCTCGGTGGGCCACATCGTCGATCTCCTGGTGGCGGAAACCGGCGCCACGCCCGAGGACGCCCGTCTGGCCGCCGTCGCCTCGGGCCGCCACATCGGCCGCGCCCGCCGCCTGGTCACCGACCCCGACGCGCAGCAGCGCCGCGCCAGCATCCTCAACCTGGCCGAACTGATCTTCCACCACGACGAGGCCTTCAAGGCCTCCACCGCCTTCCTCAAGACCGTGGACAAGCAGGTCAAGTCGTTGAGCGACGAAGAGGACGCCGGGGAGCTGGAGAAGCTCGAACGTTCCCTGGGCAAGGGCGGGCGCGGTAAGGGCACCCAGAAGGCCATGGACGGCTCCTCCGGCATGGTCAAGGACCTGGAGAAGAAGCAGAAGATGCGCCGCAGCCGCCGCAACCGCGACTTCCTCGACCTCGCCCTCGTCGACCTCGCCGGCCTCTACCGCGACGCCCTCCTGCTCTCCGTGGGCGCCGACGTCCAACTGACCCACCCCGACTTCGAGGGCCTGTCCCGTGACCTGGCGGCCAAGGTCAGCGAGCCGGGTCTGGTGGCCTGCCTGGACGCGGTGACAATGGCCCGCGGGCACATCGGCGTCAACGTCACCCCGACCACCGCCATCGACGGGATGATCGGACGTATCCGACTGGCCTGCGGGGTCTCGTGATGCCCCCTGAACTGCGATTTTTCCGCCCGGCGGCCGTGCGCTAGAATGGCCCATCGGTACTGGTTCCCGGTGCCGAACGCCGCCTTAGCTCAGTCGGTAGAGCGTCTCACTCGTAATGAGAAGGTCGCGAGTTCGATTCTCGCAGGCGGCTCAACCAGATACAGCCGGCCCGGAAGGTTCATCCTCCGGGCCGGCTGTCCTGATTCTCCCGGCCTGCGGCGGCGCGTAGACTCTCGCCCCATGTTAAGCCACACGATCACGCGGAGCCGGCCGCGGCAACCTGCCCCCGCGGTCCTGGCCCTCGTCACCGTGCTCGTCGCGGGGCTGGTGCTGCGCGCGTGGGTGGTGTCCCGGGGGTGGTTCTACTGGGACGACCTCATCCTGCTGGCCCAGGCGCGGGAATCAGGCCTGGGGGAACTGCTCCTGCGCCCCCACGACGGCCACCTCATGCCCGGTTCCTGGCTGATGATCTGGCTGTTCGCGGCGGCCGTCGAAGGCCTGAACTGGCCGGCGGCCGTCGCGGCGCTGGTGGTTGGGCAGACCGCCGCTGCCGGAGCGGTGGCCTACGCGGCGTGGCGCATCCGGCCACAGCATGCCTGGTGGGTGACTGCCATTTACCTGCTGATTCCGCTGGCTCTGCCCACGTCCACCTGGCTGGCGGCGGCAGTCAACTCGCTGCCGCTGCACACAGCTGCCGCGGTGTGGCTGGCGCATGGTTGGCTGCATCTGACCCGGGGGCGCACGTCCGACGCCGTGGCCGCGGCAGCCGCGGTGGCGGCGGCGGGACTGTTCAGCGAACGGGTCGTCCTGTTGGCTCCGGCCACACTCCTGCTCCTCCTGGTGTGGGCGCCCGGGGCGCGGCACCGGGTGACGTTGGCCGCCGGACTCCTGGCACCTTCCGTTGCCTGGGCGGGGGTCTACCTGGCGGCGGTGGGGGACCCGCGGCTCCCGGGCGGAGATCCGGGCTCGGCCGGGCAGCTCATTGCCCACGGCTATCTGCAAGCTTTCCTTCCCACTCTGGCCGGCGGCCCCTGGTCCTGGGACAGGTGGCACCCCGGCCCGCCCTTCGCGGCGCCGTCCGTACCGGCCGTGCTCGCGGGGTTGCTGGCCTGCGCCGGGCTGTTGTGGTGGGCTGGGCGGCAGCGCGGCGGGAGGGGGATTCTCGCCGCCGGGATCGTGCTCGCATATCCTCTGCTGCCCTTCCTCGCGTTGGCGGTTGCGCGTTCCGGCGGCGACACCGCCGCGGAGATCACCCAGACCCTGCGGCATTTCGCCGAGGTTTCGGTGCCGCTCGCGCTGACCTGCGGAGTGCTGGCGGGGCGGCCGGTCGGGCGGCCAGGTGGGCTGCCGCGCGGATGGTACCTGGCGTTGCTGGTGGTGCTGACGGTTTCCTCTCTGGTCAGCACGGCCGCGTACGCCCGATCCTGGTCGCAGCAGCCTGCGCGGGAGTATTTCACCACCCTGAGCGCCGGATTGGCGCAGCGGGAACAGCCGATCCTCGACCAAGCGGTTCCGCTTGAGGTGCTGCTGCCGGTGGCGCACCCGTACAACCGGCTGTCCGCGCTGCTCGAGGAACCCCGCATCAGCCAGGTCACGTCAGATCCGGCGCTGGCGGACAGGCACGGGAACCTGGTCCCCGCCGAGCTTTTCCCCCTGCGCGCCACGGGTTCCGAGCCGGGCTGCGCGGAAGGGGAGCTTGCGGTTCCTCTCGACGGTCCGCTGCTGGAGCGCGACTGGGTCCTGAGGCTGAACTACCTGGCGGAAAACCCGGGGGAGGCGTCGGTGTCCCTCGACGGGGAGGCCGTTCGCTTCCCCGTCGAGCAGGGGCTCAACCAGGTGCACGTCTCCCTCCACGGGGGCGGCGACGCACTGCTCGTCACCGCCGACGGGCTCTGCCTCGGCAGGAGTGAGGTGGGGCTGTTGGCGCCCTCGCGTTGAAAGCCGGGCAGGTCAGGCCGGGTTCCCACGGGGGGGGGGATTCGGGTCCTGAATCGATGGAAGGGCCGGTGGCGGACCCGTAAAGTTCACTTCATGCCGACCTCTTCCCTGCGTTCTTCTTCCCGCCTCTGCGTAGCGTTTGTCCTGGCGCTGCTCCTGCTGGTCGGCGTCATCTTCGCGCCGGCCTCCCAGGCGCGGACGCGCAACCTGGTGGTCTTCGGCGATTCCGTCGTCGCTGATCCGCCCGTCGGGGAATATCTGGCACGGAAGGTGGAGCGCGGTTCCTCCAACTCCACTGACGGCCGGTTCTGCCCGACGTCGCAGAGCAACTTCGGCGTCCGCGCCGCCACCAAGCTCGGGTTGCAGGCGGCGGATTACTCCTGTTCGGGCGCCACGGCCACCGGCACGAGATCTTTCTTCGGCGGCGGGCAGACCATCGGGGTCCAGGTCGACCGGGCGCTCGCCGACGGGGCTCTCACCCCGGCCACCGCCCGGGTCGTGGTCTCCAACGGTTTCAACGACACCTACAGCAATGCGGGGCTGCCCGGCGAGGAGGTGCGCGCGCGTTTCGTCGCTTCGATGGCTCCGCAGATCGGGCGTATCAGGGCCGCCGCGCCGAACGCCCGCATCCAGGTCGTCGGTTACGCCACCATCGCTGACGGCGGATATGTCTGCCTGTTCAACGCGGGCGGGGATCTCCGTGACCGGACCTACGCGCCGCAGGTCGGGCAGTGGGAGCAGCTCGCGCAGGACATGCAGCGGGATCTCGCAGCTGCGGCGGGGGTCGAGTTCCTGGATCTCAAGCCCTCCACCGCGGACCGGGGGATGTGCGCGCCGGACCACCTGCGTAACTGGGCGGGCATCGTCGATGTCAACGCCAGCCCGCAGAACCTGCCGTTCCACATGAACGCCCGCGGGCACGAGCACGTGGCGGAGGTCGTCGCCCGGAGCTGATCAGCGGGCCGTCTACGGCGGCCCTACCTGTCGGGCAGGAACCGGGGCATGACCTTGCCGGTGGCGTTGCGGGGGAGTTCGTCGATGAAGTGGACGTCGCGGGGGATGGAGTGTTCGGCGAGCCGCTCGCGGACGTGGTCGCGGACGTCGTCGGCGGTCAGCGCGGCACCGCGGGCGGAATCCTCGCGGACGATCCAGGCGGCGATTCGCCGGAAGGTGACGTCGTCTTCGACTCCGGCGGAGTAGACGTCGGCAACACCGGGCATGGCGTCGAGAATGGCGTCGACGGAGCCGGGGTAGACGTTTTCGCCGCCGACGATGATCATGTCGTCGATACGCCCGAGCACGCGGAGGTGGCCTTCCTCGTCGAGGTAGCCCAGATCACCGATGCGGACGAGTTCCCCGACCTTGTCCACGGGGATGCCGGGGTTGGTGTAGCCGGTGAGCGTGGTGGAGTTGCGCAGGTGGATCTGCCCGACGGTGCCGGTGGGGACTTCCCGCCCGTTGTCGTCGAGGATCTTCAGCTGCGTGCCGATGGCGACCTTGCCGGAGGTCGTGGGATCTGCGGCGAGTTCCTCCGCGGAGGCCACGGAGGCGAGGGTGAGTTCGGTCGATCCGTAGACGTTGCAGAGGATCGGGCCGAAGCGTTCCTGGGTGTGCCGCACGAGGTGCGGGTTCAGCGAATGGCCGGAGGAGACGATGAACTCGAGGTGGGAGGTGTCGTATTTCTCGTTGTCCGGGACCTCGAGGATCTGCTTGAGGAAAACGGGGGAGGTGACCATGGCCTCCAGCTGGTGCTCGTCGATGTCGCGGAGCACCTGCTCCGGGTCGAAGACGCGGTGGGTGACGATGGTGGCGCGCGCCGCCAGCGCGATATTGACGGCGCTCCAGCCCCAGGTGTGGAACAGGGAGGCGTGCAGTTGGACGCGGATGTCCGCGCGCCACGGCACCTTCTTCAGCATTCCCGCGAGGACAAGCGGCAGCCTGGGTTCGGGGCGCATGACGCCCTTGGGGATGCCGGTCGTGCCGGAGGACATGAGGACGATCGGCCCGTGCTTCGGCAGGGCCGGCAGGGACACGTTCTCGGTGACCCAGGGGCGGTCGACGATGTCGCGCAGGGTGATGTGGTCCTCGTGCCCGCGGCTCTGGTGGCCGACGATGACGTGCAGGTCCTGCTTCTCGACGACCGCCGGATCCAGCCGCTCGAGGAACTCGTCGTCGAGGACCAGCACGTTGATGCCGTTCTCCTCGATGCAGCCGGTGAGCTGCTCGAGGGAGGAGCCGACGTTCAGGAGGTAGATGCTGGCGCCGGCGTAACCCTTGGCGGCGAGCGGGTAGATGATGCCGCGGCCGTTGCGGGCGAGGACGCCGAGGCGGATCTCGTCGAGGTCCAGACCGAGGAGGTGGCGGGCCAGGGTGCGGGAGTTCTCGCGGAGCTGGCGGTAGGTGAGCTCGCCGTCGTCGTCGATGAGCGCGAGACGGTGCGGCGTGGCCAGGTTCCCCTGCTCAACCTCCCGCGCCGTGGTGAACCAGTACCGGCCCAGGGCGCCGGCCTGCGCCGGGCCGCCGCGGAGACTGAGGATGCCGGAACGCAGCACCGCCGGGACGAACTCTCCCAGGGCGCGTGCGGTGACGGCGGTGTCGTGGAAGCGGTCGGTGAATGGCACGTGGAAATGCTCCTTCAGGGACGGGGTGTCGATAACCATAGTTTCTTGAGCCTACATATCTCCATATACTGATGATGCCTTAAATATTGCTCCGCGCTAAAGTGTTCTGCGACCCTTCCATACCCTACTGGTGTGGCCGCTGTGACTCGAGTGACAAAATCGCCCGGGTGGCGGACACTGGTGGGCAGCAACCGGCACCCAGGACCGTAAGGACCCCACATGCTCAACGCCCCGTTCGCCCCCCGCCGCCTTCTGGCGGCGCTCGCCTCCCTGCTGATGCTCGTCGGTCTCGTCGTGGCAGCACCTGCCTCGGAGGCTCAGCAACGCAACCTGGTGGTTTTCGGCGACTCGATCATCGCCGACACCCCGACGCCGGAGTACCTGGTTAACCGCCTCGGTGTGGCGAGCTCGACCTCCTCGCTGAGTTCGCTGGGTTCTTCGGGGTCGTCGGAAAGCTCCGGCAGCAGCTTCCAGCAGTGCCCGACCTCGGCCAACAACTACGGCGTCCGCGCGGCGTACAAGCTGGGCATGCCTGCCTGGGACTACTCCTGCGCCGGCACGACGTCCATTTCCCCGGGGCCGCAGTTCTCCACCCAGGTTGACCGTGCGCTGGCCACCGGGGCGCTGACCCCGGCCACCGGGCGTGTCGTGGTCACCACCGGCTTCAACGACACCTACAACAACGACAGCCAGAGCGACCAGCAGATCCGCGCCCGCTTCGTCGACGCCATGCGCCCGCAGATCCAGCGCATCCGCAACGCCGCCCCGAACGCGCGGATCCAGATCGTCGGTTACGCCACGGTCACCGACAACGACCACGCCTGCCTTGTCCACCTCGGGGCGAACATCCACGACCGGACCTACCTGCCCCAGGTCGGCCGCTGGGAGCGTCTCGCACAGGACATGCAGCGTGATCTGGCATACGCCACCGGCACGGAGTTCCTGGACATGAAGCCCTCGACCCGGGACCGCGGCATGTGCGCCGCGGACCACATGCGTAACTGGGCCGGCGTCCTCGATTTCCACGCCGGCCCCGGCAACATGCCGATCCACATGACCCACCGCGGCCACGAGCATGTTGCGAATGCGATCGCCGGATCCTAGCTCTCACCCGGGATCCTCCCACGTCAGGAATAGGTAGGCTCGGATCCACCGAGACAACCACCAACGTGAGGAGACCACTTAAGTGAGTACCACCGTCACCGGCATCATCGCCCGCACCAAGGGTGCCCCGGTCGAACAGACCGAGATCGTCATCCCGGATCCGGGCCCGAACGACGTCGTCGTCAAGGTGCAGTCCACCGGCGTCTGCCACACGGACCTGGCCTACCGCGACGGCGACATCAACGACGAATACCCCTTCCTGCTGGGCCACGAGTCGGCCGGCGTCGTCGAGCAGATCGGCGAAGCCGTCACCCACGTCGAGGTCGGCGACTTCGTCGTCCTCAACTGGCGCGCCGTGTGCGGCGAGTGCCGCGCCTGCAAGAAGGGTGACACGAAGAACTGCTTCAACACCCACAACGCATCGAAGAAGATGACGCTCACCGACGGCACCGAACTCACCGCTGCCCTGGGGATCGGGTCCTTCGCCGAGAAGACCCTCGTCCACGAGGGCCAGTGCACGAAGGTCAACCCGGATGCCGACCCGGCCGCCGTCGGCCTGCTGGGTTGCGGCATCATGGCCGGCCTCGGCGCCGCCGTGAACACCGGCGACATCCAGCTCGGCGAGTCCGTGGCCGTCTTCGGTCTCGGCGGCGTGGGCATGGCTGCCGTGGCCGGCGCCAAGCTGGCCGGGGCGGCGACAATCATCGCCGTCGACCTGGACGAGCGCAAGACCGAGCAGGCCCGGGAGTTCGGCGCGACGCACACCATCGTCTCCAAGGGCATGGACGAGGACGCGGTCATCGAGGCCGTCCGCGAGCTGACGGGTGGCTTCGGCACCGACGTGGCCATCGACGCCGTGGGCATCATGCCCACCTGGCGCCAGGCCTTCTACTCCCGCGACCACGCCGGACGCATGGTCATGGTGGGCGTGCCCAACCTGACCTCGCGCATCGACATCCCCGCCATCGACTTCTACGGGCGCGGCGGCTCCCTGAAGCCGGCCTGGTACGGCGACTGCCTGCCGGAACGCGACTTCCCGGCCTACACCCAGCTCTTCGCCAACGGCCAGTTCCCGTTGGACAAGTTCGTCTCCGAGCGCATCGCCCTGGGTGAGGTCGAAGAGGCCTTCGCCACGATGAAACGCGGCGACGTCCTGCGATCGGTGGTGGTCCTGTAATGAGCGGGCTGCGCATCGACCACGTCGAGACATCGGGGAAGTTCATCCTCGACGGCGGCGAGTGGGACGTGGACAACAACATCTGGATCGTCGGCGACGACTCCGAGGTGTTCATCATCGACGCCGCCCACGACGCCGCACCCATCATCGAGAAGGTGGCCGGACGCAAGGTCAGGGGCATCATCTGCACCCACGCCCACAACGACCACATCACGGTCGCCCCGGAGCTCTCCGAGAAACTCGACGCCCCGATCTACGTCCACCCCGGCGACCAGATGCTGTGGGACGAGACCCACGCCGGCGTGGCGCACGAGAACCTCTCCGACCAGCAGGTCTTCCACATCGCCGGCACGGACATGCGGGTGCTCAACACCCCCGGGCACTCGCCGGGCTCCTGCTGCCTCTACCTGCCCGAACCGGGGGAGCTCTTCTCCGGCGACACCCTCTTCCAGGGTGGTCCGGGGGCGACGGGGCGCAAGTACTCCTCCTTCGACACGATCATCGAGTCGTTGAAGACCTCCGTCCTGGACCTGCCGGCTGAGACGATCGTGCGCACCGGCCACGGCGACCACACCACCGTCGGAGCCGAGGCCCCGCACCTGGAGGAATGGATCCGGCGCGGCCATTAGTATCCCCGGCGACCGGGGGCGGATTCCTGCACCCGGGGAGTCCGCTCGCATTAGAGTGGACGCAAGAATCGTTGCCGAATTCTTCCGGTAAACACCGATCTCCGAGGATGACCCATGTTCCTGAAAACACGCTTCCCCCTGGCCCTGCGCCCGCTGCTGCTCGCCGTGCTGGTGGCGGGGTTCCTCCCGGCCGCAGGCCTCGCCCACGCGGCTCCGGACACGGAGAAAAACCTCGTCATCTTCGGTGACTCGGTCCTGGCTGATCCACCCCTGGGCATCTACCTTGCTAACGAGAACAGCTCCGGGGAGCCTGTGGACCTGTCCGGGTCAGTGGCCTCAGCGAGTTCCCGTGAGGGCATCGGCGTCGGCTCGGTCGGCAGCTCCGCCGGCGACATCGAGGGCATCTGCCCCAGATCTCTCAACAACTACGGGATCCGTGCGGCGGAGACCCTCAACCTGGCCGTGTACGACCACTCCTGCAACGGGGCGACGGTACTCCCCCGGAACTCGGCGCTCTTCCCCAACGACGAGCTTTTCGAGTGGCAGGTTGATAGGGCGTTGGAGGAGGGGGCGCTGGGGCCGCAAACTGCGCGGGTCATCGTCACCCTGGGATTCAACGACACCTACTCCAACGCCACCCGCCCGGAGGATGAGACCAGGGAGCGCTTCCTGGCAGCCGGTACCGAACAGATCCAGCGGGTGCGCGCGGCGGCGCCCCAGGCACGAGTGCAGATCGTGGGGTACACGACCATCGCGGGCGGGGACTTCATCTGCCTGGCGCACCTGCCCGGCAGTAGCGCGACGAAAATCCCCCTCCCGGTCGTAAACTACTGGGAAGGCCAGGCGCAGGAGTGGCAGCGCGACCTGGCAGCTGCCACCGGGGTGGAGTTCCTCGACCTCAAGCCCTCCACCGCCGATACCGGTATCTGCGCCCCGGACAGCCTGCGGATGTGGACCTCACCGGTAGACGCCGGAAGCGGACGCTCGCACCTGCCCTTCCACCTGAACCAGCGGGGCCACGAACACGTGGGGGCTGTGATCGCCGCCAGCTGATCCTCTCCCGCACCCCGATCCCCGGATGATTCACGGAGGCGCTGCTAGAGTTCCGGGCATGCATACTCTCGTCACCGGCGGCGCCGGTTTCATCGGCTCCCACCTGGTTGATCTGCTCATCGGGGAGGGCCACGACGTCGTCGTCGTGGACAACCTCTCCCACGGACGACTGGACAACCTCGCCGGGGCGCAGGCCACCGGCCGCCTCACCTTCGTCGAGGCCGATGTGCTGGACGTGGATTTCGACGCGCTCGTCGAGAAGCACCGCCCCGAGGTGATCTTCCACCTCGCCGCGCAGATCGACGTGCGCGCCTCCGTCGCGGACCCCCTCCACGACGCCGAGACCAACATCCTCGCCACGATCCGCCTGGCGGATGCCGCCCGCAGGCACGGGGTGCGCAAGATCATCCACACCTCCTCCGGTGGCTCGATCTACGGCACGCCCGAGACGTTCCCGGTCTCCGAGGACGTGCCCGTCGACCCGCATTCGCCGTATGCGGCCAGCAAGTACGCCGGCGAGGTGTACCTGAACACCTTCCGCCACCTCTACGGGCTGGACTGCTCGCACATCGCGCCGGCGAACGTGTACGGCCCGCGCCAGGATCCGCACGGCGAGGCCGGTGTGGTGGCCATCTTCGCCCAGCATCTGCTGGCAGGTCAGCCCACGAGGGTCTTCGGCGACGGCTCCAACACCCGCGACTACGTCTTCGTCGGCGATGTGGTGCGTGCCTTCTACCTGGCGTCGGGGGAGAAGGGGTCCGGGATGCGCTTCAACATCGGCACGTCCGTGGAGACCTCCGACCGTCAGCTGCACTCCCTGGTCGCCGCGGCCGCCGGTGCACCGGATTCGCCGGAGCTGGCGCCGGCCCGCCTCGGTGATGTGCCGCGTTCGGCGTTGGCCTTCGGGCGGGCGCGTGAGGTCCTCGGCTGGGAGCCGTTGACCCCCATCGAGGAGGGCGTGGCCCAGACCGTGGAGTACTTCCGCTCCCGGGCTTGATGGGGCGTGCCGGGGTCAAACACCGCGATCGGTGGTGAGAGGGACCGGGCTATCGGGCAGCACGGTCCTCATCGGCCCCCGACACTGCCGGAAGTACCACGGTCTGCAGTGCCACCGCCCGGGCGAGGCGGGCGTAGCGCAGCTCCTGCTCGCGGAAGCGGATCCACGTGGACAACGTGGTGAACAGAAACGCGACCACCACCACATAGAGAAGCAGGTCCGTGCCGCGGTCCACACCGACGAAGTTGGCGAGGACGGTCAGGTCGTCCGGGCGCAGGACGGCCCACACGGCGGCGACGATGAAGAGGACGAAACCGAGTTTCACCCCGGCTTTGGCGCGGGCCTTGCGTCGGCGGGACAGGAAGTACACGACCAGCATGAAGGTGGCCAGCAGCAGCAGGATCTGGAAGAGGATGATGGTCACGGGAGCCTCCTGGCCAGAAGTCCGTCGGCGAGGATGTTCACGCCGTTGATGAGCGACTGGCCCTTGCTCATCGAGTATTCGGTGTAGAGGATGTCGACGGGTTCCTCGGCCACCCGCCATTTCTGCTCGGCGATCATAGAGACCAGCTCCGAAGCATGTGACATACCGTTCATCCGGATGTTCATCTCGTCGGCGACTTTCTTATTGAACACGCGCAGTCCGTTGTGGGCATCGGTGAGACCCAGTTTACGGGTCGTGGGGGAGAGCAGGACTACGGTCTTGAGCACCACTCGTTTGATCCAGGGCACCTGATCGCCCTCGGCGCGCGGGCGGCCGAAGCGGGTGCCCACGATGATGTCCACGGGTTCTTCCCGTAGGCGGGCGATCATCCGCACGACGTCCTTGACCTGGTGCTGGCCGTCGGCGTCGAAGGTGACAAAGTACTGTGCACCGGGCTGGCTGCGGGCGTACTCCACCCCTGTCTGTATGCTGGCGCCCTGCCCCAGGTTAACGGGGTGATTGACCAAGTGAGCGCCGGCTGTGTGGATCTCCTGGGCCGAGTGGTCGGCGGAACCGTCGTTGACGGCGACGATGTTGGGAAAAGTCTCGCGGGCGTGGCTGAGGACCTCCCGGATCACGGTGGCTTCGTTGTAGCAGGGGACGATTAGCCACGTGTCCGAGAAATCAGGGGAAATTGTGACATCCATGATGGGGCTGAGCCTAGTGCAGTCCCGGGGAAAAGGAGTGCAGGCACCCGGGGCGACCCTGGAGCAGGGTGGTCGGGGTGCCGAGTTACCTCGGCCCGGTGTACCGGCGACGGTATGCTACCTGGAGAATATGCCGCATACTTGAAGGGACCGTAGATGTCGGAGAACACCGCAGCTGCCCGGATCGGGGTGGTCATCGTCTCTTACGGCCATGAACGCGATGTCGTGAGACTTGTTGATTCCTTCGCGGATCAGTTGCGCGAGGGCGACCGTGTGGTGGTCGTGGACAACAAGAGGCCGTGGGTGCTCGAGGGGGTTGCCGGGGAGGCTCTCCGCGAACACGGAGTGATTATCGTCGAGCACGACAACGGTGGTTTCGCCGCCGGCTGCAATATCGGTGCGGAAGCGGTCGTCGACGACGTCGATCTGCTCTTCTTCCTCAACCCTGACACCCTGGTGGAAGATCCGAAGTTGCTGGACACGCTGCGCTCGGGCGTCGACACAGATTACGCCGCATGGATGCCGTACCTGCTGTTGCCGGACGGCACCATCAACTCTGCCGGCAACGCCTTGCACATCTCTGCGTTGTCCTGGGTGGAGGGGCTCGGGGAGCTGCCGCAGCTGTCGGAGGGGTGGTCGGACATCTCCGTCGCCTCCGGCGCGTGCCTGGTGGTCCGCACTGAATGGTGGCGCAGGCTTGGAGGCATGGAAGAGACCTACTTCATGTACCACGAGGACACGGACTTCAGCGCCCGGCTCCTGCTGGCCGGTGCCCGGGTCGGGTTGTGCCACGGGACGTCGGTCACCCACGATTACGACTACGCCAAGGGCGACTACAAGTGGATCTACATCGAACGCAACCGCCATGTCCTGATCCTCAGCGTGTGGCCGACGTCGGTCATCGCAGTATTGGCACCCCAGATCCTCGCGGTGAACCTGGCGCTGTGGCTGATCGCCGCGAAGGAGGGGAGGCTGCGGTTGAAACTGAAGTCGCTGGGGCTTCTGTTGCGGGGTCTGCCGGAAACTTTCCGGCTCCGGAAGAAGGTACAGCCCGTGCGCAAGGTGTCGGGCGCTGAGTATCTCGCGCATATGGAGCACCGGATCGACAACCCGAACCTGGGTGCGATGTCCGAATCCCGTGCGGTCGCCGCTGTCTACCGCGCTTATTACGGGTTGAGCATGCTTCTGCTGGGCGTCTTCGCTTCCCGACGCCCCCGCTGAACGTGCGGGGGAGTGCGCATTAGGCCTCGCGCACGGCGTTGCGCAGGTAGCGTCCATACCCGGACTTCAGCAGGGCGCCGGCGAGCTTCTCCAGCTGCCCGGCGGTAATGAAGCCTGAGCGGTACGCGGCGACCTCGGGGCTGCCGATGATGTTGCCGGTGCGCTTCTGAATGACCTCGACGTAGGCCGACGCCTCGCTCATCGAGTCGATGGTTCCCGTGTCCAGCCACACATCGCCCCGGTCCAGGCGCTTGACTTTGAGTTCCCCCAGTTCCAGGTATGCCTCGTTGACACTGGTGATCTCCAGCTCGCCGCGCGCGGAAGGCGTGATCGACTTCGCGATGTCGACGACCCGGTTGTCGTAGAAGTACAGCCCGACCACGGCGTAATGTGATTTCGGGCGGGCGGGTTTCTCCTCGATGGATACAGCAGTGTCGTTCTCGTCGAACTCCACGACGCCGTAACGCTCCGGATCTGAGACCTCGTAGGCGAAGACGGTGCCACCCTGCGGATCGAGGCAGCCCCGGAGAGAGGAGGAGAACTGGTGGCCGTCGAAGATGTTGTCGCCGAGGACCAGCGCGACGGAATCATCGCCGATGAAGTCCTCGCCGATGAGGAATGCCTGGGCTAGACCGTCGGGGGAGGGCTGAACGGCGTAACTGAGCCGGATTCCCCAGTCGGAGCCGTCCCCGAGCAGACGGCGGAAAGCATCGGAGTCCTCCGGCGTGGTGATGATCATGATCTCGCGGATGCCGGCCTGGATGAGCGTGGTCAGCGGATAGTAAATCATCGGCTTGTCGTAGATGGGCATCAACTGCTTCGAGATACCCCGGGTGATCGGGTAGAGCCGGGTGCCGGAACCTCCGGCTAGGATAATGCCCTTCATGACGGGGAAAGGTTCCTTTCAGTCGCGGTTGGCCAGGTGCAGCGCCAGCCCCACCCGCCAGTCGGTGGGGGTGAAGCCGGTGGCGGTGATCTTCGACAGATCCAAGGTGCTGTCGGCCGGGCGCGGGGCATGCGGTGTATCCCTGAAGTACTGCGCAGTGGTCACCGGGGTGACATCGGCCGGATCGTGGCCGGTGGAAGCGTAGACGGCCATGGCCACCTCCGCCCAGGAAGCCGGATGCCCGGAATTGCTGAGGTTGTAGGTGCCGTAGTCCGGCCGGGTGTCGAGCAGGTGCCGGATGCCGGCGGCGATCTCGCCGGTGAAGCTCAGACGCCCGACCTGGTCATCGACCACGCTGGGGGCGATGCCGCGTTCGGAGAGGCTGGCCATGGTGTCGACGAAGTTCTTGCCCTCCCCGACCACCCAGCTGGTGCGCACGATGTAGTGGCGCGGCGCAACAGCGGCGGCTAGGTCGCCGGCGGCCTTGGACTGGCCGTAGACGCCCAGTGGGCTCAGCGGGTCGCTTTCGCTCCAGTTCCCGCGGGTGCCGTCGAAGACGTAGTCGGAGGAGACGTGCACCAGGGTGAGGTTGTTCTCCGCCGCCACGCGGGCCAGGTTGGCCGGTCCTGCGGCGTTGACCGCCCAGGCGGCGGCGCGGTCATCTTCGGCGGCGTCGACGCCGGTGTAGGCCGCGGCGTTGATGATCGCGGAATAGCTGCGCCACGGGCGGGCGTCGGCCAGCTCGGGTGAGGTGATGTCCAGTTCAGCACGGGTGCAGAATTCCGCCCGCGGGAAAACCTCGCGCAGGGCGCGGCCGAGCTGACCGTCCGCGCCGGTGACCAGGATCTTGCGGGGCGGGACGGCAACGGCATCTGCCAGGGCCGGATGACTTTCGTCCTTGGCGGAGAGCTCCGTGGGCTCAAGCGGCCAGTCGATCATGTCGAGGTTGACGTTGGAGTACAGCGCCTCGGGCGACCAGTGGTCGTTGACCAGGTAGGTGTAGGCGGTGTTCTCTGCCAGCGCCTGGAAACCGTTGGCTACCCCGCGGGGGACGTAGATGGCCACGCCGGGGGTGATCTCCTGGGTGTGGGTCCGCCCGAAGGTCGGCGATCCTTCCCGCAGGTCGCACCAGGCGCCGAAGACCGCGCCGGTGGCCACGGAGACATACTTGTCCCACGGCTCGGCGTGCAGCCCGCGGGTGACTCCCTTGGCCGCGTTGAGGGAGATGTTGTTCTGCACCGGGCCGAAATCCGGTAGACCCGCGGCGGTCATCTTCGCCCGCTGCCAGTTCTCCTTGAACCAGCCGCGCTCATCGCCGTGAACGTCGAGGTGGACGACCAGCAGCCCCTCGACCGGGGTGGATTCGATCCGCATCTACTGGCCCCGCTTCGCGTACTGCTTCTCGACGCCGTCCTTGGCCGTACGCCACCAGTCCTCGTTGTCGCGGTACCACTCAATGGTCTGGGACAGCCCCTCGCGCATGCCGGTGTCGTTGTCGGTGTACTGCGGGGCCCAGCCGAGCTCCTCGCGGAGCTTGGTCGAGTCCATGGCGTACCGCAGGTCGTGGCCGGGGCGGTCGGCGACATGCTCGTAACCGTCCTGGCCCATCAGCTCGCAGATCAATTCGATGACCTGCTTGTTGTTCACGTGGTCGTTGTCCGCGCCGATGATGTAGGTCTCCCCGAGGCGGCCCTTGTCCAGGATGAGGTGGACGGCCGTGTTGTGGTCGTCGACGTGTATCCAGTCCCGGACCTGCTCGCCGGTACCGTAGAGCTTCGGGGTCAGCCCGGAGAGGATGTTGGTGATCTGTCGGGGAATGAACTTCTCGATGTGCTGGTACGGGCCGTAGTTGTTGGAGCAGTTGGACACGGTCGCCTTGATCCCGAAAGAGCGGATCCAGGCACGCACCAGGTG
Source organism: Corynebacterium marinum DSM 44953 (assembly GCF_000835165.1). Taxonomy (NCBI): domain Bacteria; kingdom Bacillati; phylum Actinomycetota; class Actinomycetes; order Mycobacteriales; family Corynebacteriaceae; genus Corynebacterium; species Corynebacterium marinum. Next base: position 267,798 of record NZ_CP007790.1, read on the forward strand.
ATCCGAACCGGCCTTGGTCGCCGAGTAGGGCGAGGAGGGGGCGTAAGCGGTGGTCTCCGTGAAACGGTGGGGGTCGTCGAGCGCGAGGTCGCCGAAAACCTCGTCGGTGGAGACGTGATGCAGCCGCACATCATGGCGGCGGACCGCCTCGAGGATGGTGTAGGTGCCCACGATATTGGTGTTGACGAAGGGCCAGGGGTCGTCGAGGGAATTATCGTTGTGCGACTCCGCGGCGAAATGGACCACCAGGTCACTGTCGCGGACCAGCTGATCCATCAGGGGGGCGTCGCAGATGTCGCCTTCGACGAAGCTCACCTTGTCCTCGGGCAGCCCGGCGAGGTTTGCTCGGTTGCCCGCGTACGTCAACTTGTCAACCACAGTGACCGAGTAACCGGGGTGATGCGCGAGCGTGTGCCGCACAAAATTCGCCCCGATGAACCCGGCTCCACCGGTAACCAGCATTCTTGTCATGCCTTCACACTATACGGGCAGCTCCGCTGCTCCGCGGGGCGCGCGCAGCAGGCCCGCCGCGTGGATGAACAGACCGCTCAGTGGGCCGACGATCAGGGCCAGAGCTGCGGCGGTAGCCAGTTCCCAGGGCCCGAGCAGCAGGCTGACGGCGACGACGGTGGCTACTATCCAGCCGCTCAGGTAGAAGTCGTGCCGGTTCACGGCGATCGCGGCTGCACCGGTGACCATGAGCGTTCCGGTGCATGCCGCACCAAGAGTGAAAGCGGCCAAGAGGTGGCCGGGCACCGCGAATATCTCGTTGCGCAGGATGGTCTCCATCAACCACGGACCGAGCAGCCAGGCCGCGCCGGAGCCAGTCAGGCCCACCGCCCACACCAGGCCCACCGGAGCGGCGAGTGCTGCGAAGGGGTGCCCCTGATGGCGTACGAAACGGACGATGATCGCCGACTGGAACTGCTGCAGAGGAACCAGTAGCGGGGCACGGGTGAGCGTCACAGCGTAGATGACGGCGGCGGCGGTCACCGCCTGCCCGGTGGTGTCAGGGTTGGTGACCCGCACGAGCGTGGGAAAGCCGGTGATGAGCACCGCCGTGGCGCCGGAAGCGGCCATCGCTGTGCCACCCTGGCGCAGGAATTCCCGGGGAGAGACGTCGGTGACCGCGGAACGCAGCGTGGCCCGCACCTTCGACGAGGAGGCGGCGATGAACACCCACGTGCCTGCCCCCACCACCGTGATCACCAGGAAGGCCAGGATTCCCCACCCCGCTAGCCAGGCGATAATCGCGATCACCATGCGGATTCCCGAGTCGACCGCGACCAGCACTGCGTACTGCCTCCATAACTGGCAGCCCGACAGCACGCCGGAGACTGCCGCCTGCATTGCGTAGCTGGCCAGACCGACCGCGAGGAGCCCCACTCCGATTCCCTGGTGGGTACCCAGAACTAGGTGCATCCATGCCGGGGCGGTCACCGCGATCAAGACTCCGGCGAGCAGCGCAATTCCGGCCGCCACAAGCAACGGTCGGGCGTAGTCCCGCTTGTCGACGTCCGTTCCTCCCGCCGTTTTTCCGGTCTCGTCGCGACGGGAGACGGACACCGCCCGGGTGGTTTCCTGCATGAAGCCCGTGAGCACACCCGTACCAGCGAAGAACAGGCCCCAGTAGGCGTTGAAGTCAGTCGTCAGGGCGGCGTCGTCGCCTAGCGCCCAGGCCGCGACAATAATCACGACGAAGCCGGAGATTCCCGCGATCGCGGTGGCGAGCGTCAGGTATCTCATCGCTGGTGGCTCAGTGATCTCATCTGCGGGGCTCCGGGAAGGGGGGCAGCTCGAGCTGGTGGAGCCACGCGCGCCAGAGGTTCTTGACCTCGTCCTCGGGGATGCCCAGGGTCGCGGCCTCCGCGAGGATCTCGCGTTTGAGGTCGACGGGTTCGACGACGGAGTGGGCGCCGGCGGCGACGTAGCGGCGGAGCGCGCGGAAGAAGGGGGCGTCGCCGAGCAGGGTGCGCAGGGCGTGGACGGTCAGGGCGCCGCGCTTGTACACGCGGTCGTCGAACATGTCGCGCGGGCCGGGATCCGCCAGGAGGATGTTCTGCGGCTGAGCGGCGATCTCGGCGTAGTGCTCGCGGGCGGAGTCTGCGGCGTGGCGGCCGGTGGAGTGCTCGAACCACAGCCACTCGGCGTAGCAGGCGAAGCCCTCGTTGAGCCAGATGTCGTTCCACTGGGCCAGGCCGAGGGAGTTGCCGAACCACTGGTGGGACAGTTCGTGGGCGATGAGGCGTTCCCAGGTGTGGTCGCCCTGGATGTGGTTGGCGCCGAAGATGGACAGGCCCTGGGCTTCGAGGGGGATCTCCAGCTCGTCCTCCGTGACGACGACGGAGTAGGAGTTGAAGGGGTAGGGGCCGAACAACTCGGAGTAGAGGGCGAGCATGCGGGACTGGTCAACAAACTCCTCGCGTGCTGACTCCCGAAGTTCGGCCGGGACCCAGGCGCGGACTGGGACGCCACCGGGCTCGGAGAGGAGTAGCTGCGTGTACTCGCCGATCTGGATGGTCGCCAGGTAGGAGGCCATGGGGTGGCCGATCCGGTAGTGCCAGGTGGTGCGCGATCCGGCGGTCTGCTTCGACAGCAGGGTGCCGTTGACGGCGACGACGTAGGGGTTGTCGGTGGTCACGATGATCTCATAACGCGCCTTCTCATCTGGCGTGTCGTCACAGGGGAACCAGCTGGGTGCGCCGTTGGGCTGCGAGGCGACTAGGGCACCGTTCTCCAGTTCCTCCCAACCGATGTCGCCCCACGGCGAGTGGATCGGGCCGGGGGTGCCGGAGTAGCGGATGACCAGGGAGAACTCGGAATCCACCGGGATCTCCTGGGCGAAGGTGATACGCAGCTTGCCGCCTGACTGGCGGAAGCGGAGGACCTTCACGGTGTGTCCTGCGGTGCCCTGCGCGATGATGCGGGTGGCCCGCATGCTGGGTGCGAGATCCAGCGTCATGGATTTCAGGGGCCGCCAGTTGTCCAGCTGCAGCGTCGCTATGCCGCTGAGGTTGTTCGGGCCGACCCGGTAGTTGAGGTCTAGATGGTAGGAGCGGACGTGGAAGCCGAGGTTGAAGTCGACTCCGGTGTACTCGTCTCGCGTGCCTGGAATGGGTGTGGAACGCAGCCTTCTCATGGTCATGGTCCACAAGATGTTACCGATCACCTATCCGACATGCTGATTCAGCCACTCGAAGATGAGTGCCTCCACCCGTGCGACCTGCTTGTTGTCGGCTGCCCCGGCGTGCCCGCCCTCGGTGTTCTCGAAGTAGTCGACCGGCTGCCCGGCCTCGCGCAGCGCGTGGGCGAAAAGGCGTGCGTGCGCGGGGTGGACGCGGTCGTCGCGGGTGGAGGTGGTCACCAGCGCGGGCGGGTATCCGCCTGCCCCGGACGGGGACACGTTGTGCAGCGGCGACCACGTCTCGATCGCCGCGCGTTCCTCCGCCACCGCCGGGTCGCCGTACTCGGCCATCCACGACGCTCCCGCGGACCAGGTGTGGTAGCGCAGCATGTCGGTCAGGGGCACCTGGATGACGGCTGCGCCGAAGCATTCCGGGTACCGGGTGAGCGCGCCGGAGGTGAGCAGCCCGCCGTTGGATCCGCCGCGGATGGCGATCTGCTCCGGCGCCGCGTAGCCCCTGGCGACGAGGTCCTCCAGCACTGCACGGTGGTCCTCCCACACCTTGTGCCGGTTGGTCTTGACCACCTGGGTGTGCCAGGTCGGCCCGAATTCACCGCCGCCGCGGAGGTTGGGTTGGACGAAGTGGCGGCCGGTCTCGAGCCAGCCGATGCCGCGCACCGCGGAGTAGCCGGGGGTCAGCGAGACCTCGAAGCCGCCGTAGCCGCCGACCAGCGTCGGCCTCGGCCCGCGGGAGAAATCGCCGGTGATGAAGTAGGGGAGCCGGGTGCCGTCGGCGGAGGTGACCCAGTGCTGGCGGGTCTCGAGGCCGGCGGCGTCGAAAAGCGCGGGGGAGCGGCGCACGAGTTCCGGCGACAGGCCGTCCGCGAGGTCGAGGCGGTAGAGCGTCGTCGGTTCGGTGAAGGACGAGGTGGTCAGCCACACCTCGTCGCCGTCGAGCGGGCTGGTGGCCACCACCGAGGCGGTCACCAGGGGCGGGAGCTCCAGGTCGCGGCCCGGTGAGGTCGGGTCGTCGAGGGGGTGGATGAGGACGCGGGTGGCGACGTCGTCGAGCAGCGTCACTACCAGCCACTCCCGCGTGAACGACATGGCCTGCAGCGATACGTGCCCGGTGGGGGTGAACACCGGCCGGATGCCGCGCTCGCCGCCGAGGAAACGGTCCAGTTCGATCACGCCGAGGCCGCCGGCGGGGATGCCGGCGTACTCCTCGCGGGGGGCGACGAACAGCCATTCCCGGTGGAGCGTCGCCCGGCAGTCCTCCGGCAGCTCGAGGACCTGGAGCGGTGCGTCCGGGTCGAGCGGGGCGACGGACTGGCGGGTGCGGTAGAAGTCGAGGGCGCGGGAGACGATGATCCGTTCGTGCCCGGGGGTGGTGTCGGCCCACGCGCCGACGGCGACGTCCTCGTGGCGGCCGGCGGTGTACACGGGGGCGTCGAGAAGTTCGGTGCCGCGCCGCCACACGCGGACCTGCGCGGGGTAACCGGAGGAAGTCAGGGAGCCGGCGCCGGTGTCGGTGCCCACCAGGAGGGTGTCCGCGTCGATCCAGCTGACGTCGGTCTTCGCCTCGGGCAGCTCGAAGGGGTCCGCGGTCACGAACTTCCGCGCGGCCAGGTCGAATTCGCGGACGACGGTGGCGTCCGCGCCGCCCCGGGACAGGCGGACCAGGGCGAGGTCGTAATCGGGGGCGCGGACGTGCGCGCCCTTCCAGACCCAGTTCTCGTCCTCGTCCGCCGCGAGCTTATCGACGTCCACCAGCACCTCCCACTCCGGTGAATCGGAGAGGTAGGAGGTCAGCGTCGTGCGGCGCCACAGGCCGCGGACGTGTTCGGCGTCGCGCCAGAAGTTGTACAGCCATTCGGCGCGGCGCGCGACGAAGGGGATGCGGTCGTCCACGTCCAGGGCGGCCAGGATCCGCTCGCGCAGCTCCGGGTTGTCCGCGGCGCCCTCCGTCGCGTCCGACCACTCCTGCGCCCAGGCGAGGGCGTCGGGGGAGTCGATGATCTCGAGGGACTGCAGGAGTTCGGGGGAGTCGGTCATGGGTTCCAGGCTACGTGCGGGCCCGGCCGGGAATGCGGAGGCACCGCCCACCGGGTGGTGGACGGTGCCTGTCGGTTGCGCGGGATCAGGAGAAGAGGGCGCGCTCCAGGGTCGGCCAGGACTTCTCGACGTCGTCCAGCCAGTAGTTCCAGGAGTGGGTGCCGGTCGGACGGTGGTTCCAATCGGCCGGGATGCCCAGGCTGTCGAGCTTGGCCTTCAGGTTGTGGGTGCAGATGTTGGTTGCGCCCTCGATGAGGCCGCCCTCGACGATGAGGGTGGCGGCACCCGCGGAGGCGGTGGCCGGGTCGTAGCCCTGAGCGATGTAATGGCCCGGCATGTCCCACTCGCCGGCGAGGCCGGTGGCGTTGGAGATGTAGAGCTCGGAGCCGCGCAGGCCCTCGGCGTGGACGAGGGCGTCGTTGGCGATGTTGTGCGGGCTGCCCATCGGGCCGAGCATCTCCCGGGCGGTGGTTCCCGCGCGCTGGACGGTCAGGTCGACGGAGGTGTATCCCAGCGGTGAGGCGGTCTCGGCGCAGCCGGAGAAGGAACCGACTCCGTCGAAGAAGCCCGGAGCCTTCTCGGCCAGGAGCAGCGAGGAGGTGGCGGACATGGAGAATCCGGCGATGGCGCGGTTGTTGTTGGCGCCCAGGTAGGGCTCGATGCCGCCCGGCAGCTCGCGGAGGAGGAAGTCCTCCCACTTCTGGGTGCCCTTGAGGTAGCCGGGGGCCGCCGCGGGGTTGGGGTTGTCCCAGTTGACGTAGTACGAGAACGCGCCCTCCTGCGGGATGACCACGTTCACGCCCTTGTTGGCGTAGAAGTCGACGATCCCCGGTGCGCGGACGAGCCAGTCCATGTTCTGCTCGGCGCCGCCGGCACCGTTGAGCAGGTAGAGCGTGGGGGCGTTCGCCGGCTTGCCCTCGGGGCGGATGACCGCGAGGGGGATGTCGCGGCCCATCGCCGTCGAGTAGGCGTTGAGGTGCTCGACCCGCGAATCGCCCGCGGTCTGGGTGCGCCAGCCCGGCATGGGGTCGGCGTTCGTCATGGAGGCGATCACGGAGGGCTTGACTGTGGAGGCGTCAGCGACCGGCGCCGCGAGAGCGGACGCGCCGATGGCGAGGGCCGCGACCGGGGCGGCGATCTTGCGGAGGAACTTCATGGGGTGGCTTCCTTGGGTCGTGTTGTGGCCGGATGCGGCGACTAGTTGTTGCTGGGACGCACCCTGGCCGAAAGCTGGACGCGTTCACAGGGGTACATCGTAACGGCTGTACCGCATGTTAACGGTCCACCCCCGAAAGTGCAGGGCTTCGGGGGTGGAACGATGGTCATATACCCGACTCATGTTACAGAAGTTATAGGTGGTAGGCAAGGGGATGCTGTGTCATAATGCTGACAGTTCGTTTCCGGTGGCCTGCGTAACGGTTTGCCCGGATTCGGCGCTAATACTTACTGGTAACCCGCTGACATCCAGAGAAAGAAGCCACGCATGTCCATTTTCGAGCAGATCATCGTCGCCATCAACACCTTCCTCGGCTCGGGGGTCCACGGCCTGTCCTCCGCATCCTCCAACGCGGCGCTGTTCCTCGGTCTCTTCTGATCAACCCGTTCCGCCCGACGCCCCGGCCACCAGTTCCACCCGGCCGGGGCGTCTTTTTGCCGCGGGGCCCCCGGCCGGTGACACAGGGGGCGACAGTCACCTATTCTTGATGGCGTGACTGAACATTATGACGTTGTAGTACTCGGTGCGGGCCCCGGCGGCTACGTCGCCGCCATCCGCGCAGCCCAGCTCGGCAAGAAGGTTGCCGTCGTCGAGAAGCAGTACTGGGGCGGAGTCTGCCTCAATGTCGGCTGCATCCCCTCGAAGGCGCTGATCAAGAACGCCGAGGTCGCCCACATCTTCACCCACGAGAAGAAGACCTTCGGCATCAACGGCGAGGTCTCCTTCGACTACGGGGACGCTCACAAGCGCTCCCGCCAGGTCTCCGACAAGATCGTCGGCGGCGTCCACTACCTGATGAAGAAGAACAAGATCACCGAGGTCGACGGCTTCGGAACCTTCAAGGACGCCAACACCATCGAGGTCACCGAGGGCAACGACGCCGGAAAGGTGCTCACTTTCGACGACTGCATCATCGCCACCGGCTCCGTGGTCAACAGCCTCCGCGGCGTCGAGTTCTCCGAGAATGTCGTCTCCTACGAGGAGCAGATCCTCAACCCGGTCGCCCCGGAGAAGATGGTCATCGTCGGCGCCGGCGCCATCGGCATGGAGTTCGCCTACGTGCTCTCCAACTACGGCGTCGACGTCACCGTCATCGAGTTCATGGACCGCGTCCTGCCGAACGAGGACGCGGAGGTCTCCAAGGTCATCGCCAAGGCCTACAAGAAGATGGGCGTCAAGCTGCTTCCGGGCCACGCCACCACCGCGGTGCGCGACAACGGCGGCTCCGTCGAGGTCGATTACCAGAAGAAGGGCTCGGACAAGACCGAGACCATCACCGCCGACCGCGTTCTGGTCTCCGTCGGTTTCCGCCCGCGTGTCGAGGGCTTCGGCCTGGAGAACACGGGCGTCGAGCTCACCGACCGCGGCGCCATCGCCATCGACGACTTCATGCGCACTAACGTTGCGCACATCTACGCCATCGGCGACGTCACCGCGAAGCTGCAGCTCGCCCACGTCGCCGAGGCCATGGGCATCGTCGCCGCCGAAACCATCGCAGAGGCGGAGACCCAGGCGCTGGGCGACTACATGATGATGCCGCGCGCCACCTTCTGCAACCCGCAGGTGGCCTCCTTCGGCTACACCGAGGAGCAGGCCAAGGAGAAGTGGCCGGACCGCGAGATCAAGGTCTCCTCCTTCCCGTTCTCCGCGAACGGCAAGGCCGTCGGCCTGGCCGAGCCGGACGGCTTCGCCAAGATCGTCGCCGACGCAGAGTTCGGCGAGCTGCTGGGTGGACACGTTGTCGGCGCCAACGCCTCCGAGCTGCTCAACGAGCTGGTCCTTGCGCAGAACTACGATCTCACCACCGAGGAGATCAGCCGCGCCGTGCACATCCACCCGACGCTGTCGGAGGCCGTCAAGGAGGCCGCCCACGGTGTCAGCGGCCACATGATCAACTTCTAAGGGCGCATCCCGCTCCCACCTGCAAGGGGTCTCCTACCGGAGGCCCCTTGTTCCCTTTCTCCAGGAGGTACCGGCACAGATGGCCACGATCGGAATTCTGGCTGACGACGGACAACCCTCGCGCGACGTCACCCGCATCGTCGAGGACCTGCTCGACGACCCCCGTTACGACAACGAGGACGACGGCACCCGTACCCTCACCGGCACCTGGCCGGGGGTGGGGGAGGTGGAGGTCCGCGTCGAGACAGTCCCGATGAGCCCCGACGGCGACGTGATGCTCTCCGACCACGCCCGCCAGATCCTGCAGACCCGGGGGTGGGACCGCTTCATCTACGTCACCGACCTTCCCCTCACCGCCTGGGAGAGGCCCGTGGTCAGCCAGCGGGCGCGTGCCGACGCCGCCGTGCTCATTTCCCTGCCCGCCCTCGGCGCCTTCGGCACCACGCGCAGACTGCGGCGCGAACTCATCAGCCTCGTCGAGGAGGACCGCCCCGTGGCCGGCGCGCGGCGCGGGGGGCCCGACCTGGTGGAGGGGGAGGACTCGGATGACTCCGCGGGCGTCGAGACCCGCGTGCTCGACCACCGGGGCAGGACCATGCGCATGGTCTTCGGGATGATCCGGGGCAACCAGCCCGGCCGGCTCCTGCCGGTGCTGTCGAGTTCGTTGGCGGCCATGGTCGCGACCGGCGGCTTCGGCGTCTTCTACGGGTCCATCTGGAAGCTCGCGGAGGAGATGAGCTGGTCCCGGCTGCTGCTCATCAGCACCTTCGCCGTGGTCTCTTTCACGGCCTGGCTGATCATCCACAACCGGCTGTGGCAGCGTTCCCACACCCAGGAGACCAGGTGGCGGGAACGCATCGACAACCTCGCCACCATCGGCACGATCGGGATGACGGGGCTGATCCTCTACCTGCTGGTCATGGCCGTGCTCTTCGTCTCCTCGGCGGTGGTCATCCCGGTGGGCTACCTGGAGGCGGAGCTGGAACGCGAGGTCGGCCTGCCCACCTACGCGTCCATCGCGGCGCTCAGCGCCTCCCTCGGGGCGATGGCCGGTGCGCTGGGCTCCAACTTCGACCGCGACGTGGAGATCCGTTCGGCCACCTACAACCTGCGGGAATACGAACGCAGGCTGCAGAGCGGGTACTACGCGGGCAAGGGCCGGACGGAAGGCTAGTTGTAAGGGGCGACCGAGGAGCGGTGGGCGTCGATGGTGATCTCCTCGTGGATCGGGGGGAACGCGCGCTGGGCGCAGTTCTCCCGCGGGCACACGCGGCAGCCCGCGCCGATGGGGGTCGCGCTCGACAGATCCTCCAGATTCAGGCCCTCGGCGTACACCGTGCGGTCGGCGTGGCGGGCCTCGCAGCCCAGGCCGATGGCGAAGAGCTTGCCGGTATCGCCGAACCGGCCCCGGTGGTGGCGCACCGTGCGGGCGATCCACAGGTAGTTCCGGCCGTCCGGCATCTGCGCCAGCTGGCGCTGGATCGTGCCGGGGTTGGTGAACGTCTCGTAGATGTTCCACAGGGGACAGGTTCCGCCGGAGTTGGCCAGGTGGAAGCCGGTCGCGGACTGTCGTTTGGACATGTTTCCGGCGCGGTCCACGCGGACGAAAGTGAAGGGGATCCCCCGCAGGTTGGGCCGCTGCAGGGTGGACAGCCGACTGGCCACGGTCTCGTAGCCCACGCCGAAGACCTGACAGAGGAAGTCGATGTCATAGCCGGAGCGCTCGGCCTCCGCGTGAATCCCCTGGTAGGGGAGGAGGACGGCGGCAGCGAAGTAGCTGGCGATTCCGCGGCGGGCCAGGTTCGCGGAGGCCTCGGAGGTGAAGGACTCCTCGGCGACCAGGGACTCGATGTCCTCGCCCACCTCCAGGTACGCCAGCTCCATGCCCATGCGGAACGCCCGCTGGCCGGTGTGCAGTCGGCTGGCCAGCTGCAGGTGGCCGGTCTCCCGGTCGAGGCTGTGGAGGGTGCCGTTGAGGTCGGAGGAGGTGGAGATTTCGATGCCGTGGTGCTGGCGCAGCCGTTCGGCGATGGCGTCCTCGGTGCCACGGATGGAGAACCTCTCGACGCCGAGTTCCCCGGCGATGGATTCGGCGGAGGTGTCGAGGTCGTCGAGGTAGTTCTGTCGCGAGTAGAAGAAGTCGCGCACCTCGTCGTGGGGCATGGACAGGGCCTGCGCCCCGGGGGAGGAGTTGATCGGGCCAGCGAGCCGGCGGGTGTCGGTGGCGATGGACAGTTTGTCGCGGACGTTGCGGTAGCGGCGGTGCATGTCCACCATCGTTCTGGCGACCGCCGGGTGGTTGTACACCAGCTCGGACAGCTCCTGCAGCTCGACCGGGGTGGGGCACAGCTCCTTGTCCAGGACGACGTCCTGGATCTCGGCGAGGAGCCGGGAGTCGTCGTCGCGCGAGAAGAAGGTCGCGTCGACGCCGAAGGCCTCGGTGATGCGGAGCAGGACGGGGACCGTCAGCGGCCGGACGTCGTGTTCGATCTGGTTGACGTAACTGGCGGACAGTCCGAGGGTCGACGCGAGCGACGCCTGGCTCAGGTCACGTTCGCGGCGGAGTTGGCGGAGCCGTGAACCTACGTAGGTCTTTCCCATGCCCGACATCGTAGCGTGATGGCGCTCACTCCCAGGCATTGTTTGCGAACTTTGTGTGGAGAACGTAGAGCCTGGAGCGAATGTTGTGGTGGGAAACGTTCGCACAGGTGAAAGCAATCGAAAGTTTGATACCTATCGGGGTGGGCCGATCTAGTCTTGGGGGAATGGGTGAGCAACGTCACAAGATGCTGGGAACACGCTCCGACAGGGCCGGTACCTCTCGGTCCGGAAGGTAAGGGGCGTGGCAGACGGCAGTTTAAGGGCTTTTCGCGGCAATTTTGCCAGGTAAGGCTATCCTCAAGTCCTGCCTGTGACGGGTGGGGTTTCCCGGGGCCCGGCCGGGAAGTTTGCCCGAAAGTGGTTCCGACCGGGGGTGTGACCGTAAAGTATGAGCGACACTGGAGGTGCCATGACTGTTAAAAACGCAGACCGTGACGCAATCGTTCACGGCAAAATCACTGAGAAGCCGCTGCGCGAGCGGCCGTCCTACCCGACCTGGGCCATCAAGCTGGTGATGGCCGTCACCGGCCTGATCTTCGGACTCTATGTCCTGGTCCACATGGTCGGAAACCTGAAGCTCTACATGCCCGACCACAACGGCGTCGCCGCCATCAACGAGTACGGAGAGTTCCTCCGCACCGTGGGCGCGCCCATCTTCCCGCGTGAGTCCATCGTCTGGATCCTGCGCATCGTGCTGCTGGCCGCCCTGGTTCTCCACGTCCACGGCGCGTTCACCCTCAACGCCCGCTCCCGCACGTCGCGCGGCAAGTTCGCCCGCACGAACCTGGTGGGCGGCCTGAACTCTTTCTCCAGCCGCTCGATGCTGATCACCGGCATCATCCTGCTGCTGTTCGTGATCTTCCACCTTCTCGACCTGACCATGGGCGTCGCCCCGGCCGCCACGGACACCTTCGTCCACGGCGAGATCTACGCGAACCTCATCGCCAGCTTCTCCCGCTGGTGGGTCGCCATCTTCTACATCCTCGCCATGGTGGTGCTCTTCCTGCACCTGTCCCACGGCATCTGGCTCGCTGTGTCCGACCTGGGCATCACCGGCCGGCGCTGGCGCAAGGTTCTCCTCGTCGTCGCCTACCTGGTGCCGGCGATCGTTATGATCGGCAACATCGTGATGCCGCTGTCCATCGCACTGGGCTGGCTGAGCTAGGTCCTGAAGGGAAGTTTGAGAAAAATATGAGCAACACCGAGACTGCTTCTCGTCCCGAATTCGTCCACCCGGCCTCGATGGTCGAGGGCGTCATCCCGGGCACCGTTCTGGACAACGCTGAGCCGAAGGGTGTCCCGACCAAGGACATGTGGGAGTACCAGAAGGAGCACATGAACCTTGTGTCTCCGCTGAACCGCCGCAAGTTCAAGGTCCTCGTCGTCGGCACCGGCCTGTCCGGCGGCGCCGCTGCGGCGGCCCTCGGCGAGCTGGGCTACGACGTCAAGGTCTTCACCTACCACGACGCCCCGCGCCGCGCGCACTCCATCGCAGCCCAGGGCGGCGTCAACTCCGCCCGCGGCAAGAAGGTGGACAACGACGGCGCATACCGCCACGTCAAGGACACCGTCAAGGGCGGCGACTACCGCGGCCGCGAGTCCGACTGCTGGCGCCTGGCCCTCGAGTCGGCCCGAGTCATCGACCACATGAACGCCATCGGCGCCCCCTTCGCCCGCGAGTACGGCGGCACCCTGGCCACCCGTTCCTTCGGCGGCGTGCAGGTGTCCCGCACCTACTACACCCGCGGCCAGACGGGCCAGCAGCTCCAGCTGTCCACCGCTTCCGCGCTCACGCGCCAGATCGGCCTGGGCAACGTGGAGATCTTCACCCACGCCGACGTCGTCGACCTCATCGTCACGCAGAAGGAGGGGAAGAAGCGCTGCGAGGGCATCGTCACCCGTAACCTCATCACCGGCGAGCTGACCCCCCACACCGGCCATGCAGTGCTGCTGGCTACCGGCGGTTACGGCAACGTGTACCACATGTCCACGCTGGCCAAGAACTCGAACGCCGGCGCCCTGATGCGCGCGTACGAGCTCGGCGCCCACTTCGCCTCCCCGTCCTTCATCCAGTTCCACCCGACCGGCCTGCCGGTCAACGCGACCTGGCAGTCGAAGACCATCCTGATGTCGGAGTCGCTGCGTAACGACGGCCGCATCTGGTCCCCGAAGAACCCGAAGGACGACCGCGACCCGAACTCCATCCCGGAGGAGGAGCGCGACTACTTCCTGGAGCGCCGCTACCCGGCCTTCGGCAACCTGGTTCCGCGCGACGTCGCCTCCCGCGCGATCTCGCAGCAGATCAACGCCGGGCTCGGCGTCGGACCGCTGTTCAACTCCGCGTACCTGGATTTCCGCGACGCCATCGAGCGCCTCGGCCAGGACACCATCGTCGAGCGTTACTCCAACCTCTTCGAGATGTACCGCGACGCCATCGGCGAGGACCCCTACTCATCCCCGATGCGTATCGCCCCCACCTGCCACTTCACCATGGGCGGCCTGTGGACCGACTTCAACGAGATGACCTCCATCGACGGCCTCTTCGCCGCCGGCGAGGCCTCCTGGACCTACCACGGCGCGAACCGCCTGGGTGCCAACTCGCTGCTGTCCGCATCTGTCGACGGCTGGTTCACCCTGCCGTTCACCATCCCGAACTATCTGGCCAACTACCTCGGCCAGGATGTTCTGCCGGCGGACTCCCCGGAGGCCGCTGAGGCTGTCGAGCGTGCCCAGGCACGCATCGACCGTCTCCTCAACATCAAGGGCCCGAACCCGCGCGGCGCGGACTACTACCACCGCCAGCTCGGCGAGCTGCTCTACTTCGCCTGCGGCGTCTCCCGCAACGTCAAGGACCTGCAGGACGCGATCGTCAAGATCCGCGAGATCCGCGCGGACTTCTGGACCAACGTCCAGGTCCCCGGTGAGCAGAACTACATGAACCAGGAACTCGAGTACGCGGCGCGTGTCGCCGACTACATCGACCTGGGCGAGCTCATGTGCGTCGACGCCCTCGACCGCGACGAGTCCTGCGGCGCCCACTTCCGCGACGACCACCTCTCCGAGGACGGCGAGGCAGAGCGCGACGACGAGAACTGGTGCTTCGTCTCGGCATGGGAGCCGGCTGGCGAGGGCAAGTTCATCCGCCACGCTGATCCGCTCGTCTTCGAATCGATCCCGCTGCAGACAAGGAACTACAAGTAATGAAGCTGACACTTGAGATCTGGCGGCAGGCCGGACCGACCCAGGAGGGCGCCTTCGAGACCGTGCAGGTCCCGGACGCCGTCCCGCAGATGTCGATCCTGGAGCTGCTCGACCACGTGAACAACCGTCTGGTCGGGGAGAACAAGGAACCCTTCATGTTCGCCTCGGACTGCCGCGAAGGCATCTGCGGCACCTGTGGCCTGATGGTCAACGGCCGTCCCCACGGCCCGGGCCAGAACACCCCGGCCTGCCAGCAGCGTCTGGTCGGCTTCAGCGAGGGCGACGTCGTCAAGCTCGAGCCGCTGCGCTCCGCTGCTTTCCCGGTGATCAAGGACATGGTCGTCGACCGTTCCGCACTGGACCGCGTCATGGAGAAGGGCGGTTACGTCTCGATCAACGCGGGCACCGCACCGGACGCCGACACCCTGCACTTGAACCACGAGGTTGCCGAGCTCGCGCTCGACCACGCCGCCTGCATCGGCTGTGGCGCCTGTGTCGCCGCCTGCCCGAACGGTGCCGCGCACCTGTTCACCGGTGCAAAGCTGGTCCACCTCTCCCTCATGCCCCTGGGCAAGGAGGAGCGCGGCAAGCGTGCCCGCCACATGGTGGACGACCTGGAGACCAACTTCGGTCACTGCTCCCTCTTCGGTGAGTGCGCCGACGTCTGCCCGGCGGGTATCCCGCTGACCGCCGTCGCTGCTGTCACCAAGGAGCGCGCGCGTGCCGCCTTCCGCGGCAAGGACGACTAAACTCGGTACCAACCGAGCACCGAGAGACGAAAGCGAGTAACGGCTATGGCTTCCAACAACTACGCGGTTGCCGATCAGGCATCCGAGTCCTTCCCGGATTATGCACCCAAGCTGCACGATTCCTACATCGAGGGCTACGAGCCCAACTCCCTGGGCGCACCGCACTCCTCCCTGGAGCGCTCATCCACCTGGATCGGCATGGGTCTGCTGCTCGGCCCTGCGCTGGCCGGCGTGGGTATCATGATCTGGATGGCCGCCACCATCATGTACGGACAGGGTGTCGGCCCCGCCGGGTACGACACAACCCTGCTGTTCATCATCGGGCTGGTCATCGCCGTCGTGGGCGTAGTCGGCGGCTTTGGGCTGATCTTCTACGGTCGCCGCTACTACCGCGAGTACCGCAGGACCACCGGCCGCCACAACTAGTCAGCTCAGCTGACGTCTTTCGTCCGTCGGCTCCGCCCCCTACTGCCACGCGCAGGCAGGGGGCGGAGCTTTTTCGTACGCTGGTCCCCGTGCGCCAGAAAATCATCATTGTGCTCATCACGCTGATCACGCTGCTCACCTCACTGAGCCTGCTGCAGTACGCCCTGGAACTGCTGTGACCGGTAGGCAGGCCATAATGGGGAACATGGGTAAACACATCGGGACCCGGCCCGCCAGCACCGCCACGGCCGCCGCACCGGTCCCGGGGCCGGCCCCCGAGGTCGAGGCGGAGCGTCGCCGCGCGCTGCGCCGCCACAAGGCCTTCGTCACCGGGCTGCTGGTGGTGGCGGCGGTCATCTTCCTCGCGTGCAGCTGGTGGCAGTCGCAGCCGGGCGGGGCGCCGACGTGGGTCGGTTACGTCCGGGCGGCGGCGGAGGCCGGCATGATCGGCGGGCTGGCGGACTGGTTCGCCGTGACGGCGCTGTTCCGTCACCCCCTGCGGATCCCGATTCCGCACACCGCGATCATCCCCAAGAAGAAGGATCAGCTCGGTCAGGCGCTGTCCGGATTCGTGGGCGACAACTTCCTCAACGCTGAACTGATCACGGAGAAGGTCCGCACCGCCAACATCCCGGAACGCCTGGGCTCCTGGCTCTCGCAGCCGGACAACGCCGTGAAAGTCTCCCGGGAGGTAGGCCGCCTCACGGCCAACGCGATCCGGGCGCTGGACCCGAAGGACGCGGAGGCGGTCATCCAGTCCCAGCTCATCGACAAGCTGGCGGAACCGCAGTGGGGGCCGCCCGCAGGCCGGGTCATGGCCGGACTCATCGAGGACGGGCGCACCGAACCAGTGGTCCAGGAGGTGGTCACGTGGGCGCACCGCAAGGTACTGGGCATGGAGGACACTGTCGTCGAGCTCATCGACGAGCGCATGCCCACCTGGGCGCCGCAGTTCGCCAAGCAGCTGGTGGGCGCGCGCGTTTACAAGGAGTTGGTCGGTTTCACGGCGTCCGTCGCCAACGACCCCTCGCACGAGGCCCGCGACGCCATCCGCCGTTTCCTGGGGGATCTGGCGGATGACCTGCAGAACGATCCGACGATGATCGCGCGCGTCGAGGGCATCAAGCACGATCTGCTGGGCTCCACCCCGGTGCGCGGCGCGGCGGCGGCGATCTGGGCGAACGCGTCGGTCTCGCTCATCGACGCCGCCACCGACGAAACCTCCCTGCTGCGCACCAAGATCACCGAGCTGTGCCTGACCTGGGGAACCAACATCCAGACGGACCCTGTGCTGCGGGCCAGCCTGGAACGTCGGATCACCGGCGGGGCGGCCTTCCTCGCGGAGAACTACGCCGGCGAGGTCACGGCGATCATCTCCGAGACGGTCGAGCGGTGGGACGCGGCGGAGGCCAGTGACAAGATCGAGCTGATGGTGGGCAAGGACCTGCAGTACATCCGCCTCAACGGCACCATTGTCGGTGCGCTTGCGGGACTTCTTATTTACACTGTGAATCATCTGCTCTTCGGAGCGTGACCACCAATTGCAGGAGGCATCCGCAACCATGACCACCCCGAACGACAACACCACTCCGAGCCCGGAGCAGCACAACTCTCTCATGGACAACCTGCGGGAACCTTTCCAGGCATGGGTCGCCGCGGGCTCCCGGCTGGGCGACGTTGTCTCCGATTTCGCCGACCGGTTCCGCGAGGACCGGGACAAGGCGGATCACGGCCAGGGCGCCCACGCGAAGCCGAGCCCGGTGGAGGGCGAGGAAACCACCGCGAGCCGCTTCAAGGCCGCCGCCCAGGAGGCCCGTGCGGGCCTGTCGGACGCCAAGAGCACCGAGGACTACAAGACCGTCTCCGCCGCCTTCGCGGGCCACGCGGAAGAGATCATCCGCGACCTGGCCGCCTCCGCGCGGCGCGCGGCTGAGCAGACGAAGGATTCCCCGGTGGCGGACGACGCGAAGAACGCCTTCAACCGGGCGGTGGCATCCGTGCGGGCGACCTTCGACGAGACCGTCGACCAGGCGCGCACACGCCGGGCAGAGACCGGGGACGAGCAGCGCGAGCAGTCCTTCATCGACGAGCTCCGGGGCCGCCTGGACGACCTCATCAGCCGGGCGGGTTCCCTCTCGGGCCAGGACGTGAAGGAGGGCGCGGCCCCGACTACCCCGACCGCCCCCTCGACGAACGGCGACGGCGATGTTCCGCATATGATTGACGGCGAGGTCATCAGCACCACCGAGGTGCCCGCCGACACCCAGAAGGACAGCTAGAACTCCGCCATGACTCTGATCGCCACCTACATCCTCTTCGAACAGGTGCTGTTCGCCCTGATCGCCCTCACCGGCGTCGCCGGCGCGTTCTTCGCCCTGACCACGCGCGACGACGCCTTCCAGGCAGGTGACCGCCAGACGAAATGGATCTGGGTGGCCATCCTGGTCGGCTCCGCCTTCGTGGTGATCACCCGCGTGCCGTTCCTCTCCTGGGCCGGCATGGTGGCCATCGGCGTGTACTGGTTCGATGTGCGGCCGCACCTGAAATCGATCCTCAACGGCAACTACAGCTGGTAGCGTCCCATGGCTTCGGATCTGGCGTGGCTCTCGGGCCACGCCTTTCTCATGCTCGTCGACGCCCGCGCCACCCCCGCCGAGATCCCCTCGGCGGTCCGCGGGGCGCGCGCGGCGGGACTGGGCGGGGTCGTTCTCGCACCGTCCCACCTGGAGTTGGCCGGCGACACGGGCGGGCTCACCGTAGCCGTCGTGGTGGGCTTCCCCACCGGCCGCCACCACAGCCTGGTGAAGGCGGCTGAGGCGCGGCTGGCGGTGCAGCAGGGGGCCGCGGAGGTGTGGCTGACCCCGGACCCGGGGGTTGCGGAGATGAACACGCTCCTGGCCGAGTTCGTGGCCGTCCGGGAGGCGGTGCCGCACCCTGTGACGCTCGCCGTCATCCTGGAGACTCCCGCCCGCACGCCCGCCGGCGTCGCGGCGGTGGCGGAGGCAGCGCGGCTGGCCGGCGTCGACCGCCTCGTCACCGCGACGGGCTGGCTGGGGGAAGTCCCAGGGGCGTCGGCAAGCATGCCGCTGCCCCTGACCGTGACCGGGGTGCGGGACCTCGACGGCGTGATCGCGGCGCTGGATTCCGGCGCGGACCGCGTCGGCGTCAGCTCTGTGTCTGCCGTGGGTCAGCCACCTCGCTGAGGGCGACGTTCTCGCCGCTCAGCCTGAGGCGGGCCCCGCCGTCGATCACCTCAAACTCGTCGATGGTGAACTGGCCCGCCTGCTCTTTGACGCCTTCCTGAAGTCCCGCGGTGATGAGGCCGGTGACCTGGCTGGGGAGGTTGAATCCGAGGAGCGAACCGCCCGAGGCCTCGAAGGTGAGCTGGCCGTCGACCGGCGTGGGCCGGAGGTTGAGGACGGCTACGCCGCTGTTGAACTCGATGTCCAGCGTGCCCTCGGCGGGGTTGGCCGTGACGTCGGAAACTCCGATGAGGTCGCCGCCCCCGCCGTCCTCCATCGACTGCTGGATCGTGGCCAGCAGGAACTCCTCGGGCACTTCCGCGACGGTGACCATGCGGGCGGCGACGGGGTTGTCCCGGTCGGAGATGTCCAGGTCGGTCAGGACGACATGGGCGCCGGGCTGGCCGAGGACCTCCTGTCCGGTGATCTGCAGGGTGGAGGGGGTGGTCACCTCCACCTCGGGGACGGTGCCGCGCACCGCCGACAGGATCAGGGGGGTCGCGCCGAAGGAGATGGTGGGGTCCTCCGTCATGGTGACGCCGTCTTCGGCGGCCTGGGCCTCGAAACTGGAGCGAAGTTCGTTGCCGATGAACCAGCGCAGGCCGAACTCCGCGACGAACAGCATGATGAGCAGGGCCACGAGCAGGCCGACGATGAACTTCCAGATGGTCGAGGAGGCAGAGCGCGCGGATGACATGTCTGCCAGTCTCCCGCAGATCATGGGCCGGGGGCAACCGCTTCCCAGGGGACTGTCAGGATGTTGTCACGCAGATTCCGGCGGACGGGTTCGACGGGCCAGCCGTCCGCGATGAGCTGCCGGCGGGCGTCGCGCCAGCGCACCCGGGGGCCGTAGGGTTCCCAGCCGGCGGAACGGTGCCAGGCCTCGTCGGCGGCGCGCAGCAGCGCGTGGATCTTCTCTCCTGGGGTGTTGCGGTGGATGAGGATCTTCGGCAGGCGTTCGGCCAGGTCGGAGGGGGCAGAGATATCGAAGGGGTCCCAGGCCAGGGTGAGGGAGACGGGGCCGTGCTCGTCGAGGAGCAGCCACGCGGCGCGGCGGCCCAGCTCGTCGCAGGTGCCTTCGACGAACAGGCCGCCGGGCGCCAACCTGCTCAGCACCGACCCCCAGGCCTCCTCGACCTGGGCGACGTCGTATTGGCGCAGCACGTTGAAGGCGCGCACCAGGTGCGGGCGGTAACCGGCCAGCTCGAAGCCGCCGAGTTCGAAGCGCACGCCGCCCTGGGGCGGGAGGACCCGCTCCGGGTCGATCTCCAGGCCCACGACCTCAATGTCGGGGCGCACGGTCCGCAGGCGGGCGGCCCACTCCACGGTGGTGGTGTGGGAGGCGCCGTAGCCGACGTCGACGGCGAGCGGGGAGGGGGCGTCGAGAAGCAGCCGGCGCACCCGCGGATGATTCACCGTCCACCGGTCGGAGCGGCGCAGCCGGTTGAAACCGGTCGTGCCGCGGGTGATGACGCCGAAAGGCCGACCACGTCCTTCCTCGGCGCGGAGGTTGTGGGCGTGATCGGCCATGATGATGAAGCAGTGGGAACCGGGAACGCTTAGGCGTTCTCGGAGATCCAGCGCTCGGTCAGTTCGCCCTCGTTGTTGAACAGGTCGCCCAGAGCCTCGGCGACCTTCGGCTCGATGGCCGGGCCCATGAACGGGATGTTCACGGAGACGTCGTTGGTGTAGGAGAGGGTGGTGGTGGAGTCGTCGCCGGAGAGGTTGATCTCGCCCTCGAAGTCGACGGGGGTGCCCTTGACGTCGGCGTTGTAGGAGATGTGGGCGGCGTTGTCGGCCAGCGGGCCGACGGTGACGACTCGCTTGACCTTCAGGGCCTGGGAGATCATCGCGCGGACGGCCTCGGGGAGGATGTCCAGCGGCAGGACCTCGAAGAGGGTGACCACGGCACCGCCCTCGGTCTGCTCGAAGGAGTTGAGCTCGCCCGGCTCGGGGGAGAGGGTCTGCGCGATGAACGCCCAGTAGTCGGCGTTGGTCAGCGCGGCGTGGACCTTCTCGGCCGGCTGGTTGATGGTTACGGTGTTCTCACTGCGGGATGCCATAAAGAACAGACTACCGTTGAGGCCGTGACCGATTCATCTCTGACCCCGGACATTCGCGCGCGCCTCACGCAGATCGAGGACGTGACCCTCGAGGAGGGCGGCACCTTCGCCGAGCTGACCACCCTCCACCTGGGTGGACGCCCCCGACTCACCGTCCGGTGCGGCTCGACCACCGCCGTCGCCGGGGTGGTGACGCTTCTCGACGCCGCCGCCATCCCCCTCCTCATCGTCGGCGGCGGATCCAACCTCGTCGTCGCCGAGGGCGACCTGGATGTGGTGGCTGTGGTGCTGGAGAACGACGGCCTGGAGATCGATGCGGGCAGCGGCCTGGTCCGCGCCGGGGCCGGGGCGGGCTGGGACGACGTCGTCACAGCCGCAGTGGATGCGGGCCTGGGCGGCATCGAGTGCCTGTCCGGCATCCCCGGTTCCGCCGGTGCCACCCCGGTGCAGAACGTCGGCGCCTACGGCGCGGAGATCTCGGATGTGCTCACCCGGGTGCTGCTCCTGGAGCGGGCCACCGGTGAGGTCTCGTGGGTGCCGGCCACGGATCTGGAGCTGGCGTACCGGTACTCCAACCTCAAGTTCACCGGCCGGGGCGTAGTCCTGGAGATCGAGATGCAGCTCAACCCCGACGGGCTTTCCTCGCCCCTGCGCTTCGGCGAGCTGGCCCGCCGACTGGGGGCGACGGAGTCCGGGGAGCGCCGCCCGGTGGCCGAGGTCCGGGACACGGTCCTGGACCTGCGCCGCGGCAAGGGCATGGTGCTCATCGACGGCGACCACGACACCTGGTCGGCAGGCTCCTTCTTCACCAACCCCGTGGTCGAGGTGGCGGTGGCCGACGCCGTCCAGGCATCCGTCCGGGCGGACCGCGGCGACGAGGACGCCGACCGCATGCCCCGCTTCCCCGCCGGGGAGGGCACAGTGAAGCTCTCCGCCGCGTGGCTGATCGACCGGGCCGGCTTCGCCAAGGGGCACCCCGGCGAGGATGCTCCGGCCCGCCTGTCCACCAAGCACACCCTCGCGCTGACCAACCGTGGTTCGGCGAGCACCTCCGACCTGGTGGCCCTGGCCAGGGAGGTCCGCGACGGGGTGCGCTCCCGCTTCGGCGTGACCCTGGTGCCGGAGCCGGTGTGGGTGGGTGTGTCGATCGACTGACCCGGCCTGGAGAGCCCGACACAATCTTCTGTGGACAGACTGCTGACCCCAGTTTCCCGCTTCGGGATTGGAGTAAAGAACTTGTGGGCCCCGGATCCGCGAGTCTGTCGCCATCCTGTTCGGGACTCCGCCCGCGTGAGTCCGATATGTGGATTAGCCTTGCCGTGACAAGTAGACGAGGTAGAGGAGCGATCCGGTGAAGGGCAACGTCAAAGACATCTACACGGTGTTCGATGGCACCGATAAGCAATTGGTCATCCCCGTTTACCAGCGCAATTATGACTGGGGAGAAAAGCAGTGCGAGCGACTCTACGACGACCTTGTGGAAGTGATCAGGAAGGATCGTCCGAAGCACTTCTTCGGTGCCGTTGTGGGTAAGCCAGAGACTGGTTTCGAGTGGGTGGTCATCGATGGTCAGCAGCGAATTACGACCACCAGTCTGCTGATGCTCGCGTTGTCGAATTCTCTTGCTGACGGAGTGGTTTTGTCCGAGGATGCGGAGCTGTCGGTGAAAATCCGGCGCAATTATCTCGAGGGAGCCGAGTCGTCGGTATCCAAAGAAACTAAGCTCAAGCTCAAACCGGTCAAGAATGATCTGGAGGCCTACCGGAAACTACTGACGGGTGAGTCCCCGATAGAAAAATCGTCGGTGACCTCGAATTACCGCTATTTCAGAAATCGGATTGCCCAGGGCGAGCTGACAGGCGACGAACTCTGGACGGCAATCCGTCGGCTGGAGGCCATGATCCTCGACCTGGAAGGGCATGACGATCCTCAGCGCATCTTCGAATCCCTTAACTCAACGGGCAAGGAGCTGAAAGAGTCCGACAAGATCCGCAACCTTGTGTTGATGGGGAAGCCATCAAAGACACAGGAGCACCTGTACGAGTATTACTGGAACCCGATCGAGCGCAACGTCGACTTTGACACCGATGCGTTCGTTCGCCTCTACCTTGTCGCCAAGACCCGCAAGACCCCGCGCTTCGACGCTGTCTATGAGGCATTCAAGGAGTATCTGGAAAACTCTGATGCGCCGGTGCAGATGATTCTGGAATGGATGCGGGATTATTCCGAGTACTTCCGGGATCTCAATGCTTCTCTCACCGGCATCCCGCGTGCCGATAACCGCCTGCGCCGCTTCAACCTCCTGCGTCATGAAGTCACAATGCCGGCCCTGATGCCGTTGCTTGGTGAATACCGGGCAGCAGGGATCACTGCCGATGATTTCGCGGATACCATTGAGCTGGTTGACGCCTACCTTTTCCGGCGTATGGTCGTCGGTGTTCCGTCCAATGCCCTGAACAAGATCTTTGCCACGCTGTACAGCGACGCGAGACGGCTGCGAGGTGAAGGAACTCCGATCACCGATGTCATTGCATATCTCCTGCTGCGACGCGCCGACACCTCAGGGCGATTCCCGACCGATGAAGAGTTCCGCGAGGCATTCGCCACGCGCAACTTTTTCAACTTCACTGCGTTCAACCGGCGGTATCTATTCGAGTGTCTGGAAAACAACTGGTCGAAGGACAATCGCGACATTGCCTCCACCTTGGAGCGAGGCGATCTCAGTCTCGAGCACATCATGCCGCAGACACTCACGAAAGATTGGCGCGAGGAAATTGGACCGAATGCGGAGGAAGTCCACCAGACATGGCTGCACCGCATCGGCAACCTGACCATCACCGGGTACAACTCGGAATACTCGAACGCATCATTCACGACGAAGAAGACAGCCGATGGTGGGTTCAACGAATCGCCGTATCGGCTGAACGCGTCCCTTAAGCAGACTGATACCTGGGCGGAAAGCGATATTCGTCAACGCAACGAGATTCTGACGGATATCGCTATGCGATACTGGCCGATGCCGGAGACCGATTTCGAGCCGGTCCGTGAGCCGCTTCCGACCTTGCCCATGGGCGAGGACACGACGTTCACAAACCGCGTCATCGTCTCCTACGAGTTCGACGGTGTGACAAACACGGTGGCCAGCTTCAAAGACATGATTCGCTACCTCATCCGTCAACTGCTGGCACAACACCGGGACGCCATCTATGAATATGCCGCCGATGGCGGACTGGGGTTTTCCGTGGGTGGGCAACCATCGAGCCGTTATCAAGAAGAACTTGCGCCGGAATTGTGGATGACCACAAGTAATCCGACAAACGAGAAGATGAACATTCTCCGCGCGTTGTTCCATCATCTGGATATCGATACGGATGAGGTCGTTTTCACGCTACGTCCGTACCAGGGGGCAGAACCAGACGATTCACAACAGAACCCGTACACGGAGCTCCTCAAGTTCGTGCCGCAGTTTGAATCGCTGGAGGGGACCGGTGCCTCTGAAAGCGACATTGTTGAACTGCGTGCCGAATTCCGAGGTGTATTCGGGAACTATGAGGTTGAGGACTGGCAGGGAATCGTCGCGAGCAGAGATTACACGACTCTCGCCGACCCCTTGACGGTTGCGGAGTTCACGGTGGAGGAAGCCCTCGCCGCCATCATGATGGTCAAGACCCTTGAGACAATGCTGCCAGGCCAATTTCTGAAGTCCATTACCGATGGCTCGATGGTCCGATGGTTGAACCGTGTCGCGGAGCTGACTGAACCGCATAAGAAACCGGGCAAGAACACTGCGGCGATGTGGGAGAAGCTGACCAGATTAGTGGATTCCGTCCCCCTTGGTAAATGGGTCAGTTACGGGGATTTGGCAAAGGAGATCAAATCCGCTGCTCAGCCTGTGGGTAACTACCTCGCAGCCAATCCCGTCAGGAACGCCCACCGGGTTCTGCGTTCCGATGGCGCCATCAGCGCCAGCTTCTACTGGCTTGATGGAGACGACAATCGATCACCGCGTGAACTGCTCGAGCAGGAGGGCATTCAGTTCGATGACGCAGGAAGGGCAGCGGCTGCCCAGCGGTGGTGGATTCCGGGTGAGAGCTGAGCTGCGCTGATAGGGCATCTTTTTTCAGGATGGCAGGGGCGAACCTCAATTTTCTCGACGAGCGGTGCAAGCAGCTGTTGCACCCTTTCTTCTCGACCCGCTTTCTTCCCGCATGCACTGGAAGTCAGGACTCAGCGAGAGTGCCGCCCTCCCGGAAGGGGAGAACGGCACTGTGACTGCTACCTACCTAGTTTCAGGCCGACGGGTACACCCCGTCCGCTCCGAGCCGGACATCCTCGCTCAGGAGCAGGTTGATCTCCGCCTCATGCGCCCCGGTATCGGGGAAGCGGCGCCCCTCGATCTGGGTGAACAGCGGGGCGCGGCCGATCATGCCCGCCTGCATGCGGGCGGATCCCGCACGCAGACGCCCGGTGGCGCGCTCACGCCACGCGTTGACGTCCAGCCCGGCGTTGGCCACGGCGGCCTCGAACGCGGCCGGGTGGGCGTAGACCACCAGGGCGCCGACGTGCCCGAAGCCGAGGGAGGTCAGGGCGGCGGCCTTCACCGCGCCTTCGCCCAGATCCAGCGGCTCGCGCAGCCAGACCAGGTTCTTCGCCTTCGGCGCGATCAGCGGGTCGACGCAGTCCAGGGAGGCGTTCTGCGGGAGCCTGCCGGTGCGCAGCACGTCCATCAGCCCGCCGGTCTGGAAGAGCGCGGCGCCCGCCTTGGAGTGGCCGGTGAGCGTCTTCTGGGAGATGACGTACATCGGCTTGTCCGGGTGGCGGCCGATGGCCGGCCACAGCAGGGAGTGCAGCTCGGACTCGTTGGGGTCGTTGGCGTTGGTCGAGGTGTCGTGCTTGCTCAGCACGGACACGTCGTCCGGGCTCAGGCCCAGCGACTTCAGCGAGCGGGCCAGCTTGGAGCGTTCCCGGCCGCGCCCGGCGCCGAGCACACCCAGGCCGGGGGCCGGGATAGAGGTGTGGGCGCCGTCGCCGTAGGAGGCGGCGTGCGCGACCACGGCGTGGACCGGCAGGCCCATCTCGGCGGCGACGGAGCCGCGGACCAGCAGCACGGTGCCGCCGCCCTCGGCCTCGAGGAAGCCGCCGCGCCGGCGGTCGTTGGCGCGGGAGATGAAACGCTCGTGGATGCCCTTGTCGGTCATCGTCTTCGTCTCGGCGGTGGCGTTCATGTCGCCGAAGCCGGCCAGGGACTCGACCTGGACGTCGTCGATGCCGCCGGCGATGACGAAGTCGGCCTTGCCCAGCCGGATCTTGTCCACGCCCTCCTCGATGGAGACCGCCGCGGTGGCGCAGGCGCCGATGGGGTGGATCATCGAGCCGTAGCCGCCGAGCAGGGACTGCATGGTGTGGGCGGCGACGACGTTGGGCAGGGATTCCTGCAGAATGTCGCTGGGGCGCTCCTCGCCCAGGAAGCGGCTGACGAAGACCTTGTGCAGGGACTCCATGCCACCGATGCCGGTGCCCTGCGTGGTGCCCACGTCCAGCGGGTGGATGTGCTGGAGCAGCTCGGTCGGGGAGAACCCGGCGTTGATGAAGGCGTCGACGGCGGTGACGAGGTTCCAGGTGGCCATGCGGTCGAGGCTGTCGATCATGTGCTCCGGGATGCCCCACTTGGCCGGGTCGAAGTCGTCGGGCATCTGGCCGGCGACGGTGCGCGAGAGGGTGGCCCTGCGCGGCACGTGCGCGGTGGCGCCCTGTCGGCGAGTGACCATCCACTCGCCGTCGGTCTCGGCGATGACGGTCTTCTCCGGGTCGGCGTCGAGAATGTCCCTGGCCTCGGCCTCGGTGGCGACGGTGAAGGTGATGTCGCGGTCGAGGAAGACCTGGGTCAGGTCGATGGAGCCCTGGTCGACGAGGTGGTACTTGTCGGTCAGGGTGCGCACGCCGGAGCGGGCGACGACCTCGTCGCGGAAGCGTTCGTAGATGTCCTCCTCGGCGATGGCCTGGCCGTCGGCGCCGTACCAGGCGGGGGTCGGGTCCTCCGCCCATTCGACCAGGCCCGTCATCCAGGCGAGTTCGAGGACACCGGCGGCGGTCAGGTCGACGGTGCCGTCGCGCTGGATGCCGTACTCGGCCTCGAAGCGGGTGCGGCCGGAGCCCCAGGAGGAGACCTCGCCGACGCCGGCGACGACGACCATGTCGGCCAGGTCCGCGGTCACCTCGCCGACCTCAGCGCCCCTGGCCTGGGCCGGGTTGCCGAGGTTCGGCAGCGCGGAGATGGTCGCCGCGTCATCCGCGCCATCTTCCCCGCCCGGAGTGTGTGCCGCGGAGTCAGCTCGGGCCTGGTCCGCCAGCTCGGAGATCGAGACGGCGGAGGAACCCAGCCCGCCGGTGAGGTCTGCCTCGACGGGTACCCCGGCGGCCCTGGCGCGGGTCTCGGCCGAAGCGAGCGCCATGAGCTCGGAGGAGATCTCCTCCGGGGTCCAGACGTGGACTCCCGCGGCCTCCGCGGCGGGGATGAGGGCGTCGTTGCCGCCCATGAGATGCGTGCCGGAGACCCAGCCGATCCTGGCCTGGGCGAGGGTGACCCCTGCGGGCCAGCCGGCCTCGGAGGACCACTTGGCCAGGATGGCGTCCAGGGCGCTCTTGACCTCGGCGTAGGCGCCGTCGCCGCCGAACATGCCGCGGTTCGGGGAACCCGGCAGGACGACGTGGGTGCGGGTGTCCACGGATTTCTGCGCCAGCTCGGAGAGCCGGGCGATGGTGCGCTCGACGGACCAGAGCAGCAGGCGGGTCTGGTTCTCGGCGGCGGGGCCGGCGTCGGCGAGCGAGCCGGAGACGGAAGGCGCGGCGAAGGGGAAGGCCAGCGTCGGGGTCAGGGCCGGCTTGATGATCTTGACCTCGTTGCCGACGGACTCCTTCTGCTCGCTGCCGATCCAGTCAACGAGGGCGTCGATGTCGCGGTAGGACGAGAGGTTCGCCGGGACAAGCCAGAGGGCCGCGTCCGCGGAGGCGTGCGCGGCGTAGAGCCGGCGGGCGAATTCCTTGCGCGCCTGGGAGACGCGTGAGGCGGTCATAATGACCGTGGCACCGCCCTCGAGCAGGCGCTCGACCAGCGCGGTGGCGATCGAGCCGGGAGCCGCGCCGGTGACCAGCGCGATGTCGCCGGCGTACTCGCCGTCGTGCTTGTCGACGGCCGCCTCGGCGATCCGGCCCAGCAGCGCAGGGTCAGCGGCGCCGTTGCCGACGTACCACCGGGCCTGGGCGGCGACGGTCTCCCCGGTGCCAGTGAAACGTTCCATGGACAAGTCCTTCTGGCCCACGGCGACGCGGGCGAGGTCCTCGCGGGCGGAGGCCCAGCGGTCGTCGAAAAGCACGGCTCGGGAGGCGTCGAAGGACGGGGCGACCAGGTCTACCCAGCCGGTGCCGAGCTCGGCCTCGACGGTCTCGAGGACGGTGGTGTCCGGAGTCGCGTGCTCCTCGACGGCCGGGGCCAGACCCAGCTGGTCGAGGACGGCGCGCGCGGCCGTGGCCAGCACGCCGTCGGGGCCGGTGACGGTGTCGGCGTAGGCGCTCAGGGCGGCGGAGTCGACGACCCCGCCGCCGCCACCTGTTCCGCCGCCGCTCAGGGAGACGGAGATGCCGTGGCGGGCAGCGACGGCCTGGACAGCGGCGTCGATGAGAGCGTCGACCTCGGCCTTGGAGGACGCGGAGGTCGGGACCGTGGCGAGCGTTCCGCCGCGGACCGAGTCCTCCTCGCGGGAGCCGAGCAGGATCTCCGCCTCGACGTGGCCGGCCCAGGAGGCGGGCAGCGACCAGGCGCCGGTGACGCGCTCGCGGACATGGGCGGGCTTGTAGCCGGATGCGCCGGTGAGCTGGCGCAAACGGGCAGTGACGGCTTCGCCCAGGACCGTGCCGAAGGGGGAGTAACCCGGGGCGGCGGTTTTCACGCGCTCGCGCAGGACAGCGACGTCCGCTTCGGAGGCGCCGTCGATGGCGGGCACTCCGATCTCGGCGGACATGTCCATGAGCAGCTGGTTGCGGCGCGAGGACACGCCGTTGGTCAGCTCCTCGACGGTGTCGGAGTCGTTGATCTGGTCCAGGCGGATCTTGTTCTGGAAGGCGAAGAGCACCATGATGGCCTCGGCCGCGGTGAACGCGAGATCCGGGGCATCGGCACCGGATCCGCCGGAAGACGCTGCGGGTGCGGCGGGTGCGGTGGGTGCCGGGGACGCCGCGGGCTCAGCCGGGGCGGCCGCCGCAGCCTCGGCGGGGGCGGAGACGGGTGTTTCGGTGCCTTCTGCGGCGTCATCCACCGCCGGGGCGGCCTGGACGTCGGCGAGCATGACCTGGTCCTGGTCGCGCTCGACGTTGAACACAGGCAGGTCGATCCCGGCGACGGCCATGGAGCGCTGGGCCAGGTTGGTCAGGGTGGGGGAGGCTGCCAGGCCGACCTCGATGATCTGGTCCACCTCGCCGAAGAGCAGCTCCTGGGTCTCGATCCAGCGGACCGGGGAGGCGAACTGCCAGCTCAGCAGCTCGATGAGCAGGGTGCGGGCCAGCTCGTTGTCGGAGGCGAAGTCCGAGACCTGCTTTCCGGCCAGACGCTCGGAGGGGGCCTCCCGGCGGATCGCCTCGATGAAGTCGTCGCTGAGCTCGAAGGGGCGGGCGACCAGGTTCGGGACGTAGCGGCCGACGAGGGCGTCGAGATCCAGCTCGGCCGGGAGCAGCTCGTCGAGCTTCTCTGCGAAGGCGGGCACGCCCGGGCGCAGGACGGAGGAGTGGAACGGGACGTCGATGCCCGGGACGGTGACGAAGGCGCGCGGGTGCACGGCTCCCGCCCGCTCGGCGAGAGCGGCCAGGCCGGCCCGGCTGCCGGCGATGGAGTACTGCTGCCCCTCGATGTTGTAGTTGACGATCTGCAGGAATTCCCCGGTGTCCTGCGCAACCTGCGCCACGTAGTCCTCGACCTGCCCGCCGGAGACGCCGATCATGTTGGGGCGCAGCGCGCCCATGCCGAAGTCGGAGCGGCCGTGCTCGTCGCGTTCGACGAGGGTGCCCATGGCGGAGCCGCGGGAGTAGACGACGTCGATGACGGACTCGAGGTCGAAGATGTTGCCCAGCGAGGCGAGCGCGGTGTACTCGCCGAGGGAGTGGCCGGCATACATCGAGTTCGAGCCCAGGGCGTCCGCCTCGCGCAGACGCCCGGTCTGGGCGTAGGCGACGACGGCGAGCGCGACCTGGGTGAACTGCGTCAGGTGCAGCACACCCGCCGGGTGCCGGAACGTGGTGCCGCGGACGGTCAGTTCGGTCGGGTTCTCGTCGACGATCCGGCGGATGGAGAAACCGAGCTCCGCGCGGGTGTGCTGTTCAGCCCGGTTCCAGATCTCGCGGGCCGCGACGGAGGCGCCCCGGTCGCCGGCGCCCATGCCCACGGCCTGGATGCCCTGGCCGGGATAGACGTAGGCGGTCCTCGGCTGGGCCATGAGGGCCTGGCCGACGGAGACGACCTCGCCGTCGATGCGGCAGGTGACCTCGAAGGCGTTGTGGATGCCCTTGCGGCCGACGCGCTCGACGGTGACCTCGACGGCGTCATCGAGCTGCACCATGCCGTACATGGAGTAGGTCCAGCCGACGACGGTGCCGTGCCGGCCGGCGAGGTGCTGGGCGGTGGCGGAGAGCCACATGCCGTGGACCAGCGGGGCCTGGAGGTTGACCAGCCGCGCGGAGTTGGTCGAGGTGTGGATCGGGTTGTAGTCGCCGGAGACCAGCGCGAAGGGGGTCATGTCGGAGGGGGCGGTGACCACGGTGCGGTCGATGAAGGAACGCGGGGTCGGCACCACCTTGGCGGCGGATTTCCCGCCGCCCCACTCGGGGGCCGGGGTAGGCATCTCGGTTCCGGCGGCGCGGCCGCGGATCGCGAAGCGCTGCATCTGGGTGGCCACGAGCTCGCCCGCCGAGAAGAGCTCCAGCTCGACGGTGACGATGCGTCCCGAGGAGGACTCGGCGATGCCGGTGCACCGGGAGGTGACGTCGATGGTGCGGCCGTCGGCGAGCTCCTCGAGCGGGACGCGCAGGTCGACGACGTGGTTGAGGTGCACGGCGTTGAGCAGGCCCTCGATGACGGGGTAGCCGTCGGCGAGCCGGCCGGAGCCGAGCGCGGTGTAGATCGCCGGCCAGCAGGGGCCGACCAGCACGTCCGGGGTGCCGGGTTCGACGGCGCTGAGGGCGGCGCCGGTGACGGCGGTGTGCGCGGAGAGCAGTTCCGGGGCGAAGGTGAATGAGTATTCGGCCACGCCGAACGGCGCGTGCGCGGATTCCGAGCCTTCGACGATCCGGGGCATGGCGGTGATGCGGTCGCCGTTCTCGGAGGTCGAGCCGACGCCGGCCAGGCCCTCGAGGAGCGCGAAGACGGAGTCCGGCAGGCGTTCCTCGGAGACGACCGGGGAGGCGCCGGTGGCCACGGAGTCCGGCAGGTCCAGCGGGATGGTCACCTCGCGGACGTAGAAGGGGCGCTGTTCCTCCGGCAGGTCGTCCCAGTAGGAGTCCGCGTTGATGCGGACGGACCACAGGCCTTCGGAGTCCTGGACGAGGTCGTAGGCCTCGCCGTCCATCTCGTGGGCCGGGTTGGCCATGAGGTGGCCGTGCCACACGATGGTCGGGGCGGCCTTGATGTACTCGGCGGCGTCCCGCGCGTCGGCCAGGCGGGAGTACTGCTCCTGCGGCTGCGCGCCGGCGTTCTCCAGGGCCCGGGTGGTGCAGTCCTCGAAGCGGCCGAGCAGGTCGGCGACGGGCTCGTTCTTCCGGGTGATGCCGGCGACGGCCACCGGGCCCGGGATGATGCGGACCTGGTCGGCGGTGTAGCGCTCGTCCTGGGCCTGCCACAGGGTGTCCTTGCCGAACCACACCGGCAGGTCCCCGTCGAGCGCCGGGACCCACGGCATGGGTTTGACGTGCTTGCGGTTGAGGTTGATCCACCAGGCGGCGTCGCGCGGGGAGACCTGCAGCTCGTGGGCCTGCGGGTAGGCGGCCAGCAGCCGGGCCGCGGCGGCGGGGGCGTCGTCGGCGGATTCCATCGTCGGGAAGAGCGTGGCGATCTCGCCGTGGTCGGCCTCGTGCAGGCGGGCCTCGACGCGGTGCAGGAGGTCGAGGAAGCGGTCGTCCCAGGTGGGGTCGACGAAGGGGTGGGCCAGTTCCACGAAGCGGTTGACCCACTGCGCGTAGGTCATCGTCTCGACGTCGCCGAAGTAGGGCTTGGAGGTCCGGCTCAGGACCTCGATGATCTCGTCGCGGCGGGAGTCGTACTCGGAGAAGTCCAGCGAGGTGATGAAACGGGAGGCGGCGGCGAAGGAGTTGTCCAGCTCGTGGATGTCGGCGAGCAGGTGGGACTGCGAGGAGGCCGCGCCGTGGGTGCCGCTGCCGCGGGAGACCCAGCCGTCGTTCTCGTCCGTGCGCACCCCCCGGGTGTTGACCAGCAGCTCCTTGACCGAGTCGGTGGCCGAGGCCTCTTTGGTGGCCATGGCGACGGTGCCGATGAACACGGCGTCGACGGGCATTTCCGGCAGGTCGTATTTCTGCGACCAGCTGCCGGTGAGGTACTCGGCGGCGCGTTCGGGGGAGTGGATGCCGCCGCCGACGGCCAGCAGCACGTTGGGGTGCCGGCGGATCTCGGCGTAGGTCTGCATGAGCATGTCGTCGAGGTCGGTCCAGGAGTGGTGGCCCCCCGCGTGGCCGTCCTCGATCTGCATGAGGATGTCGGAGCCGGGGTTGGCGGCGGCGATCTTCAGCGTGTCGCGGATCTGCTTCGCGGTGCCCGGTTTGAGGGCGATGTGGGGGAAGCCGTCGGCGTGCAGCTGCGCGAGCAGCTCGGTGGCCTCTTCGATCTCGGGGATGCCGGCGGAGATGGTCACGCCGTTGAAGGGGGCGCCCGCGGCGCGGGCCTTGGGCACGATGCGGGACTGGCCGAACTGCAGGTTCCACAGGAAGCGGTCGAAGAACATGGTGTTGAACTGTGCGGTGCGGCCAGGTTCCAGCTGTTCGACGAGCCGGTCCTTGTGGCGGGTGAAGACCTCGTCGGAGTACATGCCGCCGCCGGCGAGTTCGGTCCAGTAACCGGCGTTGGCGGCCGCGGCGACGATGCCGGCGTCCGCCGTGGTCGGGGTCATCCCGCCGAGCATGATCGGCGAGAGGCCGGTGACCGCGGAGAAGCGGGTCTGGGTGCGGGTCCGGCCGTCCGGCAGGCGGATCAGGCGCGGGGTGAAGTCGGCGTAGTCGGCGGCGGTGGGTAGTTCGGAACCCGGGGTGGCCAGCCGGTCGCGTTCCGCGGCGCTGGCGGCGGGGACCAGGGCGATGCCGGTGCCGGCCAGCAGGGGAGCGGTCAGGCGCGACAGCCCGCCGTCGAGGCTCAGCACGTGCCTGGTGCCCTCCGCGACGAGCCGCTGGACCTGGTCTGGCCAATCATGGGTCTCGACCAGGATGGAGTCGGCCAGTTCGCGGATGGAGTACTCGCCGAGGTCGATGCCGCAGCGCTTGGCCCACTCCACCGCCAGGTCGGCGGCCGGGCGCATGCCGGGGTGGTGGAAGGGGGCGGCGACGGGGAGTTCGGTGAAGGCGGGGGCCAGTTCATCGCCGCCGAATTCGCGCGCTTCGATCCGGTCGTTGTGCGCGTCCGCCGCCCGGGCGATGCCGGCCCGGGCTGCGGTGAGTTCCGCCGGGGAGCCGGAGAGGACGTGGTGGCGCGGGCCGTTGATCACGGCCAGGTGGGCGGCGCCGGCGTGCTTCTCGACGACCGCGCGTTCCACCCCGCGGACGGAGAGCATCCGCGGGCGGGGGTCGCCGGAGCCTCCTACCCGGCTCAGCGCCGTGCCGAGCAGTACGGCGAAGGCGAGCGCCTGCTCCGGGTGGCGGGCGGCCGCCACACCCAGGGAGCCCTGGGAGTGGCCGAACATCGGCCCCTCGGCCAGGTGGCCCCCCAGGTCGCGCAGGTGGTCCAGGGCGGCGATCTGCCCCAGGACGATGCCGGGGACGGAGACGGCGGGAAGGGTGTCCATGGCCCGCGGCGCGGCGTCGGCGTGGGGTTCGATGAGCTGCGCGAGCCGCTCGAGGGAGCCGGGGGTGGTGGAGGAGATTTCCCGCGCGACCGGTCCGGTGGCGGTGCGCGCAGCCTGGAGCAGGCGGCGCAGGCGTTCCCCCGCCGGGCGCACGGAGGCCGCGTCGGCGAGGGTTGACTGCCAGGGAGAGCCCTGTCCGGAGAAGAGCAGGGCGGGGCGGTCCAGGGAGAGGAGGGGGATCAGGGGCATGCGGGGCATCCTTCGGGGGGGGGCACTCAATTACGGTTACGTAGACGTAACCTACGCTTACGTAACTGAAATGTCGAGGAGGCGGTGCCGCGGAAGGGGCCGGAAACGCCGGAAGGACCGGCCGAATGGCCGGTCCTTCCGGGGGATTGTTCGGATCTCGTTGTCAGGCGAGGGAGAGGAACATCTTCTCCAGCTTCTTCTCGTCGTAGACGTCCGGGGATTCCTCGGTGAAGCACTTCTTCATTCCGGTCGACACGACGAGGTAGCCCGCGCGGTCGATGGCCTTGGCCACCGCCGCCAGCTGGGTGACGGCCTCGTCGCACTCGTGGCCTTCTTCGAGCATGCGGATAACGGCATTGAGCTGGCCCGCGGCCCGCTTGAGCCGGGTGGTGGCGGGCTTGACTTCCTCTGGGGTGAGCTTCATGCCATTCCTTTCCTCAGGGGTACATACTGCTTCAGACACATCAACCCCGTGCCTTCTGGGTATATTCCCAGGTCATGAAACCGCCGTCGAGGTTGGCCGCCTCGATGCCGAGGTTACCCAGCAGGCTGGCGGCCACGTGCCCCCGCAGTCCGACGCGGCAGAAGACCAGCGCCTTGGCGTCCTCGAGTTCGCCGGCCCGCTGGCGCAGGTCGTCGACCGGGATGTTGAGCGCGCCGGGGATCGTGCTCTCCTCGTGCTCGCCCGGGGTGCGCACATCGATGAGCTTCCAGCCCGCCGCGCGGGCGTCCTCGAGCTCGTGCCACTGGACCGTGCGCTCGCCGCCGATCATGTTGTCGTTGACGAAGCCGAGGAAGTTGATCGGATCCTTCGCCGAGCCGAACTGCGGCGCGTAGGCAAGTTCCAGGTCCGCGAGGTCCGTGGCGGTCAGGCCGCCGCGCATGGCGGTGGCGATGACGTCGATCCGCTTGTCGACGCCCGCCCCGCCCACCGCCTGCGCGCCCAGGATGGCGTCGGTGTCGGCGTCCACTACGAGCTTGAGGTGGAGGGTCTCCGCGCCGGGGTAGTAGCCGGCGTGGTCGGCGGGGTGCACGTGGATGACCCGGAGGTTGCGGCCGGCTGCGCGTGCGCGGCGCTCGTTCCAGCCCACCGAGCCGGCGGCCAGGCCGAACAGTCCGACGATGGCGGTGCCCAGGGTCGAGGTGCGGCGCACGTCACGGCCGGTGATGATGTCTGCCACCAGGCGGCCGTGACGGTTGGCGGTCTGCGCCAGGGGGATGAGGGTATCCTCGCCGGAGATGGCGTCGGCTTTCTCCGCGGCGTCGCCCACCGCGAAGATCGCCGGGTCCGAGGTGCGCTGCTGGTCGTCGACCTTGATTCCGCCGCGTTCGCCGATCGCCAGGCCGGCGTCCGCCGCCAGTTCGCTGGTGGGGCGCACGCCGATGGAGGCGACGACGACGTCGGCGGAGATGACGCGGCCGTCGGAAAGCGTCAGGGTGTCTTCGCCGATGGTGCTGGTGTCCCCGCCGGTGATGACCTGCACGCCGTTGTCGGTGAGCTGCTTCTCGACGATCGCCGCCATCTCCTCGTCCAGCGGGGTGAGGATCTGCGGGGCGCGCTCGATGACCGTGACTTCGAGGCCGCGGTGGCGCATGTTCTCGGCCAGCTCGAGGCCGATGAAGCCGCCGCCGATGATCGCGACCGTCCCGACGTCCGCGTCCAGGGCGGCGATGACGTCGTCCACGTCCTCGATGGTCCGCAGGTGCAGGGCCCGCTCGATGCCCGGGATCGGGGGGATGATCGGGGAGGCTCCGGGGGAGAGCACCAGGTGGTCGTAGCTGATGACGTCGCCGGTGTCTGTGGTGACGGTCTTGTTCTCCCGGTCGATGCCGGTGGCGCGGGTGTTCACGCGGACGTCGAGGTTGAATCGTGCGCCGAGCGACTCGGGGGTCTGCAGCAGCAGGGACGCACGATCCGGGATGACCCCCGACACGTGGTACGGGAGACCACAGTTGGCGAAGGAGACGTATCCGGAGGCTTCGAGGACGATGATCTCCATGTCCTCGTCGCGGCGGCGCAGGCGGGCTGCGGTGGACATGCCGCCGGCGACGCCGCCGACGATAACTGTGGTGGTCATTGAGGGTACTGGTTTCCTATCGGTTGAAGAGGCCGGAGAACAGGCCCGGCTTCGATGCGGTGTCCGCGGACTTGTCGCAGGTGCACCACTGGTTGGCGGGGACGCTGGCCTTGACCTGGTCGACGTGCTGGCCGCAGCCTGCCCAGGTGGTTTTGTTGCAGGTGGGGCACTTGACGGGGTAGCACATGGATTCTCCTGGAGGGGTTTGAGGGGGAGGTTTTCTCTGCCGACCAATATACCCCTAGGGGTATGTGTCCGCGCAAGTCCAACGTCTCCTCCCGGGCGTTTTCCCTGCTCAGGACTTCTGGGACTCTACCGGTCGAGCAGGCGGATCAGATCCTCCTGCACCTCCCGGCGTCGGATCTTGCCCAGCTGGTCGCGGGCGAGATCCTCGAAGTGGTAGAAGGTGCGCGGCACCTTGTACCGGGTCAGCCGCTCGCGCGCGAAGTCCTTCAGTCCCTCCGGATCCAGCGCCGCGCCCTCGCGCAGCGTCACGCAGGCCACGACGTCCTCCGAGCCGTCCTCCCGCGGGAGGCCCACCACCGCCAGGTCGACGATGTCCGGGTGGTCACGCATGGCCTCCTCGACCTCGGCGGGATAGACGTTGAAGCCGCCGGTGATGATGACCTCCTTGATGCGCGCCACCAGGCGGATGAAGCCGTCCTCCTCCATGACACCGATGTCGCCGGTGCGGTACCAGCCGTCGTGGAAGCTGCTCTCGGTGGCCTCCGGCTGGTTGAGGTAACCCGGGAACACCTGCGGCCCGCGGACGAGGATCTCGCCCTCGGTGCCGTCCGGCTGGGTGGCGTCGAGA
Source organism: Corynebacterium marinum DSM 44953 (assembly GCF_000835165.1). Classification (NCBI taxonomy): domain Bacteria; kingdom Bacillati; phylum Actinomycetota; class Actinomycetes; order Mycobacteriales; family Corynebacteriaceae; genus Corynebacterium; species Corynebacterium marinum. The sequence goes on from NZ_CP007790.1 coordinate 304,564, forward strand.
TCGTCCGGGTCGGCGATGCGCACCTCGGTGTCGGGGAAGGGGATGCCGACGTACCCGGGGCGCCGCTTCCCGTTCATCGGGTTGCCCACGATGACCGGAGAGGTCTCGGTCAGGCCGTAACCCTCGACGAGCCGGCCGCCCGTGGCGCGCTCCCACTTGTCCACCGTGGCCACCGGCAGGGTGGCGGCGCCGCAGAAGGCGTTGCGGATGCCGGAGATGTCGATGTTGTCCTTCTCCGCAGCCTCGACGATCTTTTCGTAGAGGGTGGGCACGCCCGGCAACCAGGTGGGGGTGTGCTTCTTGATGACGTCCATGATCAGCGGGATCCGGGGCGCCGGCAGCAGCACCATTTCGCCGCCGATGTACACCGAGAGGGTGCCCACCATCGTCAGCCCGTAGGCGTGGAACATCGGCAGGGCGGCGAGCATCCGTTCGTCCTGCTCACCGAGGCCCGGCACCCAGCTCTTGCCCTGGATCATGTTGGCGAAGAGGTTGCCGTGGGTCAGCTGCGCCCCCTTCGGCGCGCCGGTGGTGCCGGAGGTGTAGAGGATCAGCGCGATGGAATCCTTGGTCACCGAGGGGTCGGAGACGATGTCGGCGCCCTCGCCCCCGAGAGCGGAACCCAGGAGCACCTCCCACGGCACGGTGTTAGGGGCGGGCGAGGACAGGGCGTCCCGCTGCTCCCGGATCTTCTTGACCGGCAGCCGTAGCGCGAGCTGCTTGACCTTCGGCATCGCCTCGACCATGTTCACGGAGATGATCGTCTCCAGGGCGCTGGAGTCGCGCAGCTTCTCGAGCGTGGGGGCCGCCTTGTCCCAGGTGATGGCCACCCGCGCCCCGTGGTCGGCGAAAGGTCCGGCCAGCTCGTGGGCGGTGTAGAGCGGGTTGTGCTCCACGACGGTCGCCCCCAGCTTGAGCACCGCGTAGAAGGCGGCGATGTGCTGCGGGCAGTTCGGCAGGATGATGGCGACCTTGTCACCGGGGCGGACACCGAAGGCGCGCAGCCCGGCGGCGGCGCGGCGGACCTGGCGGTCGAGATCCCCGTAGGTCTGCGAACGGCCGAAGAACCAGGTGGCCGACTTCTCGGCGTTGATGGCGAGGTTGTTGTCGTAAACGTCGAGCAGAGTCGTGTCGTCGTAATCGAGGGAATGGGGTGTCCACTCCGGATAGTGCTGCAGCCAGGCTTTGCTCTCGAATGCCGACATCAGTGCGCCTTCCAGTCAGGTTGCGTGGTGACGCCCAGTATAACGACGCCGCCACCTACTATTGGGGGCATGCGCGTCGCGATGATCTCCATGCACACCTCCCCGCTCCAGCAGCCGGGCTCCGGCGACGCAGGCGGCATGAACGTCTACGTCCTCAACACCGCGCGGCAGCTGGCCCGGCAAGGGGTGGAGGTGGACATCTTCACCCGGGCCACCCGGCCCAGCCAGGGTGAGGTGGTGGCCGTCGAACCCGGGCTGCGGGTGGTCAATATCGTCGCCGGACCCTACGACGGACTGGAGAAGGAGACCCTGCCGACGCAGCTGGCGGCCTTCGCCGGCGGCGTCGTGCAGTTCCGCCGCTGCAACGACGTGGACTACGACCTCATCCACTCCCACTACTGGCTCTCCGGCCAGGTCGGATGGCTGTTGCGGGACCTCTGGGAGGTGCCGCTGGTGCACACGGCCCACACCCTGGCGGCGGTGAAGAACGCCCACCGCAGCGCCGACGACTCCCCCGAGTCGGAGGCGCGGCGCATCTGCGAGCAGCAGCTGGTGGACAACGCGGACTTCCTCGTGGTCAACACCCCGGAGGAGACGAACGACCTCATCGACCACTACGACGCAGACCCGGACCGCATCGTCGTGGTCTCCCCGGGCACCGACGTCGAGATGTTCACCCCGGGCACCGACCGGAACACGGAACGCTCCCGCCGCCTGCTGGGCATCCCCCTCGACGCGGAGCTGGTGGCGTTCGTCGGCAGGCTCCAGCAGTTCAAGGGACCCCAGGTGCTCATCCGGGCGACGGCTGAACTGCTCCGCCGCGACCCCGGCCGCAAGCTGCGCGTGATCATCTGCGGCGGAGCGTCGGGTGCGGCGGCCACCGAGCGGCAGTACATGGCCCTGGCGGAGGAGCTGGGCGTGTCGCGCCGGGTGAGGTTCCTCGATCCGCGCCCGCCGGAGGAGCTGGTGACGATCTACCAGGCCGCCGACCTCGTGGCCGTGCCCAGCTACAACGAATCCTTCGGCCTGGTCGCCATGGAGGCGCAGGCCTGCGGCACGCCCGTCATCGCGGCACGCGTCGGCGGTCTCCCGGTCGCCGTCGCCGAGGGGGAGACGGGTCTGCTTGTCGACGGGCACGACACCAACGACTGGGCGGACGCCATCGAACAGCTTCTCGACGATGACGACACCCGCCTGCGGATGGCGGGGGAGGCCGTCGCGCACGCGGCGAACTTCTCGTGGTCCGCCTCGGCTTCCCAGTTGGCGTCGGTGTACTCCGAGGCACTGAGCATCGACGTGGACGAATGCCCGCCCCGCCGGGAGCGTGCGGACGGGCAGCGCTGAGACGCGCGCGGCGACGGCGGGGGATTCCCGGCGCTACCGGCGCGGACGTGGCATATTGGAAACATGACCAACGGAAAACTCATTCTCCTTCGCCACGGGCAGAGCCAGTGGAACAAGTCCAACCAGTTCACCGGCTGGGTGGACGTCGACCTCACCGAGCAGGGCGAGGCCGAGGCCGCCCGCGGCGGTGAGATGCTCAAGGAGGCCGGCATTCTGCCGGATGTCCTCTACACCTCGCTGCTGCGCCGTGCGATCCGCACCGCCAACCTGGCGCTCGACGCCGCTGACCGGCACTGGATCCCGGTGATCCGCGACTGGCGCCTCAACGAGCGCCACTACGGTGCGCTGCAGGGCCTGAACAAGGCGGAGACCAAGGACAAGTACGGCGACGAGCAGTTCATGGCCTGGCGCCGTTCCTACGACACCCCGCCGCCGGAGCTGGCCGATGACGCCGAGTACTCGCAGTCCGACGACGTGCGTTACGCCGGCCTCGACACCATCCCGCGCACCGAGTGCCTGCTGGACGTGGTCACCCGCCTCATCCCGTACTTCGAGGAGGAGATCCTGCCGCGCGTCAAGAACGGCGAGAACGTCCTGGTCGCCGCGCACGGCAACTCCCTGCGCGCGCTGGTCAAGCACCTCGACAACATCTCCGACGAGGACATCGCCGCGCTGAACATCCCGACCGGCATCCCCCTGGTCTACGAGATCTCCGCGGACGGCACCGTGGTCAACCCCGGCGGCACCTACCTCGACCCTGAGGCCGCTGCCGCGGGCGCCGCCGCTGTCGCCGCCCAGGGCGGCAAGTAGCCTGTAACGCGTGTCCCCTGTTCTCGCGTTTCTGTTGGGCGTCGCCGTCGCCGGCGTCGCCCTTCCGGCGTTGAGCTGGGCGCGCAAGCGGATCATCCGCCACCGCTCCTCGGCGACGCTCGAGGACAACCAGGTCACCACCGTCGGCCAGGTCCTGCACCTGGCGATCCAGGGTTCGCCCACCGGCATCACCGTCCTCGACCAGAGCGGTGAGGTGATCCTGTCCAACGCCCGCGCCCACGAGATGGCGCTGGTCCACGACCGCTCCGTCAACGACGAGGTGCGGAAGGTCGCCGCCGAGGTTTTCGTGGACAAGGAATCCCGCTCCCTGGACCTGTCCATGCCCAAGCGGCGCACGGGTAACCGGGTGTCGTCGGTGCGGGCGCTGATCAAACCGCTCACGCTCGTCGACGACCGTTTCGTCATCGTCTACGGCACCGACGAGAGCGAGAACGTGCGCATGGAGTCCGCCCGCCGCGACTTCGTGGCCAATGTCTCCCACGAACTGAAGACCCCCGTCGGCGGAATGGCGTTGCTGGCAGAGGCGCTCATGGAGGCGGTGGACGACCCCGAGCATGTCCAGTACTTCGGCCAGCGCCTCCACAAGGAGGCCCACCGCATGGCGGACATGATCAACGAGCTCATCTCCCTGTCGAAGCTGCAGGGGGCGGAGCCTCTCCCGGAGATGGAGCCGGTCTCCGTCGACGACATCATCGCCGAGGCGTTCTCCCGCAACCAGCTCGCCGCGGACAACGCGGAGATCACCCTCACCAAGGGGGCGGATTCGGGCGTCATCGTCATGGGCGACAGATCTCTGCTCGTCACGGCTGTGTCGAACCTCATCTCCAACGCGATCAACTACTCTCCGCATTCCGTGCCGGTGTCGGTCACCCAGAAGATCACCAGCGACGACGTCGTGCTCATCCGCGTCACCGACCGGGGCATTGGCATCTCGCCGGAGGATCAGAAGCGCGTCTTCGAACGGTTCTTCCGCGTGGACAAGGCACGGTCGAGGTCAACCGGCGGCACCGGGCTGGGGCTGGCCATCGTGAAACACGTGGTGGCCAACCACGGCGGTAACATCAAGTTGTGGTCCCGCCCCGGCACCGGGTCAACCTTCACCATCGAACTACCGATCTATCATCCGGAATCAGCGCCCGCCGCTATTCCCCCAGCCGGACAGGACGAAGAGGCAACGTCCACCGGACCCCTGCGTCAGGCCGTGTCCCGGGTGGCGACACGTCGAAAGGATAAAGCATCATGACGACCATTCTCATCGTGGAGGACGAGGAGTCCCTCGCGGATCCGTTGGCCTTCCTGCTGCGTAAAGAGGGTTTTGATGTGATCGTCGCCGGCGACGGCCCGACCGCTCTGGTTGAGTTCGCGAAGAACGACATCGACATCGTCCTGCTCGACCTCATGCTTCCCGGCATGTCCGGGACGGACGTGTGCAAGCAGCTGCGCACCACCTCGAGCGTGCCGGTCATCATGGTCACCGCCCGTGACTCGGAGATCGACAAGGTCGTCGGGCTGGAGCTCGGCGCGGACGACTACGTGACCAAGCCCTATTCCTCCCGCGAGCTCATCGCGCGTATCCGGGCGGTCCTGCGCCGCGGGGCCGACAACGACGCCGTGGCCGAGGAGATGGACGACCGGGTGCTGGAGGGCGGCCGCGTCCGCATGGACGTCGAGCGCCACACCGTCACCGTCGACGGGGAGCCGGTGCCGATGCCGCTCAAGGAGTTCGATCTGCTGGAGTATCTGCTGCGCAACTCGGGCAGGGTCCTCACCCGTGGCCAGCTCATCGACCGGATCTGGGGCGCCGACTACGTCGGCGACACCAAGACCCTCGACGTCCACGTCAAGCGGCTGCGCTCCAAGATCGAGGAGGAGCCGTCGCGCCCGAAGCAGCTGGTCACCGTCCGGGGTCTGGGCTACAAGTTCGAGGCCTGAGCCCGGCTCGCCGGGTGCGGCGCCGCGCTGCCGACGACGGCGCGGCGCCGGCAGTGGTCCGCGAGCACCTCGTATGAGGGCGCGCCCATCAGCGCCGTGAGTTCCTGTTTCATGGACGCCCACACCGGGTCTGGGTGGGTGTGGCAGGAACTCGAGCTGGAGCACCACCAGTCGAAGTCCTCCCCGCCGCTGCCCCAGGCGCGGCGGTCGTACTCGCCGATGGTGGTGCGCAGGATCTCCTGCCCGTCGGTCCGGTCCTCGTAGTCCTCGTAGCGGCGCAGGGGAACCTGCCAGCACACCTCGGGCTTCTCGACGGTCAGATCCCGGCCCTCCGCCACCGCCCACTGGTGGATGGCGCACCCGGTTCCCGTTCCCCACCCTTCCCGGTTGGCGAAGATGCAGGCACCTCCGACGGTCTTCGTCTTGAGGGAGGGCTCCGGTTCCCCGTCATCCTCGTCGAGTTCGCCCCATTCCAACCAGGGCTCGAGGTCGATGGCCTCGCCGCTGGCGAGGTGCTCGTCCACCCCCTTTGGGCGGTGCTGCCAGTACTTGGCGGGCATCTCGGCGACGGCGTTGTACAACTGATCCCGATCCGTTTCGTCGGCGAGGTACGCGCCGTGGACGCAGCAGCCGATGTCCGTCTGCTGGGAGTCGATTCCCTGGCACGTGTCGGTGCCGAAATGGCAGGTCCAGTGCGATTCGATCCATGTCAGATCGACGCTGAAGAGGTGCAGCGGGTCCTCCGGGTTAATGAACTCGAACCATTCCCGGGGAAAGTCGGGGGCCTCTTCACCCCCGGCCAGGATCTGCTTGCCGGCGGGGGAGGTCTCGGGGAAACCCAGAAAAACCTGGGTGGAACGTGGGCGATTCACACTTCCCCACGCTAGACCGTCTAACCTGATGGGTGTGCGACTAGGTGTATTGGACGTGGGCAGTAACACTGTCCACATGGTGGCGGTAGACGCCCGTAACGGTGGACATCCGACCCCGATGAGCGACTGGAAGACGAGCCTGCGGCTCGTCGAACTCATCGACGGTGACGGTGCCATCGACGACAAGGGGATCAAACGCCTCGCCAAGGCGGTCGCCGAGGCGGCTGACCTGGCGAACACCCTCGGCTGCAAAGAGATCATGCCCTTCGCCACCTCCGCGGTGCGTTCGGCCACGAACTCGCAGGATGTCCTCAACGCCGTGGAGAAGGAGACCGGCGTCCGCCTCGAGGTGCTCTCCGGTGAGGACGAGGCCCGCCTCACCTTTCTCGCCGTCCGGCGTTGGTACGGCTGGTCCGCCGGACGCGTCACCAACCTGGACATCGGCGGCGGTTCACTGGAACTGTCGACCGGATCCGACGAAACCCCCGACGTGGCGATCTCGCTCGACCTCGGCGCCGGCAGACTCACCCACCAGTGGTTCGACACCGATCCGCCGGAACGCAAGAAGGTCAACCTTCTGCGCGACTACATCGACGCCGAGCTCGTGGGGCCCGCCCGCCAGATGCGCGCCTACGGCGCCGCCGGGATCGCGGTGGGCACGTCGAAGACCTTCCGCACCCTCGCGCGACTCACCGGCGCCGCACCCAGTGCCGAAGGCCCCTACGTCAAGCGCACCCTGACCGCACCAGGTCTGCGCCAGCTCATCGCCTTCATCTCCCGCATGACGGCCGCCGACCGCGCCGAGCTCGAAGGCATCAGCTCCGACCGCTCGCACCAGATCGTCGCGGGCGCCCTCGTGGCGGAGGCCAGCATGCGTGCCCTCGGCCTGGAGCAGATCGAGATCTGCCCCTGGGCCCTGCGCGAGGGCGTCATTCTCCGGCGCATCGATAAGGGTCTCGACGAGATCCCCCAGGAAAGGAAGCGACCATGAGCGATAAACAGCTGACCGTCGCGGAGTTGCTCGCGCGTGCCGGCCGGGACGACAAGGAGGGGGAGGCGCCCCGCCGCCGCCGTCGCAGCCTCGATGAGGGGGGCATCTCCGTCGCTGAGCTCACCGGTTCCATCCCGGCGGTCAAGGAAAAACCGGTCGAGTCGAAACACTCCTCCGTGCCCATCGACGGCCCGGAGCCGGAGAAGCCCGCGCCGACCGGGCCCGCCGAGACCACGAAGCCCGAGGCTAAGAAGCCCGAGGCTAAGAAGCCCGAGGCTAAGAAGCCCGAGACCACGAAGCCGACGGCCGTTAAGCCCGCGGCAACCGCGTCCGCGGAGGCCAAGAAGCCCGCGGGGGCAACAAAACCCGCGGGTCCCAAGACTGAGGCGATCAAGCCCGCCGAAAAGACACCGGCCACGGATGAGACGGTCGTGTTCGGCAAGGTCGACACCGGTCTTCCGCTGACGCCGGAGCAGACCGGTGAGATTGCGGTGGTCGACGACGTGGAGGAACACGGCGTCGAGAAGCAGGGGCATGACGAGGCGGAGGACCTTTCCGGGGTGGAGGAGCGGACCTCGGTCACCGGGGTGGTCCTCCTCACCATCATCGGCGTGGTGCTCGGCGTCGTGGTGTTCAAGGGCTTCGAGATGCTGTGGGAGAACTTCTCCCGCCCGATCGTGGCTGTTCTGGCGGTCCTCGTCACGGCAGGCATGGTGGGCGTGGTTAAGGCGTTGCGCACTTCGAACGACGGGCTGTCGATGTTCATGGCGGGCCTGGTCGGCCTGGTGATGACGTTCGGCCCCCTGGCGGTCGTGCTGATTTAACCGCCGTTTGTGGCACTCTGGGGTGCATGACAAAAATTGTGGTGCTCGGAGGTGGCAAGATCGGCGAGGCGCTGATCTCGGGCCTCGTCAATTCAGGAACTGACCCCCAGTCGATCACGGTGACCAACCGCCGCCCGGAGCGCGGCGAGGAACTCCGTGAGCGCTACGGGGTTCGTGACCTCACCGACAACCGGCAGGCCGCGGAGGACGCCGACGTGGTGTTCCTGTGCGTGAAGCCGTACATGATCCTCGATGCGGTGGCGGAGATCAGCCCGGCCGTCGAGGAGAACGACGTCGCGACGGTCCTGGTGTCCATGGCTGCGGGGGTGCCGCTGGGGGCGATGGAGGACGCAGTAATCGCCGGAACGCCGGTCGTGAGGGTCATGCCCAACACCCCGATGCTCGTCGGCCGCGGCATGAACGCCATTGCTGTGGGGCGCTTCGTCACCCCGGAGCAGCTCGCCGACGTCACCGAGCTGCTGTCCTCCGTGGGCGAGGTCCTGCCCGTCGCGGAGTCGGACATGGACGCGGTCACCGCCCTCGCCGGTTCCTCCCCGGCCTACTTCTTCCTTGTGGCGGAGGCGCTCATTGACGCCGGGGTGTCCCTCGGTCTCACCCGCCCGGTGGCTGAGAAGCTCGTGACCACGTCCGCAGCCGGTGCGGGGGCCATGCTCTCCGAGTCCGGACAGGACCCGGCGACCCTGCGGGCCAATGTTTCCTCCCCGGCGGGCACCACCGTGGCGGCCCTTCGTGAACTGGAAGTGTCCGGTCTGCGCGCGGCCTTCTTCCGTGCCACGGAAGCCTGCGCGAAGCGCTCCGCGGAGCTCGGCGAGCTCCGGTAGGGGGACAGTCGGGGAATTTATGGCGACTAGGTCGCAACTGTCACATGTTTCACGCTAAGCTGGTTCAAGCACGTGCGTGTCCGATCTGCGGGAGGGGAAGCCTGCAGCGCGCCACCTGCCGAAGGGTTGATGAATATGGCTAATGCAGACAAGGGTACTTTTCTGACGGTCGCTGAGGTCGCAGACATCATGCGGGTCTCGAAGATGACCGTGTACCGGCTGGTCCACTCCGGTGACCTGCCGGCCGTTCGGGTGGGCCGGTCTTTCCGGGTCCACGAGAAGGCGGTCAACGACTATCTCGACGCGTCGTACTACGACGTCGGATAAGTTCCCCCTCCGCCTGCGGCGTCCGTCACCCTCCCCGAGGGACGGGCGCCGCAGGCCTTTTTTTGGATGACCGGATATGCGCCGGTATGATGGATCCCATTCGTGCCGACGGTCCGGACGCGCTGCCAGCGCAGTCGAGAGTGCACCTCGAGGTAAGTCGGCAGGTTACGTACGTACTCACTCACTATCTGAGGAGACCCCATGGGTTCAGTCATTAAGAAGCGCCGCAAGCGCATGTCCAAGAAGAAGCACCGCAAGATGCTGCGACGCACCCGAGTTCAGCGTCGTAAACTCGGCAAGTAAATCTTCCTGCACGCCGCTGGCCGCCGGTTCTCTCCCCTTCGGGGGAGGCCGGCGGCCTTCGGCGTTCCCGGGGCCGGGCCATAAGCCGGGACCGGGCAGAGGCTACTCCTGGACCTGGTTGCGGCGGAAGACTCGCCAGCTGCCCAGGCTCGCAGCAGCGGTTGCCAGGGCGGGCAGGCCCCACGTGCGCACCGCGCGGCGGACACTGCGGTAGTCGCGCACCTGCCAGCCCCGCTGGGCGGCCTCCCGGCGCAGCTTCTTGTCCGGGTTGATCGCCACCGCGGTGCCCACCATGGACAGCATGGGCACGTCGTTGATGGAGTCGGAGTACGCGGTGCACCGGGCGAGGTCGAGCTGCTCGATGGCGGCGAGTGCCGCGACGGAGTGCTTCTTGCCCGGCCCGTGCAGGATGTCGCCGACGAGCCGGCCGGTGAATCGTCCGTCCTTCACCTCGGCGACGGTGCCCAGTGCGCCGGTGAACCCGAAGCGTTCCGCCAGGATCTGCGCCAGCTGCACCGGCGTGGCGGAGACCAGCCACACCTGGTGGCCGGCGTTGAGGTGCATGCGCGCCAGCTCCCGGGTGGCGGGCCAGGCCTTGTCGATCATGGAGGAGTCGACGATCTCCTCGCACAGCTCCACCAGCTCGGCGACGCTCTTGCCTTTGATGAACTCCAGCGCCTGGTTACGTCCCTGCGCGACGTCGGCGGCGTTCTCGGAACCGGTGACGCGGAACTTGATCTGCTTCCAGGCGATGGGCAGGATCTCGGAGACCCGGAAGTACTTCTTCCGGAACAGTCCGATGGCGAACACGACGAGGGAGGACCCCTGGATGAGGGTGTTGTCCACGTCGAAGAAGGCGGCGGCCCCGACGTCCTGGGGGATGTCGGGGTCGGGGATGCTGAGGTGGAAACCGCCGGCCGCCTCGATGGAGCCGCTGACCGAGTCGACGCCGGAGGAGAAGGCGTCGAGTTCGATTCCGAAGGTCTCCTGCACGGCGGCGGCTGCGGCGGCCTCGCCTGCGGTGCGCTGGGACTCCTCGTTGATGGGCGGAAGCGCGCGATCCTCCAGGAAGCGGCGGAGGTTGCCCCGGGTGGCGCTCCAGCTGGCGAGAAACTCCTGGGGCGTGCCGGGGAACAGGGGATCGTCGGGGGAGTGGCTCACTGCGCGTTCCGGGCCTTCCTGTGTGCGGGGTGGATGGGGCGGTATCGTGTCCATCGTAAGCGCGACACGGGCGGAGTGCCCGGGGTGAAGGAGACTGGTGGGTATGGCTGAGACGGTGGAGCTGATGGTCCGGGCGGCGTGCGGCTCGTGCGCCCGCGTGGAGCGTCAGATCGTGCCGGTCGTCGAGGCCGCCGGCCTGGAGCTCGACGTGGTCGACGTGGACCATGATCCGGCCCTGGCGGTCGAGTTCGGGGACCGGGTGCCGGTCGTCGTCGTCGACGGCGAGGAGTTCGCCTGCTGGGAGGTCGACGACGCGGAGTTGGCGGCCGCCCTGGCCTGACCGGGTGGGTCGGATGGGGCTTTCCCGCGCCCCGGGGGTATCCTTTTGTATGATCCGCCCCGCGGGCGCCTGCACGGAGCTCTCCCGGGGCCTGCCAGTCCATTGTCCGTGCAGCGGAAAGCGGTGAAGGAAAACGTGAGTGTGCTCGTCGTGGGAATGTCGCACCGGTCGGCACCGGTGGCGTTGCTCGAGCGGCTGAGCATGGACGAGACCGTCCGGCACGACACGACCTCGCAGCTCGTCGAACGTCCCTCGCTCAGTGAGGCGATGATCGTCTCCACGTGCAACCGGCTGGAGATCTACTCCGTCACCAACTCCTTCCACTCCGGTGTGCAGGACGTGGTGGAGGTGTTGCACGAGATGTCCGACGTCGACGTCGACACCCTGCGGGGGTACCTCTACGTCCGGTACGCCGACGCGGCCGCCGAGCACATGATGGTCGTGGCCTCCGGCCTGGACTCCATGGTGGTCGGCGAGCAGCAGATCATCGGTCAGGTGCGCACCGCCTACCAGGAGGCCACGGAGAAGGGCACGGTCGGGCCGGCCCTGCACCGCCTGGCGCAGACCGCCCTGCACACCGGGAAGCGGGTGCACTCCGAAACCGACATCGACGACGCCGGAGCGTCGATGGTGTCCGTCGCCGTCGACGAAGCCCTGGAAAACCTCCAGATCGACAACCTGGAGGGGCGGACCGCGCTGGTGCTCGGAGCTGGGGCGATGGCTTCGCTGGCGGCGACCCACCTGGGCCGGTTGGGCGTGGCCAAGCTCGTCATCGCCAACCGGACGCGCGAGCGGGCGGAACGCCTGGCGGAGCATTCCCGCGAAGCCGGCGTCGCGGCGGAGGTGGTCGATTTCGACGACCGCGCGTCCGCGCTGGCGTGCGTCGACCTCGCCGTGTCCGCCACCGGCGCCGACGAATTCACCATCACCCCCGCCGACATCCCCGAGCAGCGCCGACGCGACCTCATGCTCGTCGACCTGTCCATGCCGCGCGACATCGACGACGCGGTGGTCCAGTTCGACGGTGTGAACCTGGTCAACATCGAACGCCTCCACCAGACGATCTCCGGCCGCGGCGACAAGGCGACCGGCCACAGCAAGGCGCTGGCGATCGTGGCGCAGCAGCTGCAGGAGTACACCTCGGAGCAGCGGGTCCGAGACGTGGTTCCGGCGGTCTCGGCGCTGCGCCGGCACGCGGCGGAACTCGTCGACATCGAGCTCGAAAGGTTGCGGGGGAGGACCCCGGCCATCGGCGACCCCGACTTCGAAGAGGTCACCCGCACAGTCCGCCGTGTCGTGGACAAGCTCCTCCATGAGCCGACCGTGCGGGTGAAGAAGCTCGCCGCCGAATCGGGCGTCGTCTCCTACGAGTCGGCGCTCCAGGAGCTGTTCGGGTTGTCCACGGACGGTCCGGCGGTCGCCGTCGCCGTCGCGGACCTGCCCGAGGGCCAGCTCACCACCAAATAACCCACAAGGAGTTTTTTCCGTGACCCTGAAGATCGGCACCCGCCGCTCCAACCTCGCGACCACCCAGTCCGGGCACATGCGTGACGCCCTCATCGCGGCTGGCCACGATGCCGAGCTGCACCTGGTGACCACCGCCGGCGACGTGAACATGGCGCCCGTCGAGCGCATCGGCGTCGGCGTCTTCACCCAGGCGCTGCGCGAGGCCCTGGAGGCCGGCGAGTGCGACATCGCGGTGCACTCCTTCAAGGATCTGCCCACGGCCCCCGACGAGCGTTTCCACCTCGTCGTGCCCGTTCGCGCCGACGCCCGCGAGGCGCTCATCGCGCGCGACGGCCTCACCCTGGACGGACTCCCGCAGGGCGCCCGGGTGGGCACCTCAGCCCCGCGGCGCATCTCCCAGCTCAAGGCGGTCCGGCCGGACCTGGACATCCGTCCTCTGCGGGGCAACATCGAGACCCGGATGGGCAAGGTCACCGAAGGTGAGCTCGACGCCGTCGTGCTGGCCTACGCGGGCCTGTCCCGCGTCGACCTCGGCCACCGCGCCACCGAGGTCTTCGACCCGTCCGTGATCCTCCCCGCGCCCGCGCAGGGCGCACTGGCCATCGAGTGCCGGGCGGACGACGAGGCGGCGCGCGCGGCCGTCGACAAGCTTCTCGACGCCGCCGCCTTCACCTGCGCCCGCGCCGAGCGCATCGTCCTCAACCGCCTCGAGGCGGGCTGCACCGCGCCCGTCGCCTCCCACTCGACCATCGACGCCGACGGGACCATCCACCTCACCGCCGGCGTCTACGCCCTCGACGGTTCCGCACAGCTGGTCTACACCGGCTCCGGCACCGACCCGGTGGCCGTGGGCGAGGCGGCGGCCGCGGACCTGCTGGGGCGCGGAGCGGCCGACCTCATCGCCAAGGAGCGCCCGGGCGTATAGACTCTCCAGAACCATGGCTGTTCTGAAGATCACCGACCGGCAGGTCACCGTCGCGCTCGACTGGTGGGAGAAGCTCGCGGCCCGGCGCTCGCACCTGACCATCCCGACCCGCGTGATCACGGGCGTCTCCGTCGTCGGTGACGCCTGCGGCACGGCCCGTTCCGTGCCCGCGGGCAAGCGCGCCCCCGGCACCCGTATCCCCGGCCTCATCAGCACCGGCACGTTCACGGCGGCCGACGGGACCGGGTCCAGCACCTTCTCGGTCTGCCACGGCAAGGGCCCGGGCATCGTCCTGGAGCTGAAGTCCGCCACCGTGAACCGCATCATCATCTCCACCCCCAACGCGGAGGATTACGCCCGCGAACTGTCCACCCTCGTGGGCTGATTCTCCCCCGTGGCGCACCGGCCCGCGGAGGCCCCGACAGCGCCCGTGACGGGGCTGACGGGCGCCGGTCGCGGAAACGGGCTTTTCGTATTCCGGGCTTCCTAAATTAAGGTGTGAATACCACACTGTGCGCACCCCTGAGCGATATGGCCCCCTTTAGCCCCGCGGAGGGGCGTGCATCCGTGTCAAGACCTGTTGTGAATCGTCCACACTAGAAAAGATTTGTATGAGCATGGTCCCTCAGACCTCCCAGCCGGGAATGGTCGTCTTCGTCGGCGCAGGCCCCGGCAACCCCGATCTGCTGACCGTCCGTGCCCGCGAGGTGCTCGCTGCCACATCCATTGCTGTGACAGACCCGGGCGTGCTCAGCGGCGTGCGCGAGGTGGTGGCCTCCGCGCTGCCGGTCCCGCAGGAGCGCATCGACGCCGCCGAAGCCGAGTACGAGCGCATCTGCGCCGAAGCGAAGGAGGCCGGCGCCCGCCGTCGTCCACCCCGCCCGGCCGCGCCGACCGCCGCCGACATCCGCGACGTGGTCTCCCTCAAGCCCGCGGACGTCGTCGCGCAACTGCGTGAGGCGCTCGACGAGGCCGACGGCGACGTCGTCCGGCTGGTGTCGGGCAACCCGCTGACCCGGGATGCGACGATGGCGGAGATCGCCGCCGTCGCGGCCGCCGGCCTGGAGTTCCAGATCGTGCCGGGCATGTCCCTGCCGTCGACGGTCCCGTCCTTCGCGGGCATCGGACTGGGCTCCACCTTCACGGAGACCGACGTCACCAACAACAATGTGGACTGGGATCAGCTGGCCAGCGCTCCGCAGCCGCTGGTGCTGCAGGCCACCGCCGATGATCTGGCCACCATCGCCGCCGAGCTCACCTCCCGGGGCATGGGCGCGGACACCCCCGTGTACGTCACCGTCAACGGCACGACCCGCCTGCAGCGCACCCACGACGCCACCCTGGGGACCCTGGGCCGGCTGGATGCGGAACTGCCCGGCCAGCTCGTGATCACCCTGGGCAAGGGCGTCGACGACCGCACCAAGTACTCCTGGTGGGAGAACCGCCCGCTCTACGGATGGCGTGTGCTGGTCCCGCGGACGAAGGAGCAGGCGGCGTCGATGAGCGCGCGCCTGTCCGGCTACGGCGCGATCCCGCATTCCGTGCCGACGATCTCCGTCGAGCCGCCCCGCAACCCCGCCCAGATGGAACGCGCCATCAAGGGCATCGTGGAGGGCCGCTACCAGTGGGTCGTGTTCACCTCCGTCAACGCCGTGTCCGCCGTGTGGGAGAAGATCGTCGAGTTCGGCCTCGACGCCCGCTCCTTCGCTGGCGTCCGCCTGGCCGCCGTGGGCACGAAGACCGCCCAGGCGGTCCGCGACCTGGGCATGACTCCTGAGCTGCTGCCCGAGGTGACCAAGCAGAATGCCGCCGGTCTGGTCGAGGTGTTCCCCGACTACCTCGAGGACCTCGACCCGGTGGGCCGTGTGCTGCTGCCACGGGCGGACATCGCCACCGACGTCCTCGTCGACGGCCTCGTCGAACGGGGTTGGGAGGTCGACGACGTCGTCGCCTACCGCACCGTCCGCGCCGCGCCGCCCTCCGCGGAGATCCGCGAGATGATCAAGTCAGGCGGTTTCGACGCCGTCTGCTTCACCTCCTCCTCGACGGTGAAGAACCTCGTGGGCATCGCCGGCAAGCCGCACCAGCGCACCATCATCGCCTGCATCGGCCCCATGACCGCGGCCACCGCCCGGGAGATGGGGCTGCGTGTCGACGTCGTCCCGGAGATCGCCGAGGTCCCCGACCTGGTCGACGCCCTCGCCGAACACGTCGCGGGTCTGCGCGCTGCGGGCCAGCTCCCGCCGCCGCGCAAG
This sequence comes from Corynebacterium marinum DSM 44953, assembly GCF_000835165.1. Classification (NCBI taxonomy): domain Bacteria; kingdom Bacillati; phylum Actinomycetota; class Actinomycetes; order Mycobacteriales; family Corynebacteriaceae; genus Corynebacterium; species Corynebacterium marinum. The sequence goes on from NZ_CP007790.1 coordinate 320,183, forward strand.
AAGCGCCGCGCCCGCCGCAAGGCGGCGGGGGAGTAGCAGCGCCGCGGCAGGGGCACGGTGAGGCCCTCGCGCCGGACCGGGCGGAGGCCCGGAAAACTGACCGGCCTCCGCGTCGTCGTCCCCCTGCGACCTGCGTTTACCGAAAACAGGTGCGCCCGCGCCCCGCCGCATTTTCCGGCACCCCGTCCCTTCCTCCGCGCAGGCCCGCCTCGGCCACCGCTCGCCGGTGCCTATGATGGCGGGAAACATCATCCATCTCCGTCCCCGGAAGGACCAGCACCCGCTGTGACTGACCAGTCGACCCCGTATGTGCCCGTGCCCACCCGCCGCCCCCGCCGCCTGCGGTCCAGCCCGGCGATGCGGGAGCTCGTGTCCGAGACCGTCCTGCGCCCGGCCGACCTGATCCTGCCGATGTTCATCGCCGACGGCATCGACGCGCCACGCGAGATCTCCTCGATGCCCGGCGTGCACCAGCACACCCTGGATTCGCTCAAACGCGCCGCCCATGAGGCTCTCGAGGCAGGCGTGCGCTGCGTCGACCTGTTCGGCGTGCCCCGCGACGAGGACAAGGACGCGGAAGGCACCCCCTCCTGCAACCCGGACGGAGTGCTCAACCACGCCCTGGCGGCCATGCGGGAGGAGTTCGGCGACGACCTGCTGATCATGGCGGACACCTGCCTGGACGAGTTCACCGACCACGGGCACTGCGGAGTGGTCCGCCAGGACCGGTGGGGCCGGGCGGTCGTCGACAACGACGCGACGCTCGAGCTCTACCAGCAGATGTCGGTGGCGCAGGCCGACGCCGGCGCGCACATCATCTCCCCCTCGGGGATGATGGACGGGCAGATCCTGGCCATCCGCGAGGCCCTCGACGCCGCCGGCCACGAGGACGTGTCCATCATGGCGTACTCCGCGAAGTACGCCTCCGCGTTCTACGGCCCCTTCCGGGAGGCCGTCGGTTCGTCCCTGGAGGGCGACCGCCGCACCTACCAGCAGGACCCCGCGAACGTTCGGGAGTCTCTCCTGGAGGCGGAGCTCGACGTCGAGGAGGGCGCCGACTTCATCATGGTCAAGCCCGCCATGCCCTACCTCGACGTTCTGCGCGCCGTCGCCGAAGCCTCCCCGGTGCCGGTGGCCGCGTACCAGGTCTCCGGTGAATACGCGATGCTCCAGGCGGCCGCGCGCAACGGCTGGCTCGACCTGGAGGCCGTGATGATGGAGTCGTTGACCTCGATCAAGAGGGCCGGCGCGAACCAGATCCTCACCTACTTCGCCACCGACGCCGCCCGGGTGCTGAACAACCGCCGATGACTGACACTGCCCCGGACACCCGGACCGCCGCACCAGACAACGGCAGACCCGAGACCATCCGCCTGATGCTGCTGCTGTTCGCGGTGGCCGTCGGCGGGGAGATCCTCCATCAGATCCTCAGCGTCACCATCGGCCTGATGGACCCGTCCGCGCTGTTGTCCGCCGCCAAGGACGCCCTGTCCGAGGATCAGGCCGCGGAGCTCAGCGAGGGGGCGGTGACCACCTCGGTCTATACGTCGATCGTCCTCGCCGGCGCTCTGGGCGTGGCGATCATGGGTCTGCTGGCGTTCATGCTGGTACTGATCAACCGCCGGTCCCGCCACGCCGGCTTGGCCCGCCGGATGCTGCTGGTATTCGGCTTCTACTTCGGGTTCCGCACCCTGCTGCTGTTCGTGGCCGCCCCCGGCGGCAACGACGTCCCGGTGGCGATGTACCTCCTGGACGGCGGCGTGCAGATCATCGTCGGCGTCGCCGCGGTCCTGGGCCTGATCTTCTCCTTCCGGCCCGAGACCCTCAAGTGGACCCGCGAAATCGACGACTCAGGCCATCGGACCGACCCCCGACGAAAGTGAGCAGCCGTGCCCAGCATGTTCCCCGGCATGTACACCTCCCCGGATGACCCCAACCGCGGCCCGCGCAAGGTCGCTGCCGGAGAAGACGGCGACACCTGGCCCACCCCCCTGCGCTGGGGCTACTACTTAAGCGTCGCGGCGGCGATCCTCATGGTCTTCACCGGCCTGGTGGTCCTGACCCAGGATTTCAACGGCGATGCCGGAGCGTCCGCGGAGGTCATCGAGGCCTTCCGGCGGAACATCCGCTTCCTCGGCTCGTTCAACATCATCGCGGGTCTGGTCATCGCGGCCCTGGCCGCGCAGCTGAAGGTCGGCGGCCGGATCTCCCGACGGGTGATGGCGGTGGTCTTCGCCCTGGCCGTGTTCTTCAACATCGTCGCTTTCGCCATCCAGGTCGGCGGTTTCAGCATGCTCCTCATCGTGGTCCTGCTGGGCGCGGCGGCCGTGATGCTCTTCCGCCCGGAATCCAACCGTCACATTCAGCGGATGAGCGGGCAGGAGGACTAGTCTTCGGACTATGGACCGAATCGATCAGGTGGCGTCGGCACTCGAGGAGGCGCGGGCCGCGGCCCGCGCCGTCGGTTTCGACGTCGATTCCGGGGAGCTCCAGATCGACGAGGACCGGCCCAAGGTCTCCTACGCCTTCGAGCTGGAGGGGCTGACCAACGCCCCCGACATCTCCGCGATCGAGGCTGCGCTCGAGGCGGTTCACGGCGTGCGCGCCCGCATCGTCTTCCCCAAGGCCACCGCCTGGATCACCGCCCCCGACACCGTCGACCCCGATGATCTCGCCGCCGTCATCGAAGGTTTCGGTGTCCGCGCCGTGCTCACCGACGCCTCCCTGCGGCGCCGCTACATGCACCCCGACCCGACGGATCGGCCCTCCCGGCGGCCCCGGCGCCTGCCGTGGAAATACCGCCGTCACCTCGAGGACGAGGAACGCAGCCTGGAGCGCGCCCGCCGCGCCGGGTTCCTCGGCGGACACGAGGACCGGCTCCGGGTGGCGGAGAGTGCCCAACCCAAGGACCTCCTGTTCACCGCCCGGGACCTCCTCACCCCGAGCCGCCTGCTGGTGTGCGTGGCGCTGGCCGTGCCGGTGCTGCTCATGACCTACTTCCCGGCCCTGCAGTTCGAGGGGTGGCAGTGGGTGACCCTCGGCCTGGCACTCCCCGTGGTGACGTGGGGGGCGTGGCCCTTCCACCGCGCGATGGTCGGCGGTGCCCGCCGTGGCCTGACCGCACTCGACGCGGCCAGCTCCGTGGCGGTCATCGCGGCGACGATCTGGTCGGTGGTGATGCTGTTGTTCACCACCGCCGGGGATCTCGGCTGGCAGTCCCACCCCCAGTGGTTCGCCTTCGAACACCGGCGCATCGCGGACGGTGAACTCTTCCTCGACGTCGCGTGCGGCATGACCGTGCTGCTGCTCGCCGGACGCCTGCTGACCATGCGCACACGCATCAGCCTCCTCGACGAGATGGATGAGCACCGCCCCGCGCCGCTCCACCCCGTCGAGGTGGTGCCGCGGCACAAGACGGCGGGCGGCGTCGAGAAACTCCCGCTCCAGGAGGTCAACGTCGGCGACGACATTGTCATCAACGCGGGGGAGCTGATCCCCGTGGACGGCACCGTCGTGGGCGGATCCTGCACCATCAACCGCGGCCTCATCAACACGGGCGGGCGCGACCTCGAGCGGGTGAAGGTCAACTCCTACGTCTACGCCGGTTCCCGCAACCTGGACGGGCGCATCAAGGTCCGGGTCGTGCACACCGGCCACCGCACCCGTCTGTCGGCGGTCCACCGGTGGGTCCGCGACGCGAACATCAAGCAGCACCGCTCGACGCTGCTGTCCACCCGCACCGCAGCCATGCTCATCCCCGCGGCCCTCGGACTGGCGGCGCTGGACTTCGTGTTGTGGGTGCTCATCGCGGGGAACCTCAACGCCGCTTTCGCCACCGCCCTGGCGGTCCTGGCCAGTGTCGCCCCGGTCGCGTTGGCACTGTCGCCCGCGCTGGCGATCCGCCACGGCATCGAGGCGGCGGTGCGCAACGGCATCCTCATCCGCGACGGTGCGACGGTCCGTCAGACGGAGATGATCGATACCGTGGTCTTCAACCGGGTCGGCACGCTCGCCGGCAGCGCCATGGGGGTGGAGACGGTGACCGCCGCCCGCGGTGAGAACCCCGAGCTCATCCTGCGCGTCGCCGGGGCGCTGGCGTTGGAGTCGGACCATCCGGTGTCCCAGGCCCTGGTCCGCGCCGCCCGGGAGGCGCGCGACGCCGGCGCCGGCGGCGAGGACATCCCGCACTGGATCGATGTCGCCCACGCGGAGATCGACGCCGACGGAAACTTCACCGGGCTGGTGGAGCTGCCTGCAGTCTCCTCCGACGGCACCGTCACCAAGACGCAGGTGGAGGCGGTCCTGTGGCGCCCCCGCACCATGTCCGACCTGGGGGGCAGGCTCGCCGCGGCGGTGGTCTCCGGCGGCACCCCGCTCATCGTGCGCTGGAAGGGCAAGGACAGGGGGGTGATCTCCCTGCATGACGCCGTCAAGGGTGATGCTCAGGAGGCCGTCGAGCAGCTCGAGGACATGGGCGTCGAGACGGTGATGCTCACCCGGGACACCTACCCGGTGGCCCGCAGGTACGCGGACCGCATCGGCGTCTCCCGGGTCCTGGCCGGTATCGCGCCGGCGAGGAAGCCCCACACCGTGCGTTCCCTCCACACGCAGGGCGCGACGGTGGCCATGGTCGGCGACTCCTCCGTCCTGCCGACGCTGCGGGTCGCGGACATCGGGATCCTCATGGGCGACGACGACGAGACCGACCACATCGCACTCTCGGGCCACGACGGCGTGGACATCATCGTCCTGCGACGCGACGTCTCCGCCATTCCGCAGCTGATCGCGCAGTCGCGCCGGGTGTGCCGGATCATCGACCAGAACATCATCTTCGCGTGGGGTTACAACGCCGTCGCGCTGCTGGCCTCCGTCGCGGGCGTCCTGCACCCTATGGCGGCGACGGTGCTCATGCTCGGTTCCTCCCTCCTGATCGAGGCCCGGTCCAACTCCGCGCGGACGTTCCGCCGCTGAGCCGGACCGGGCGGGAGGATGGGGCGAAGTAGGATAAAGCCTTGTCATATACCCTGTAGGGGTATAGCCTGGTTGGTGTGGGGCGACTGCGGCAGGTCCCCGGCGCCGAGGGCGCGCATGCCGGCCCCGGTTGATCTGCAGTCTCGTTGAACAGGAGAAAGCGTCATGAGTTCGAACCCCCACGATCACGATCACGGCCAGCCAGCGCACGGCCACCCGGGACATGCCGAAGAACCGGATGACCACCACGTCCACGGCCACGGCGAGCACGCCGGACACAGCGTGGCGATGTTCCGCAGCAAGTTCTGGTGGTCGCTGATCCTGAGCGTGCCGGTGGTCTTCTTCAGCCCGATGGTCGCCCACCTGCTCGGCTACCACCTGCCCGAATTCCCGGGGTCCACCTGGATCGCCCCGGTGCTGGGCACGGTCATCTTCATCTACGGTGGTTCGCCGTTCCTCAAAGGCGGCGCCCGGGAAATCAGGGAACGCCAGCCCGGCATGATGCTGCTCATTGCCATGGCGATCACCGTGGCATTCGTGGCCTCCTGGGTGACCACACTGGGCATCGGCTCATTCGACCTCGACTTCTGGTGGGAACTGGCACTGCTGGTGACCATCATGCTGCTGGGCCACTGGATGGAGATGCGCGCACTGGGCGCGGCATCCTCCGCCCTCGACGCGCTCGCCGAGCTGCTCCCCGACGACGCCGAATTGGTCGACGCCGACGGCGGCGTCGCCACGGTCCCGGTCTCCGA